>JACMKT010000016.1 GCA_014380005.1 Rhodospirillales bacterium
AACGCCGTCCCTGGGGCCGGACGCCACCGGCGTGGGCTGGGTCTATCAATACGTGGTGCTGGCGAAAGACCGCTCCCTGGCGGAACTGCGCACCATTCAGGATTGGTATCTGCGCTATCAGCTGGCCAAGACCGAGGGCGTCGCCGAAGTGGCCAGCGTCGGCGGCATGGTGTCGTCCACCATCCTGACCCTGATCGTCATCCCGGCCATCTACGCGCTGATCAAGCAGGCCAAGCTGGAAAATCCCCAATAACGAGCATCGCAACCTTGCCGCAACCAATGGTACGCGTATGATGCGCGCACTATGACAGGTAAGGACTTTGCCCAATGAGAAAGATCAGTCACGCCCTGCTGCTTTCCGCAGCCACCGCCATCGCCCTGTGCTCGTCCAGTTGGGCGGCGGACAAGCCGGTCACCAGCAGCAAGGTGATCGTGAAATCCACCACCTCGGGCGACGGCGTGCCGTTGGTCTATCCCACTGGAACGCCGGAGATCACCTCGCGCGTCACCACCTTCCCGCCGGGCGCGGAAACCCCGCTGCACCGCCATCCCCAGCCGCTTTACGCCTATATCCTGGAAGGCGAATTGACGCTGATGGCCGAAGGCGAGCCGGTCCGCAAATTCAAAGCCGGCGACGGCTTCATGGAATCCACCAAATGGCATATGGGCCGCAATGACGGCGACATTCCCGTCAAGCTGCTCTCGGTCTATGCCGGCGCGGAGAATTTGCCGCTGTCGGAATTGGCGACGGAGCACAATCACAAATAAAAGCCATGGCAACACCCGTCCCCATAAATGGGGGCGGGTGGCGGTTTTCTCTTATTGCACTCGGATGAACAGATGCGCGGTGGCGAGGGACGGTTCGGGCACCGCCGCCTTGAACGCACCGTCCAGCCGCTCGGGCGATTGACCCAATTCCGGTAACGCCGCCTTGCTGGCCGCATCCACCCCGTAACAACGCAGCTCGCCCATGCCGGGGGGCGGGGTGGCGGCGACCTGGACCGCCATCTTGTCGCCGGGGATGCGCATTTCCTGGTGATCCGCCAACTCGGCCCAGCCCGAGCCCGTGGGGAACAGCCGGGTCATGGCGCCGTTCTTGATCAGCACACAGGCCAGATGGGCCGGACGGTTGGCTTGCAGGATCAAGGTGACCTGCTCGCCGATGGCATAGCGCGGCGTCTGGCCCCGGTCGGTGGCGAGGTACAGCGAGAACGGCGTCACGCTGGCCCCGGCCTGGCGCAACGCCGGCCCGGCCTGGGCTAGGCACCCGGCGCTGGCAAGGCGGAACAGGGCGCCATCCTGCACCATGCGGAAACGCACCGACATCACCCCGCTTGTCCCATGGGCCAGCACGGTGGCGCCGTCGGTGATGGGCAGCGGCCAGGGCTGACCGGCCTTTATCTGGATCAGGCGCCCGTTATCCTCGATGGCGCCGTCGCTGGCAGCCCGCACAATGGCGTGGGCCGTCACGCACCATGTGCCGGCGCGGTGCAAATCCACGCTGACATTGTCCGCCACCACCGGAAGGGCGGCGGTCAATTCACCGCGCGTGCCGCCCAGGGCCGAAACATCCACTCCGCCCCAACCGCCCGAAGCCTGGGCCGAGGCGATCTGCTCGCCGCCGCCCAATTGCGTCACCTTGCCCTCCGCCGGGCCGCGCAGTTTCAGCACGCGGCCATCGGCCAGCAGCAGGGTGGTCAGGGTGGAATCCGGCAGCGACACCGTTTCATCATCGGCCAGCACCCGGCCCACCGTCATGCCCGGTGCAGTCGAGGACAACACCACCGCCTCTGCCCAAACCGGGCCGCTGGCGGCGATTATCAGCAAGAGGGCGATTCGTAAACTGTTCATGCCCCCAGGCTAGGGGGGACGGCCCCGCTTGGTCCATTGTCCGAAAGTGCATCGCCAAGGGGGACTACTCCGCATGCCACCCCGCGGTTGAGAAGCGGCAGCACCATAATGTGGGCGAGCATTTCAGGAGGCCGCATGCCACGCATCGCCCTGGTCGCCGCTTTGGCCGCCCTGCTGACCGCTCCCGTTTTGGCGCAAGAGGCGCCGCACACGCCCCATCCCGCCCCGCAAGGCGCCAAGCTGTACATCATCTGGCCCCGCGACGGCCAAGTGGTGAAGGGCGGCAAGCTGTGGCTGCGCATGGGCCTGAAGGGCATGGGCGTGGCCCCCGCCGGAGTGGTCTGGGCCAATGCCGGCCATCACCACGTGCTGGTGGACGTGCCGCCACCGCCCGCCGACGAGCCCATTCCCAACGACCGCAACCACCTGCATTTCGGCAAGGGCCAGACCGAGGCGCGCATCGAATTGCCGCCCGGCAAGCACACCCTGCAACTGATCCTGGGCGACGAAAAGCACTTCCCCTTCGACCCGCCGCTGCTGTCCAACAAAATCACCATCACCGTGAAAGAATAAGCATGCCGCGCATCGCCCTGGCCCCCCGCTTAGTCTTGGCCGCCCTGACCCTGCTGGCCCTGCCCACCCTGGCCGCCGAAAAGGCGCCCGCCGACGTGCATCTGTATATGGGCTGGCCCAATAACGGCGAGGTGGTGCGCAGCCCGTTCAAGGTGTGGTTCGGCCTGCGCGGCATGGGCGTGGCCCCCAAGGATGTGCGCGCCCCCGACACCGGCCACCACCATCTGCTGATCGACACGCCGCTGCCGCCCGCGGACGAACCCATTCCGTCCGACCGCAACCATCTGCATTTCGGCAATGGCGAGACCGAGACCATGGTGGAACTGCCGCCGGGCAAGCACACCCTGCAACTGATGCTGGGCGATTACGACCACAAACCCTTCGACCCGCCGGTGGTATCGAAGAAGATCACCGTGACGGTGAAATAGGTAAAGACTGTCATTTCGAGCGAGCCGAAGGCGACGAGAAATCTTGCCCGTCGCGGATACGGTCTTTCCGCATCTGGCGAGATTTCTCGCTACGCTTCGAAATGACACATCCTCTACTACTCCATCTCCCGCACGACCCTGAAGCCGTTGGCGATGTAGCGCACGTCGCCATCGTAATAGAACCGGCTGGCCGAGGCGGCGTAGCTGTGGTCGTTGCGCCACGAGCCGCCCCGGATCACCCGTTCACGGCAATTGGGCTCCTCCCGCGCCGCGCCGTCCTTGGGGGCGCCGGCGTAATTGGGGTGCCAGCAATCCTGCACCCACTCGGCCACACCGCCCGCGGTGCCGAACAGGCCAAAGCCGTTGGCGGGGAAGGCATCCACCGGCGAGGGCAGTTTGCGGTCATAGGCGCCGCCGCAATCGGAACAATTGGCCTTGCCCTTGCCGAACACATCGCCCCACCAATAGGCCGAATCCGCACCGCCGCGCGCCGCGAATTCCCATTCCGCTTCCGTGGGCAGACGGTATTTGCGGCCCGTTTGTTTGGTCAGCCAAGCCACGTAATCCTGGGCGTCCTGCCAATGGACGTTGCGCACCGGCAAGCGGTCGCCGCCCTCGCCCGGTTCGCCCGCCGCCTTGCAGGCGCCGGCCTGGACGCAGGCGTTCCACTCGGCCACGGTGACCTCGAACTTACCCAAGGCGAAGGGCTTGGCGATGGTGACCTTGTGGGGTGGCTTTGAGCTGGCATCACCGCCCATGGAGCCCATGGTAAAGCTGCCCGGCTTCATCACCACCAGGGCCGGGCAATCCCGGCAATCCCTCAGCGTTCCGTCTTCGGACGGGGCCGGAACGATGGGCAGGGCGACACTTTTCGTCGGCTCAGGCGGGGCCATGGGCACGGTCACCACCGACGCCGTCTGGGTCGCCTTGGCCGGCTCATGTGTCGTGGCAACGTTTGGCGCCCCCCCTCCGCCAGCCGGACGGGTGCCGATGGCGATGCGCACGCGGGCTTCGGCCCGGCCACCGCGCTGATCGTCCACCACATAGGCGAAGGTGCCCGCCTCACCCTGAGGGGCCAACCCCGGATCATAGGTCAGCTTGGACAATTCCTCGGGCGCCACCCGGTCGCCCACCTTCAGCCCGGCGCCATCGGATTTGCGCACCACGCCCACGCCGGGCACTTCGGACACGGTGATGAAAAGCGGGTCGCCGTCGGGGTCCAGCGGCACCCGCAGGCCCAAGGGCAGCGCCACCGTGTGCAATTGGCGCTCGGGCTCCACGGCGGGCGGGCGGTTGGCGGCCACGATCTTGATGAACAGGCTGCCGGCCACATTGGCGCCGCGCCCGTCTTCCACCGCAAAGGTCAGCGGCCCCGCCTGACCGGTGTAACTGCCATCGGGGGTGAAGGTCAGCTTGCCCAATTGCTCCGCCGTCAATGCATCGCCCATGAGCAGCACGCGGTCGCCCAATTGCAGAGCGCCGCCCTTGGGCAGGCCGGTAATGCGCACGGACAGGCGGTCGCCGTCGGGGTCGGACAGGCCGGCGATATTCAGCGGCTTGGGTGTTTTGTCGTCGCTGAAATCCAGCGGCGCCAACACCGGCACCACCGGCGGGGCATTGGGCGGCAGCGGGTTGAAGTAGAACGGCTCGGCCCCCAGCGAGCCGAACGTGAAGGGTTCCTGGCGGCCATGGGTGGCCTTCAGCACCTGATCGCGCACCCGGCGGAAGAACAGGCCCAACTCCAGCCCCTGCATTTCCAGATTGGCCAGCAACGCTTCCGCATAGGGGCTGTGATTGCCCTCACCATCTTCCGCCAGGGCGTCGGCGCGGGTCGCCAGCGCCACCAGCGTGTCCTTGGGGGTGGCATCCACGCGGGCCAGACCCGGCCCCACGGACATGGCACGCGCCCGCGCCGTCTGGACCTTTTGCGCCAGTTTTTCAGCAAAGGGGTTGTTGCGGCAGGCGTCCAGGATGACGATGCCCAGCACGCGGGCTTGGGAGGCCTCGCCCAGCAGACGGTCCAGGGGCATGGCCTCGTAAATCAGATCGCGCTCGCGCTCCAGCCGGGCGTCGATGGGGATCAGGTAATTCTCGCGGTCCACCTGCATGCCATGGCCGGCATAAAAGATCAGCGCCACATCGGCGTTTTGCGCCTTGATACCGAATTCGCGCAGGGATTTGGCGAAGTCGCGATAGTCGGAATCCACATGGGTATCCACCTCGAAGCCCAGCCGGGCCAGACTTTCGCCGATGGCGCGGGCGTCCTTGGGCGGGTTGGGCAGATTGGGCACGCTGACGTACTGGCCCATGCCGATCACCAGGGCGACGCGGCGCTGGGTGGCCGAAGACGAAGGCCCCGCCACCAGCAACAGCGCCGCCATGCACAGCCACAGCAATCTCATCTCGATGCCTCCCCGCACTGCATATAATCAGTGGGAAGGGCGGCATTCGTCTTTCCATCCGAAGTATGCCGCAGGGGTATTCGAGTGCACCGGCGGCCATGCCCATCTAAGTGTCATGGCCCGCACCTTCCCCATGGACCGCCAGGCCATCCTGGCCGAGAATTCACTGCTGAAGCATCTGGACCCCGCCGACCGGGCGCGGCTGGCCGATTACGCCCAGGTGGTGCGTCACCCCACCGACACCGTCATCTTCCAGCGCGGCGACCCCGGCGACAGCATGCTGGCGGTGGTGACCGGGCGGGTGAAGATTTGCGCCCATTCGGTGGACGGCAAGGAACTGATCCTCAACATCATCAAGCCGGGCGAGGTGTTCGGCGAAATCTCGCTGATCGACGGCGAGCCCCGCACCGCCGACGCCGTGGCCCTGGAGACCTGCCAATTGCTGGTGCTGGAGCGGCGCGACTTTCAGCGCCATCTGGAGCAGAACCCCAAAATGGCAAGCCGCCTGCTGAACATCCTGTGCCAGCGCCTGCGCCGCACCAGCGCCCATCTGGAAGAAAGCCTGTTCCTGGAAGTACCCGCCCGGCTGGCCCGCATACTGCTGCACCTGTCCACCGCCTACGGCATCCCCGCCAGTGCGGGCGTGTGCATCGACATCAAGCTGTCGCAACAGCAACTGGGCTCCATCGCAGGCATCACACGGGAAAGCGTGAACAAGCAATTGGGGCTGTGGCAAAAGGCCGGATGGATCGCAAGCCGCAACGGCTACATCACGGTGACCCAGGCGGCGGCGCTGGCGGAATTGGCGGGGATGACGGAGTCTTAGTCAGGCCGTATGCAGGGCAGCTTCGACCGCTGCCGGGTTATGGGCAATGACCAGCAAATAGGCGCGGGCGGCCCGGTCAGGCCGACGGCGCCGTTGCTCCCAATCCTGCACGGCGCGCACATCCAGGCCGAAGCGGCGGCAGAAGGCGGGGCGGGTCAGGCCCAGGCCTTTACGGATGGCTTCCACGTCCACATCATCGGGAATGGCGACCTCGTGGGTCACGAGATTTTGCCGTTCGCCCTTGGCATGGATTAAGGCTTCGTTGAGCGATTCCAGCAATTCGTTGGCAAACTCGCCCATGTCCTATCTCCTGCTCTTCCAACTGGCCTTGATGGCCTCCACGACCGCCCGCATGGCCTTACGGTCATCGCCGGATAGATCGGCCTTTTCGTTCTTGGCATAGATCGTCAACGCATAAAGCGGCGTCGCATCGGAGTGGTAGAAGTAGATCACCCGAGCGCCGCCCGATTTTCCTTTACCCTTGGCGGCGAACCGTACCTTTCGGATACCCCCAAGGTCCTCCATCACATCGCCGGCCTCGGGATTGGCGGCCAAATAATCCACCAAGGCTTCCCGCTCCTCAGCGTTCAGCAACTTTTCCACACGACGGGTGAAAACCGAGGTTTCGACGATGGTGATGCGCTTGCCGTTCATATGGGTATGATGCGGCAATGCCGCAATCTGGTCAAGCACCTGTGCGGCAATGCCGCATGTCACCCCTTCAGAATCTGATACACCTCCACCGGATGGCGCTTGCCCTTCACGGTGATTTCGCCCACCAGCCGGCCCGAGACCACGCCTTGGACCCGGTCCCAGGTGGTGCGGGCGGCCAGGATGCGGCAAGGGCTGCCGGGGGTGATTGCGATGCTTTTCGCCAATGCTTCCAACCGGGCGGCGGTGTTCACCGAATCGCCCATCAGGGTGTATTCCAAATGCCGCCGCGCCCCCACGCTGCCGCCCACCATGGCGCCGGTGGTCATGCCGACACGGATGCGGATTTCGGGCAGGCCGTGGGCAGCCCAGTCCCGGTTCAGCCGATGCAGGACGTCTTCCATGGCTAAGGCCGCCCGCACCGCGTTGATGGCGTCGGCGGTGATGGCGGCCTCGTCACCGCGCGGCAGCGGCGCACCGAAGGCGGCCAGGATGCCGTCGCCCAGAAAACGCAGGACGATGCCGCCATGGCCGGTGATGATCTCGGTCATGGCTTCAAGGTAGGTTTCGATCCAATCCATCAGCCGTTCCGGCCCCAATTCCTCGGACGCCGAGGTAAAGTTCTCCACGTCCGAGAACATCACCGTCGCCACCAGACTTTGCGGACGCGGGCGCCCGCCGGCCAGAAGCTGGTCGCGATGGCGCCAGATATCCTCGGCCACCGGGACGGACAGATGGGCGGCGAACAGATCCATCAAGGTATCGCGCGCAGCCCGCTCGCGCGACCGCGCCAGCCCCAGCGCCACGCCCATGGCGGCCAACCACGCCACGGACGGCCCCAGGGGCGACAGGATCGGGCCATCCATGGCCGCGCTTGCCGCCCACGCCGCCCACAACGCCAGCGCACCCAGTACCGCCGCCGACGCCAAACGGACCAACGACAGCCGGGCGGTCACCAGCCCTGCCCCGGCGGCGGCCATTAGCATGGTTGCCAATGCGCCCACCGCCGGCCCCAACACCTTGGAACGGCGGCCATCCAGCATCTGCGCCAGGATTTGCGCCTGGATTTGCACCCCCGGCATGGTGGCGGAGCCCAGGGTCAGGGGCGTGCGGTGGCGGTCGGCATCGGGGACTTCCAGCCCCACCAGCACCAGCTTGCCGGCCAGCCATGCGGGCGGCAACAGCGGCAGCGCTTCCGCCGGATAGACCGGGAAGGCCCCGACGTCGTTGGCGGGACGCAGCCAGTCAATCACGCTGGGCGCCAGGGTGCGCGGCACCAGCCCGATGGCGGCGGCCATGGTGGCGGGCAGGCTGAACTTTCCCTCCAGCCACGGCACCTGCCGCCGCACCACGCCGTCCAGCCGGTCGCGGGCGAGATGGCCGTGACCGGCCAGAAGGCCGTGCAGGAAGTCGCTGTGGAACTGACGCTGGCGCTCGGTCAGTTGGGCCGCAGAGCCCGCCGCAAGCACCACCACCGGCGGCCCCGGCGCGGTCAGTGCCTCCCGCAAGGCGGCATCCTTGGCCGGTTCGCTGGGCTGATCGAACAGCACATCCAGGCCGATGACGGCTGCGCCCTTTTCCTTCAGCGCAACGGCCACCCCAGCCAGCATGGCGCGGTCCAAAGGCGAGCGGTAGGGCAGTGCCGCCAAGCTGTCTTCGGTGATGGCGATGATGGCGATGCGGTCGTGCTGGGGGGTGGCCGGGGCCAGCCGGGCAACGGCGAAATCCTCCACCAGCCGGTCGGCGCTGGTCAGCGGCGCCAAGCCGTGCAGCGCGGCCAGGATGATTGCCGCCGCACCGGCGGCCACCCGCAAGGCATCCCAATGGGACAGCGCATTTTCCATGGAACTGCACATGCGCCCGCCAAGGCGCCGCGGCAATGTGCAAGAAGTGTGAAGCAGTCAACAGCGGCACCGAGGCCCCAGCCGTAGCATCATCCCCAGATCGCACCCCTGCCCTGGAGGCCGTCATGAAACTGATGCCGTTCGCCGCCCTGCTGCTCGCTACCTCCGCCGCTCCTGCCCTGGCCGGCGAGGTGTTGATGCTGGACCACACGCCGTCGGTGGAAGAACTGCGCGGTTACCTTGCCCCCACCGATGCTCCGCGCCGCACCCGTGGCATCGAAATCCTGGCCCAGCCCGCCGCCCCCGCCATGCCGACCACCAAGGCGGCGGCCACCATGGACATGCCCGCGTCGCCCGAACCCGTAGTGGCCACAGCCACTGCGCCGGAGCCCACCACCCCGGAGCCCACGACCATCGGCTACCGCATTCAGTTCGCCTATAATTCAGCCGACATCCAGCCGGAATCACGGTCGTTCCTGGACCAGCTGGGCCAAGTGCTGCAATCGGAGCCCAATCTGGCTTTGGCCGTGGAAGGCCACACCGACGCCCATGGCAGCGCCGCCTATAATATGGGCCTGTCCCAGCGCCGGGCGGCAGCGGTGCAATCCTATCTGTCCACCGTCTGGCAGGTTCCCGCCGAGCGGCTGACAGTGTCGGGCAAAGGCGAAAGCGAACCCCTGACCCCCAATGGCAATGCCGCGGAAAACCGCCGGGTGCAGTTCCGCCCGCTCAGTTAATACAAATGCTGGCCGCCGGTGACGAACACCTCGGTTCCCGTCACATAGGCGAAATCGTCGGTGCACAGACGGAAGACGGTACCAGCCACGTCTTCCGGGGTGCCCATGCGGTCCAGCGGGATGCGCGGGATCAGTTCTTCGTATTCGGCGGTGACCATCTCGGTGCGGATTTCGCCCGGCGCCACGGCGTTGACGCGCACGCCAAGCTGGGCGAATTCCACCGCCATCTCGCGGGTCAGGCCCGACAGCGCAGCCTTGGACGTGGAATAAGCCGACCCGGCAAACGGATGGACGTAATGACCGGCGATGGAGGTGATGTTGACGATGGAGCCCTTGCCCCGGTGCAACGCGGTGGCAAAGCCGCGCGCCAGCCGCAGGGGGGCAAAGAAGTTCAGCTCGAACACCTGTTTCCAGCCGTCAATGGAGCCGTTCAACACCCCCAGCCGTTCCTTGTAGGGCGTCTTGGGGCTGACGCCGGCATTGTTGATCAGCGCATGCAGGGGATCGTCGCCCAACACCTGACGCGCTTCCGCCACGAAGGCTTCGGCGCTGGCGGGGTCGGCCAGATCGGCGGCGAAGTGGTGCGCCCAATTACGGTCACGGCGGCATTCGTCGGGAATGGCCGCGCGCGCGCAAGTAATGACCCGCCAGCCCTCGGCCAGGAACCGGCGCGCGGTCACATGGCCGATGCCCCGGCTGGCGCCGGTGATGACGACGGTCTTGGGCGCGGGCTCTGTCATTGGCCCGCAGACGGCACCACCGGCAGGCGCATCACGCCGGCCTTGGGGTCCATGGCCTCCAGCCGTTCAGCCACTGGGGCCAGAACGCGGGCCATGCGTGCCAAAGCGCGGGTTTCCTCGGCCATGCCGCCGCTGCCACTGGACATCATCTTGGCCAGAACCTCCCACGGCTTCTTGGGTTCGGGGAACGCCACCAGATCCAAGGCGGCATCGGGGGCCAGCTTCAGCACCTCACGCAATTGCGCCTGGGCCACGTCATAGCCGCCCAGGGCGTCCACCAGACCCATGGATTTAGCCTCGGCGCCGCTCCACACCCGGCCGCGCGCCATGGGCTCCAGCTTGTCCACCGCCATCTTGCGGCCATCGGCGGCCTTGGTGGTGAAATCGGCGTAGATGCGGTCCAGCATGACGTTGACCCGCTCCCACGCTTCCGGCGAGAACGGGCGGTTGGCGCTCCACATGGGGGCGTTGTCGCCGCGATGGACCTCGTCCCACGACACGCCCAGCTTGGGCCAGAAATCGGCCAGCACCATCTTACCGGTGAACACGCCGATGGACCCGGTAATGGTGCCGGGCTGGGCGACGATACGGTCAGCGCCCATGGCGACGAAATAGCCGCCCGAGGCCGCCAGATTGCCCATGGAGACCACCACCGGCTTGCCGGCGGCGCGCGCCCGGCGGACCTCGTGCCAAATGGTGTCCGACGCCACGTAGGAGCCGCCAGGGCTGTCCACGCGGAACAGGATGGCCTTCACATCGGAATTGTCCACGGCGTCACGCAGAGCCTTGGCGACGGTGTCCGAACCGAAGCCGTCCTCGCTCAGCGGGCCGCTGGATTCGCCACGCTGGATGGCGCCCTCGCCGGTGATCAGCGCCACCATGGTGCCGCTGCCCTTGGGGGCGCGGGCGCCGTATTCCGCCACGTCCAGATGCTTGGGCTTGGGGCCGTCGCCGGCGGCGGCAGCCCAGGCTTCGTCATGATAGCCCAGCTTGTCCACCAGACCGGAGGACAGCGCTTCGGCAGCCAGGAACGGGCCCTTGCCGTACAAGGCGCGCACCTTGTCCGCCGGCATCTTGCGGCCTTCGGCCACACCGGCGACCACTTGGCCCGACCACGCATCCAGCAGACCGTTCAGGGTCTCGGCATTGGCGGGAGTGAATTTCTTTTCGGTGAAGGTCTCGATGGCGGTCTTGTATTCCTTGCGCCCGGCGAATTGCGGCTGGATACCCAGCAAATCCAGGGTGCCGCGCAGGAACGGGGTTTCCGCCATGAAGCCGGTCAGGCCCACATCGCCCGAGGGCTGCAGCCAGACTTGGCCAAAGGCCGAGGCCAGATAATATTCCACCGTGCCATTGCCGAATTCGCCCAGGGTTTCGGCGAACAGCACCGCCGGCTTGCCCGAGGCGCGGAAGCGCATGACCGCATCGCGGACTTCCTGGGCACGGGCCATGCCCATCTTGGTGTGGCCGATGGTGGCGTACAGGCCCACCACGTGCTCGTCCTTAGCGGCGCGGTCGATACCCTCGACCACCTTGCGCAGGACGTAGACGTCGTTGCCGGAGAAGGCGGCGAACGGGTCGGATGACGGCGCGTCCTTGAACTCGTTCTCAAGGTCCAGGCCCAGCACCATGCGCTTGGGCAAGGCCGGTTCGACCTTGTCATGCAGCGCCAGGGCGCCCCAGATGCCCAGCCCGATGCCGGTGATGAACAACAGGCCGACCACGGCCAGGGTAGCAACGATGATCCGACCGAAGCGGCGCATGGGCAGGAAACCTTGTGGTGTGGTGTTATCCTACCTTGGGTGTAAGCGCGCCTGGGGTGGCGGTCAAGGAGTGTCCCTTCCCCGCCATTGGCGCGGGGAAGGGAAAAAGAGCATCACGCGGCATCCAGGGGCGTGATTTCCTGTTCGATGCGCGAGCGGGCGGTGCGGCGCACCCGTTCCAGATCATAGGTCATCTGCACGTCCAGCCAGAACCGTTCCGAGGTGCCGAAGTAATGGGACAGGCGCACCGCCGTATCGGCGCACACCGGCCCCCGGCAATCCACCAACTCATGGACACGGTCGAACGGCATGTTCAGGTCGCGGGCCAAGCGGGCAACGTCGACGCCCGCCGGCTTCAGAAATTCTTCACGCAGGATCTCGCCCGGATGGATGTTGGGGCGGGTATTCAACATAGGCATTCTCCTCCCGATCTTTTCCTGGCCGATTTTCTCCCCAAGAAGGCGACCGCCACCGCCTTGCTTCGGGGTCGCGACCATCGCTGAAACGGCCCGCAGCCACAACAAGACGTCTGCGGTAGATGCGGGTTTCGGGGGTATCCCGGATGGGGGAGGAACTCGGGGCGCAATCATGTCACGGCGCAACACATTGACGTGCCCCCCAGCCATCCCTATGCTCCCGCCGCTTCAGGTCTGGGGTTTGACCATGCGTCGTATGACCACACTGCTGTTTGTCCTGCTCGCTTGCGCCATCCCGGCGGCGGCGCAGGAAGTGGTGCGCCCGGTCAGCCAGATTCCGCTGCTATCCATGACGGATGGCGCCCATGACGACATCGAGTCCCTGCTGCAGGTCTATTTCCAGGCCCATTTCAACACCCAGGCCGAATACGCCTTCGGGCGTCAGAATTTGCGCGTGGGCCGCTTTGATCTGAACGGCGATGGCAAGGCCGAGCTGGTTCTGATGGTGGACGCGCCGGGCTGGCACGCCAACCAGGGCGATCCCTTCGTGGTGGCCCAATGGGTCAACAAGCGCTGGGTCGGCATCGGCTGGGGCTGGGGGGACGAGGACACCATCTTCGCCACCACCGAAATTCAGGCCGGCTGGCGCAGCATCGACACCGGCACGCAGGTTTTGCGCTGGACCGGCAAGGAATACGCGTTCAGCGACAAGGAATGAGCCCTCGCCCCTTGCGGGAGAGGGTGGCCGCGTCAGCGGCCGGGTGAGGGGATTTTATCAACCGCACTGGGCCCGGTGGCGCAGCAGATGGTCGGCCAGAGTGACCGCCATCATGGCCTCGGCCACCGGCACGGCGCGGATGGCGACGCAGGGGTCGTGACGGCCCTTGGTGCTGACCTCAATCTCGTTGCCGGCGCGGTCGATGCTTTTCTTGGGCGTCAGGATGGAGCTGGTGGGCTTGACCGCCATGCGCAGCACGATGTCCTGTCCGGTGGAGATGCCGCCCAGGATGCCGCCGGCATTGTTGGACAGGAAGTGCACCCGCCCGTCATTGCCCATGCGCATCTCGTCCGCATTGTCTTCGCCCGAAAGCTGGGCGGCCAGGAAACCGGCGCCGATTTCCACGCCCTTGACGGCGTTGATGCTCATCATGGCCTTGGCAAGGTCGGCATCCAGCTTGTCATAGACCGGCGCGCCCAGCCCCACCGGCACGCCCGAGGCCACCAGTTCCACCACGCCGCCGGTGCTGGAGCCCGACTTGCGCACGCCGTCCAGGAACTCGGCCCAGCCCGTCACGGCTTTCCCATCGGGGCACCAGAACGGGTTTGCCGTACGCTGATCCCAATCCCAGCGGCCCGGATCGATGGCATGCGGCCCCATCTGCACCATGGCGCCACGGATGACGATGCCGGGCGCCAAAGCGTCCAGCACCACGCGGGCCACCGCACCGGCAGCCACCCGCATGGCGGTTTCCCGCGCGCTGGAGCGTCCGCCGCCGCGATAATCGCGCATGCCGTATTTCTGTTCGTACACCCAATCGGCATGGCCGGGCCGATAGGTGTCCTTGATGTCGCCGTAATCCTTGGAGCGCTGGTCGGTATTCTCGATCAGCAGGCCGATGGAGGTGCCCGTGGTGACGCCCTCGAACACGCCCGACAGAATTTTCACCACGTCGGCCTCTTGCCGCTGGGTGGTGAAGCGGTTCTGCCCCGGCTTGCGCGCATCCAGCCAGGGCTGAATGTCCGCTTCAGTCAGTGGCAAACGGGGCGGCACACCATCGATCACGCAGCCAATGGCCGGCCCGTGGCTTTCGCCAAAGGTCGTGAATCGAAAGGTGTGACCGAACCCGTTGCCCGACATGGTCAGTCCTTGGAGACGTTGATGTCAGGGGCATCCACCGCCTTCATGCCGACCACGTGATAGCCGCAATCCACATGATGGCACTCGCCCGACACGCCCGACGACAGATCGGACAGCAGGTACAGGCCCGAACCGCCGATATCGTCCAGGGTAACGTTGCGCTTCAGCGGGCTGTTGTACTCGTTCCACTTCAGAATGTAGCGGAAGTCGCCGATGCCCGAGGCAGCCAGGGTCTTGATGGGACCAGCCGACAGCGAGTTGACGCGGATGTTCTGACCGCCCAGGTCAACGGCCAGATAGCGCACGCTGGCTTCCAGGGCCGCCTTGGCCACGCCCATGACGTTGTAATGGGGCATCACCCGCTCGGCGCCGTAATAGGTCAGCGTCAGCAGCGAGCCGCCGTCGGGCATCATGTCGGCGGCGCGCTTGGCCACGGCGGTGAACGAGAAGACCGAGATGTGCATGGTCTTGGTGAAGTTTTCCAGCGTGGTGTCGGCGTAGCGACCACGCAGCTGCTCCTTATCGGAGTAACCGATGGCATGGACGACGAAATCCAGCTTGCCCCACTTCTCCTTCAGGGTGTCGAACACCGCGTCGATGGAGCCTTCGTCGCTGACGTCGCACGGCAGCACCAGATCGGAGCCGGCTTCCGCCGCCAGCGGACGCACCCGCTTTTCCAGCGCATCACCCTGATAGGTGAAGGCAAGTTCGGCACCTTGAGCGCGCGC
>JACMKT010000114.1 GCA_014380005.1 Rhodospirillales bacterium
CCTGGCCGGCGCCGATTGTCTGGTCATCATCACCGAATGGAACGAGTTCCGCGCCCTTGACCTCAACCGGGTCAAGTCGCTGCTGACCAACCCGGTGGTGGTCGATCTGCGCAATGTGTGGGACCCGGCGGAAATGCGCGAAGCCGGTTTCACTTATGTGAGCATTGGCCGGCCCTAGTAAATACCGGGGTTGCCGTTAAGGTTGAAAAAGGGGATCTTCCAGGAACACTGGAAGGTCCCCCTTCCGTTTCGGGAGCCCATGATGAACAAGACTGTCGCCGCTTGCCTGATCGCCGCCTGCTTGTCTGCCCCCGCCTTGGCCGCCGAGCCGGTGAAGGTGTGGGAAACCCCCGGTTTCGCCAATCCCGAATCCGTGCTGTGGGACGGCGCCAAGAAGGGGCTGTACGTCTCCAACATCAATGGCGGTCCGGGCGACAAGGACGGCAACGGCTATATCTCCAAGCTCAATGCCGAGGGCAAGGTGGTGGTGGAGAAATGGGCCACCGGCTTGGACGCGCCCAAGGGCATGGCCTTGTTCAAAGGCCGCCTGTACGTGTCCGACATCGACCGGCTGGTGGTCATCGACACCGCCACCGGCAAGGTGACCAAGACCTATCCGGCGCCGGGCGCCAAATTCCTCAACGACGTCACCGTGGACGACAAGGGCGTGGTCTATGTGTCGGACATGCTGGACAACGTCATCTGGGCGCTGAACGGCGGCAAGTTCGACAAGTGGCTGACCGATACCCAGTTGGAAAACCCCAACGGCCTGAAAGCCGAACAGGGCCGCCTGCTGGTGGCGTCATGGGGCCCCATGACCGGCAAGGGCTTCGACACCGCCAAGCCGGGCGCGTTGAAGGCAATCACCCTGCCCGACAAGATGATCCGCGACCTGACGCCGGGCTTCGGCACTCTGGACGGGCTGGAGCCCGACGGTAAAGGTGGCTATGTGGTCAGCGACTGGGTCCATGGCGGCGTCTTCTCCGTCAGCCGCCAGGGCAAGGCCGCCAAGCTGCTGACGCTGGGGCAAGGGTCAGCCGATATCGGTGTGTTGCCCGAACAGAAGCTGCTGCTGGTGCCCATGATGATGGACGGGGTGGTGGCGGCGTATCGGTTGCCGTAAAGCACGCGGCCCCACAGGGGATGAGACGGCTCTTTGCCGTTCTTACCGCCTTGCAGACGGTATTGATCGGCTACGCCCTGGCCCAGCCGACATACGTTCCCGGCGTCGTCATGTGGGTGATCGACGGTGATACCTACCGCATTCGCTATGAAGGTGCCCCTCAAGGCGAAGCCGTACGAGCGCGGCAGAAGCCAAAAAGGCTCTGCAAGGTTCTGAGATGGCCCGCCGCCTGCTGCCCAACGGAAGCGTGGTGCTGTTGTCGGACTTTGGCCGGGATCGGTATGACCGGCTTCTGGCGACCATCACGCTCACCGATGGCCTCGTTGCCGGTTTTCTCATTGCGGTGATTATGGTTGCGCGTGCGTTTTTTCACGGATTTCAGGTCCAGCGCGACGCACCAACAGACCAGCCGAAAAGCTGAAGCTTTCGCGCAACATTTGTCTCTATCAGCGACAATGTGCGCTTGACGGCGCCGTCTCTATCAGCGACAATGTGCCTATGGAACTCATCATTCACAAACAGGTCATCAAGGCGCTAAAGCGCATCCAGCCGAAGATTGCGCAGGCGATCATGGCGGACCTCGACGCTATAGCCGCCGATCCTTTCGGGCCGCATCCGAAAGCAAAGGCACTAACCGACCGGCCTAATTATTTCCGTTACCGGCAAGGTGGCTGGCGTCTGCTGTATCGGATCGACCGAGAAGGTCAGGTTGTAGTGGTTGAAATTTTGGAAACTCGCGGAGACATTTACTGATGGCCGGAAAAATCACCATCGAACAGACCGAATATGATGCTTTGGTGGGCCGAGTGTCTGCCTTGGAGCGCGAACTTGACGCCCGCGACGCCGCGCGGCTGGACGAGGCCGCCGCCGATGCCGAAGCGGGGGATTATCTGCCGTTGGCACTGGTCAAGCGCATCTTGGCGGGCGAGCATCCCGTAAAGGTTTGGCGGGAACACCGGGGTATGGCGCCCCTGGCCTTGGCCGACAAGTCGGGAGTGGCACGCAGCTACATCGCGGAGATCGAAGCCGGGAAGAAGCCCGGTTCCGTCGCGGCCTATCGTCGGCTCGCGGATGCGTTCGGCCTCACGGTTGACGATCTACTTCCCGCCGAGACGGACGACAGCGCGTTGCATTGAAGCTTTACGACCCAAAGGAGCACCGGCCATGGCCGAACGGATCGACCGCACCAAGTGCCGTCACGTGTGGGTGGATGACCGCCACGGTATCTACTTCGTGTGCAGCCGGTGCGACGCCATCAAGGTCGCCGCCTCGTCGGGCAATGCGAGCGATACATCGGCCTGATTTCCCTTCTTGGGTTGGCTGGCCTTCGCCTCTTCCGGCGACAGGGCATGACGCGTAAAATGAAGGGGGCCGATGGCACCGAAGTTACCATCCTTGATGGAGGGCGCAGCATGCAGGGCCGTGATGGCTGCCGTACGAAAAAAAGACGGGCACGGAGTTTCCCCCGTGCCCGCCCAGTTTGGCCCCCTCACGCGGCGCGAATGTCGCGGATGAAGGCATTTACCTCGCTGGCTAATTGGCCCGAGACGCCTTGCAGGCCCTCGGCCGATTGGTAGACCTGATCGGCCATCAGTTTGGTTTCCTCTGCCGCCTGGGCCACTTCGGCCACGTTGTCGGCGGCGGACGAGGTGCCCAGGGCGGCTTGTTCCACGCTGCGGGCGATTTCGCTGGTGGCGGCGCCCTGTTCCTCCACCGCCGAGGCGATGGTGGACGACACTTCGCTGATGGCATTGATGGTGCTGGTGATGGCGCGGATGGCGTCCACCGCCAATTTGGTTTCGCTTTGGATGGCTGAGATCTGCTGGCCGATTTCGCCGGTGGCCCGCGCGGTCTGGTTGGCCAGCGACTTCACTTCATTGGCGACCACGGCGAAGCCCTTGCCGGCATCGCCAGCGCGCGCAGCCTCGATGGTGGCGTTCAGGGCCAGCAGATTGGTCTGGCTGGCGATGTCGTTGATCAGCTTGACCACTTCACCGATGCGCTGGGCCGCCTCGGCAAGGCTGCGGACCATGCGGTCGGTTTCGTCGGCCTGTTGCACGGCATCGGCGGAAATGCGGGCGGCGTGGGTGACTTGGCGGGAAATTTCCACCACCGAGGCCGACAATTCCTGGGTGGCCGCCGACACCGATTGCACGTTGGCGGTGACCTGGCCGGTCATGGCGGTGACATTGCCGGCCTGGGCCATGGTTTTGTGGGCGTTGTCCGACAGGGTCTGGGAATTGCCCAGCAGGCTGCCCGAGGATACGGCGATCAGATCGACGATGCCCTGGACCCGCGCATCCAACTGATTGGCGACGCGGTTCAAATCGGCGCGGCGCTTTTCCTCGGACTGGCGGTCGGTCTCCTTGCGCTCCAATTGGGCGTAACCCAGCTTGGCCTTCATGCCGCGCAGCAGGGCGGTGATGCGTTGGAACTCGCCGGCGGGTTCGTCGGGCACTTCCTGGGTGAAGTCGCCGCGTGAAACCGCGTCGAAATGCCCTTCCATGCGGGTCAGCGGCCCGGTCACATTGCGCAGCAGGATGCGTCCCAGCACCAGACTGGCGATCACCGCCGTCAGGACCATGCCCAGCGTCACCAGCATGTTGGTCTTCAGATCGTCGCGGGCACTCTCATAGGTTTCGCGTGAGACGCGGACCTGAAGTTCCATCAGGGAACCGGCGGTTTCTTCAACTGGGGCGAACAGGGTTGCCACCGGGCCTTGGATCAAGGCGATCAAAGCCGCCACGTCGCCTTTTTCCGCCGCGGCGATGGCCGGATTAAGGGCGCCGTTGAGGAAGGCGGTCCGCTGGCTGGTGAATTTGGCCGACAGTTGCTCTTCCTCGCGGGTCATGGCGATGGCGGTATAGGCCTGCCACAGGCTGTTGATGCGGGCGGTGTTGGCGCGGATGGCATCCACCGTTTTGGGTACGATGGCGGGGGATTGTCCCGCCTGCAGCTTGATCGCCAGGGTGGCCAGCAATTGGGTGTTGTCGCGGATGATGCCGGTGATGGCGCCCAATTGGCCGGCGGGGACCATCTGGTTTTCGTGGACGAGGCGCATGGCCTCGCTGGATTTGTCACTGCCGCGCAGGGTCACCCACGAGGTGCCCATCATCATGGCGATCAGCAGGACGAAGCACCCCACGACGATGCCGGCGATGCTGTTGCGGGCGGCGGATAGCCGGGCAGCCAGACCGGTGGAGACGGGGCGGCCCTCGCGGATGGTCATGCCCGCCGCGCGGCCTTCACGGAAGCGGGTGTAAAGATCTTCGGCGGCGGCGATTTGAGCCCGGCTAGGCTTGGAGCGGATGGAGACATAGCCCGCCACCTGCCCGTTTTCGACGAAGGGGGTGACGTTGGCGCGCACCCAATAATAGCCGCCTGATTTAGTGCGGTTTTTGACGAACCCTTCCCACGGCTTGCCGGATTTAATGGTTGCCCACAAATCGGCGAATGCCTCCTTGGGCATGTGGGGGTGGCGCACCAGATTGTGCGGCGCGCCGATCAGTTCGTCCTCGGTGAAGCCGCTGATATCGATAAAGGCTTGATTAACAAATGTTATGCGGCCAGACGCGTCCGTGCGGGATACCAGCAAATCGCCGTCCTTGAGCACCATTTCGTGATTGGTTACTGAGCCGTTGTCTCGCATGACCCTCATCCTTCTCCATACCTTGGGCATAGGATGGCCTAAAGGAGGTAGATGGTCAATAGCCGACAAAAATAGTAGGGTAATTAAACGCAAAATGAACGCATTTAAGAATTGTTCTAATTTCTGGAGCTTAATCCTCGGTCATTACCTGCTTCACCGCCCCGGCCAATTGCTTGAGCGAGAACGGTTTGGGCAGGAAATGGATGCCGGCATCGGGGTCGATGCCGTTGCGGGCGACGTCTTCGGAATAGCCCGAGATCAGGATGATCTTGATGGCGGGCCGTTCCATGCGCACCAGCTTGGCCAAAGTGACGCCGTCCATGCCGGGCATGACCACGTCCGATACCAGCACGTCGATGTCATCCTCGGCACGCAGCACGTCCAGCGCCTGCTCGCCCGAGCGGGCTTCGATGACGCGGTAGCCTTTGTTCTTCAGGGCGCGGGTGCCGAACATGCGCACCGCGTCTTCGTCCTCCACCAGCAAGATGGTGCCGGTGCCGGTCAGATCGGTGGCGTTTTCGGCGGGCGGCGTCGGGCGGCGGGCTTCGGGGGTGGGGTCGGCCTCGATGCGGGGCAGATAGATGGAGAAGGCGGCGCCCTGGCCCAGCTCGCTTTCCACGAAGACGAAGCCGTCGGTCTGGCGCACGATGCCGTAGACGGTGGACAGGCCCAGCCCGGTGCCGGCGCCCACTTCCTTGGTGGAGAAGAACGGCTCGAAGATGCGCGACAGGTTTTCCTTGGGGATGCCGGTGCCGGTGTCGGACACTTCGATCAGCACGTAATCGCCCGGCGGCATCAGCTCGGGACCGCGCTGGACCGGCTGGTCCACGGTGACCGTACCGGTGCGGATGGTCAGGGTGCCGCCGCCCGGCATGGCGTCGCGGGCGTTCACCGCCAGATTGATGATGACCTGATCGAACTGGCCGGGGTCCACCCGGATCATGCCCAATTGGCGGCCATGGACCATCTTCAGCTCGATGGTTTCACCCAGCAGGCGGCGCAGCAGATTGTTCAGCTCGGCCAGGGCGTCGGTGACGTTGAGCAGGCGCGGCTGCAAGGCCTGACGGCGCGAGAAGGCCAGTAACTGGCGCACCAGCGAGGCGGCGCGGTTGGCGTTCTGCTTGACCTGCATGATGTCGGCGAAGCTGGGGTCGCCGGCGCCGTGGCGCTGTAGCAGCAGATCGCAAAAGCCGATCATGGCGGTCAGCAGATTGTTGAAATCATGGGCCACGCCGCCGGCCAGCTGGCCCATGGCCTGCATTTTCTGGGATTGGGCGAACTGGATTTCCAGGTTGCGTTGCTCGGTGGCGTCGATGAAGTGGACGATCAGGCCCGAGATGTCGCCGTCCTCATGGGTGGGGCTGACGAACAATTGGGCGATCAGGTCACGGCGGCCCTTCAGCCGCACCTCCAGATGGGTGCCGGGCAGGGAGCCCAGGATGACTTTCGCCAATTGTTCGGACGCCAAGGGGCGCTGTTCGTCGGCGATGTAATCGGTCAGCAGGCGCCCGGCGATGCCATCATGGTCGATGCCCATCATGGCCTGGAAGGCCAGATTGCAGGTGCCCACCGTGCCGTCCAGCTCGATCAGGGCGATGCCCACGGGGGCGTCGTCGAACAGCCAGCGGAAGCGGCGTTCGGCGGCGCGCAGGGCGCGTTCCCACTGGTGTTCGGGCACCATGTCGCGCACCACCACGGATCGGGTGCGGATTTCGCCGCCATCGTCGAACACGGAATGGGCCAGCAGGGCCTGGAACACCTCGCCACCCCGGCCCACCAGCCGCAATTCGGTGCGCTCTTCCTCGGGGTCGGGCACGGTGCCCAGAATGTCGGCCAAATTCTGGCCGATCAATTCGGCCGGGCTGCGGCCCAGCCATTCGGCCAAGCGGTGGTTGACCGAGCGGATGATGCCGTCGGAATCGGCGGAGTAGCAGCCCACCGGCAGGAAATCCACGAAATCGGCCAGCCATTCGTTCTCGCGCCGCAGGGTCTCCTCGATGGCGCGCCGGGCGGTGACGTCTTCCACGAACCACGCCATGGCGCCCTTGCCGGCGGGGCGGACCTCCAGCGCCAGCCATTCGCGGACGCCGCCATCGGCCCATAGGGCGATCTCGGTCCGGCGCAACGCTCCTACCGTAGCAGCCGCGTTCAGGCGGTCCAGCTCGGCCAGGGTGCGGTCATCGCCGCCGGCACGCTCGGCCAGCAATTTCAGCGGTTCCGTGGGCGGACCCAGCAGGCGGCGCCCGGCCTGATTGCGGAAGACCTCCACATTGCCGTCGCGCACGATGACGCAGGCGCGGGTTTCCGATTCCAGGGCGCCGGCCAATTGCCCGGCATGGGACGCCATGTCGCGCGCCTGACCCCAGCGCCGGGCCAGCACGCCGGCGGCGGCCAAAGCGGCGGCTGCGGTGGCCGAGGCAGGCAGCACCAAAG
>JACMKT010000115.1 GCA_014380005.1 Rhodospirillales bacterium
GACCCCGACCCGGCTCGATCACGCCCCAATCCCAGCCGATTCAGCGGAGCTACCGCTCCAGGCACTCCACTGAAAGCGCGAGTCCGACAGGCTGCTAGGGCTGAGCCGCTCGGCGCTCCTCGCCGTCAATTTCATGGCGAACGGTCGGATTATCCCCTTGAGCGACATCGCCCGGGTGACACGCGGCCCGGCCGATCCGCCCCAGCCGATGTTCCTCGTCAACGGCAAGGAGGCCATCGGGTTGGCCATTTCCATGCGGGATGGCGGCAACGTGTTGGCCCTGGGACACAACATCGAACATGCCGTCGCATGAATTCATGGAGGCCCTGTGGGAAGCCATCGCCATAGTGCTGCTGGTCAGCTTCGTTTCCCTCGGCGTGCGTGCGGGCAGCGTGGTGGCGCTTTCCATTCCGCTGGTCCTCGCCATGGTTTTCGTGACGATGTACTTCTTCGGCATCGATCTTCAGCGGGTGTCGCTCGGCGCTCTGATCATCGCCCTCGGCCTTCTCGTCGATGATGCCATGATCACGGTAGAGACGATGATCCATCGGCTGGAGCGCGGGGACACCAAGGAACGCGCAGCCACCTTCGCCTACACATCGACAGCCTTCCCCATGCTCACCGGTACGCTGGTCACCGTGGCCGGTTTCGTGCCCATCGGTTTCGCTAAGAGCATGGCCGGCGAATACACCTTCTCGATCTTCGCCGTGGTCGCCATCGCGTTGATCGCGTCGTGGTTCGTCGCGGTGATCTTCGCCCCCCTTGCTGGGTGTCTGGGTCCTCAAGGCTCCCAAGACCGTCCATTCCGAGGAGCCCGGCCGAGTCCTGGGCCTGTTCCGCCGCCTCCTGGTCTCGGCCATGCGAGCCCGCTGGCGCACCATCGCCCTCACCCTGGCCGCGTTCGCCCTGTCCTTGCTGGGCACGGCCCTCGTTCCGCAGCAGTTCTTTCCGTCTTCCGACCGCCCCGAACTGCTGGTGGACCTGACGCTGCCCCAGAACGCCTCCATCGCCGCGACGCGGGACCTGTCGGCCAGGATGGACAAGCTGCTGGCGGAGGATAAGGACGTCGAGCGCTGGAGCACCTATGTGGGGAGGGGAGCCATCCGGTTCTACCTGCCCATGGACCTGCAGCTTCCCAACGACTATTTCTCCCAACTGGTGGTCGTCACCAAGGGGCTGGAACAGGCGCTGGAGACCGATTTCCCCAATGTGGTGGGGCGGGTCTATCCCCTGGAACTCGGCCCCCCGGTCGGCTGGCCGTTGCAGTGTCGGGTGAGCGGGGCCGATCCCGAGCACGTCCGGGAGATCGCCTTCAAAGTGGCCCAGATCATGGGCTCGCACGCCTCGGTCCAGAAAGTCAACTTCAACTGGGTCGAACCGGCCCGCATGGTGAAAATCCGCGTCGATCAGGACCAGGCCCGTCTCCTCGGCCTCAGCTCGCAGGATCTGTCTCAGTCCATCAATGCCGTGGTGACCGGGACGACGGTCACCCAGATGCGGGACTGGATCTATCTGGTCGATGTGGTGGCGCGGGCCTCCGCCGAACAGCGCATGTCGCTGGCGACCATCCGGACTCTGCAGGTGGCGCTGCCCAATGGCCAAAATGTTCCGTTGAGCCAGCTCGCCTCCGTCGAATACGGCCAGGAATACCCGCTCATCTGGCGCCGGGATCGCCAACCCACCCTCACCGTCCAGGCCGATGTCACCCCGAACACCTTGCCGGCGATGGTGGTCCGTGCGCTGGCGGGGCAACTGGACGATCTGAAGGCCAGCCTGCCGCCCGGCTACGCCGTGAGCGTGGGCGGAACGGTGGAGGAGAGTGGCAAGTCCCAGGGATCGGTGATCGCCGTCGTGCCGCTGATGCTGCTGCTTATGCTGACCATCCTGATGATCCAGTTGCAGGGCTTCAACCGCCTGTTCCTCGTGCTCAGCGTCGCCCCCCCTTGGCGTCATCGGCGTGGTCGTGGCTCTGCTTGTCTCCAACAAGCCGCTCGGCTTCGTGGCCATTCTGGGGGTGCTGGCCCTTATCGGCATGATCGCCCGCAATTCGGTCATCCTCATTGACCAGATCGAAGTCGAGAAGGCACATGGCCGCCACCCTTGGGATGCAGTCGTCGAGGCGACGACGCATCGCTTCCGCCCCATCGGGCTCACCGCCGCGGCGGCGATTCTCGGCATGATCCCCATCGCGCCGACGATTTTCTGGGGGCCGATGGCCTACGCGATCATGGGCGGGCTGGCGGTGGCGACACTGCTGACGCTGGTGTTCCTGCCGGCGCTTTACGTCACCTGGTTCGGCATTTCATGCCCGCCAGATGATCATCACATGGCGGTGGATCATGACTCTGGAGGTCGCCATGGCGTTGGAACTCCCTGAGACTGTGCGGCTCGAACTCGAACGCAGGCTCCTGGAACAGAACATTCAGACGGCCGAGGTGCTGGGCACGGCCGTCACCATGCGTGACCATGGCACCGGGGCGCTTGGCGAGGAACTTGGCTTCGATCAGGGGACCTTGCGCGATCTGATTGCGGGAGCGTTCCTCCATGACATCGGCAAGATCGCCATCCCCGACTCGATCCTTCTGAAACCCGGCAGGCTGTCGGACGACGAGACCCGGGTAATGCCTTCGCCATCATCGATGTCTTCGACGCCCTGGTATCGGATCGCCCCTATAAACGGGCGTTCCCGTGGGAGGAGGTGGTGAAGATCATCGCAGCGGGCACGCATTTCGACCCCGGCTTTACGGTGCCGTTCCTCCGCCTGGCCCCAGCGGTCTACCAAAAGTTTGGCAGACTCTCGGAAGAAGGGCTGAAGCTCCATTCCACCGAAATGAGGCTGAGGCATTTTGGTATTTGAAGGGCAGGAGATGACGGAAGGGAGTTTTACAGTGATTTCTTCTACCCCATCCACCGCGACCGGATCGTGCAGGGCGGCTGTGGCGTAGACGAAGGTGTCCAGCGCCTCGTTGCGCTCGCCGTCCCGCTTTGGCTGCCACGAGCGGATGGGGCGGCCCCCTTGCGGATGCCGCCCCTCTTCGCGCGCTAAGAGAGATCAGGCGCGGCGGCGGCGGGCCAGCCGCGACAGGCCCAGCAGGCCGGCGCCCAGGATGGTCATGGAGGCGGGCTCGGGAACGTCAACCGGGGGATTGTTGCCGAAGGTCGGGGTCTGGACCAACTGGAAGGTGTAGCTGCAGGGAGTGGGTGCAGGCGTGCGCACATTGCCATTGCAGCCATTGCCCGGATCGAAGGGGCTGATGTCGAAGGAGGCGTCGGTGCTGCCGCCATTGGGCAGCGCCGGGTCGGCGATGAAGTTCAGGCTGCGCGGGCCGCTTTTGGGGAAGCCGGGGATGGTCTGGCTCGGGCCAAGCAGGTCGAAATCGGTCAATTCGGATTGCTGGAACGAGGTGAACACCACGCCGTTGCCGCTCACTTCGGCGGGCTCGATGATCTGGAAGTGGAAGTCGGTCCAGGCGACGCCGCTGTTGTTGATGATGTTCTCATTGAACGAGAATTTGTTGCCTCCACCCGTGGTGTGCGAGACCGTAAAAATCAGGGTGATGGGGGTGGTGTTCGAGAACGTCTTGGTTAGGCTGACATTACCGTCCTCATCAATGGTGACACCGGAAATGGCCGACGGGTTGTCGGCGGTGACATTGGTAATAATGGCCGAGGCGTTGGCTACGGCCGAGGCGGTCAGACCAATGACAAGGGCGCCGAGGAAATGCGAGAGCTTCATGGCAAATCGTCCTTTGGAAGGATGCGGCGGCGAGGCGGCGAGCCTCTGTCTGTTGCATTCCAAGAACTGTGCCAGATGAATTTCTGTTAAAAATCAAATGGTTGTCGTTTGTGCGTGGGCGCACTTGTAAAGTGGTCCGACGGTTTTTAGGAGGAGTGGCGTAAAATTTCTCATCGCCCATAGGTATCCTCAATGCGGACGATGTCGTCTTCACCCACATACTCACCCGATTGAACCTCGATGATCTGTAGCGGGAAGCGGCCCGGGTTCTCCAGGCGATGGATGGTGCCGGCCTGGATGTAGGTGGATTGGTTTTCGCGCAGGACCAGCACTTCTTCGCCGCAGGTGACCACTGCGGTGCCGGTAACCACCACCCAATGTTCGCTGCGGTGCCAGTGCTTTTGCAGGGACAGGCGCCCACCCGGTTCCACCTGGATCAGCTTGACCTGAAAGCGCGGACCGGTGGCTAGGCTTTCGAACCAGCCCCACGGGCGCAGCACGCGGGCGCCGTGGATGGCTTCGTTGCGGCCTGCGGCTTTTAAGGTCTCCACCGCCAGCTTGATGTCCTGGTCGCGGCTTTTATGGGCCACCAGCACGGCATCGCCCATGGCGACCACCACGAGGTTGTCTACTCCCACCGTCGCCAGCAGGCCTTTGTCGCTGCGCAGGTAACAGTCTGTGCTGTCCATGGCGGTGACGTCGCCGGTTATCACATTGCCTTGGTCATCGGGGCCGCCCATGCGCCATACGCTGGACCATGACCCCACGTCGGACCAGCCCATCTCCACCGGCATCATGGCGGCACGGTCGGTCTTTTCCATGACCGCATGGTCGATGGACAGTGTCGCCATCTGCCGCACGGAATCTTCATCCAGCCGCAGGAAGCCCAGATCGCCCTGACCTTGGGCAATGGCGCGGCGGCATGATTCCACCATGGCGGGCTGACGGCGGGCCAGTTCGTCCAGCCACAGGGCGGCAGAGAACAGGAATATGCCACTGTTCCAGTCATAATCCCCGGCGGCCAGGAAGCGGGCGGCGGTGGTGGCATCGGGCTTTTCCACGAAGCGTTCCACCAGGAAGCCATTGCCGGCGGGGGCGCCGCGCCGGATATAGCCATAGCCGGTATGGGCCTCGGCGGGGCGCACGCCGAAGGTGACCAATTGCCCAGCCTGGGCCAGTTCCACCGCGTCATCCACCGCGCGGCGGAAGGCGTTCTGGTCGGCGATGGAATGGTCGGAGGGCATCACCAGCATCAGGGCACCGGGCGAGCGTTCCAGCATGATGGCGGCGAAGGCGGCGGCGGCGGCGGTGCCGCGTCCGACCGGTTCCACCACGATGGCCTGGGGCGTTATGCCCATATGGCGCAACTGCTCGGTTACCAGGAAGCGGTGTTCGTTGTTGCACACCACCAGGGGCGGGGCGGGGAAGCGCGCCGCCGTTTCCTGCAGCAAGGTGCGGTCCGAGCCGAAATGCTGGAATTGCTTGGGGTTATGCTCGCGCGAGAGCGGCCACAGGCGCGTACCGGCGCCTCCCGACAGGATGACGGGAACGATCTGGGGGGCTGCCATGGACTCTCTCCGTTGATGCCGCGCGGAGTCTAGTCAGCGCGGCATTCCGGCGCCATCTGGCGACCCGGCCATAGACCGCCTGTCAGGCTGCGATTTCGGCATTAGGGGATTTGAGCAAGGCGGCGAAGGCATGACCATCCAGGGGAGGGGCCAGCATATTGCCCTCGGCGTAATCGCAGCCCGCTTCGGCCAGTCCATTCAGCAGGGCGTTGTTATCGACCCATTCGGCGACGACCGGGATGTTCAGGGCGTGGGACAGGCGGATCAACGCCCCGGCGATGGTCTTGTTCTTTTGCACCTGGGTGGCGTGGATCTTCACTGCCCGCAGGCAGGGGTGTTGCAGGGTTTGCAGCGCCACGTGGCCATGGCCGAAATCGTCGATGATCAGGCCGACACCGAAGGCCGACAGGGTGGCAAGCACCGAGCGCACCATCAATTTGTCGTCGCCCAGCGCGTCGGCGCAAACCTCGAACTCCACCAGGGCAGGGGACAAATTGTTGGCCTTCATGCCCTCCAGCAGATGCTCGAACAGGGTCAGATCGCCTAATTGGCGCCGCGACAGGCCGACGCAGATTTTCATCTCGCCCAACCCCGCCTGCCGCCACGCCACCAGGGTTTGGACCATGCGGGTCATCAGCCACTCGCCCAAGGGGCGGATCAGCCCGCATTCTTCTGCCACTGGCAGGAATTGGCCGGCATTCAGCAGGCCGCCGCGCGGACTGTTCCATTGCAGCATGGCGTGGCTGCCGGTGACGCGGCGCGTGGTCAAATTCACGATGGGCTGGAACAGCAGTTCGATCTCGCCGGCAAGGTGGGCGTGGCGCAATTCGCGCTCCAAATGGGCGCGTTCGATGGCGCGGGCCATCATCTCCTGGCTGTAGAAGCTGTAGGTGGCGCGGCCCGAGCGTTTGGCTTGATACATGGCGGCGTCGGCGCGGCGCAGCAATTCGTCTGGGGAAATGCCGTCATTGGGCAGGGCGGCGATGCCGATGCTGGCCGACATGGGCGAGATGGAACCGCCGATGTCGAACGGATGGGCCAGCTTGCCCAGGATGTGCTGGGCCACCACCTCGGCCTCTTCCACCTGATTGAGCCCGGCCAGGATGATGGTGAATTCGTCGCCGCCCAGCCGGCACACCGTGTCGCTTTCGCGCACGCAGGATTTTAGGCGCCTAGCGGCTTCCTTCAGCAGGCGGTCGCCGGCATCGTGGCCCAGGGTGTCGTTCACATGCTTGAAATTGTCCAAATCCAGGAACAGCACGGCGGCGGCCATGTGCTTGCGCTCCACCTGGGCGCAGGTGGTTTTCAGCCGTTCCATGAACACCGAGCGGTCGGGCAGGCCGGTCAAGCTGTCGATGCGGCCCACATGGCGGCGCTTGGGATCGGGCATGACCACGATAAATCCGTTGGCGAGGCCGGTCACCGTGGCCTCGCGGAACTGGGTCACGCCGTTGCCGTGGCGGCACAGCACCTCGCCCTGCCAGCGCCCATTGGCCGCCACCGCCGCCATGATGGTGTCCACCTGCGCGCCGTGATCGGACGACCACAGCAATTGCAGGGATTGAGCGGCGATGGTCTGGGGCGACCAGCCGGTGCTGCGGGAGAATTCGTTGTTTATGGCGACCACATGGCCTGCCTCGTCCGTCACCAGCATGGCCTCGCCGGCCAGCGAGAACGCCTGGGCTAGCAAGTGGGCGTCGTTGACCTTCATCTCAGGTCTCCACTGTATATTATGGTGTGTATTTGCAGGTACTTATCTGTCGCTCCTTTCGCGGCAATGGTCAAATTCTCAAGCAGCCTATGCTGGTTGAGTTGTTCATGGGTATTTAGTTAGGCATTCCAGGGATGTTGCGTAGCTTTACAATCCCATCGGTGGGGCCAAGCCAATAGGACGAAGGGGGAAAAGTCCCGAATTCCGCCCTGAACTCAAACGTGGAGGCCAAATCGCCCAGTCGGAGAATTTTACAACCCCAATGGGCGCTTCTGGGTATCTAATTGATTTTGCATGATAAAATAACTGGCACGGGCGTTGCGTTTCAGTGATGGCCGGTTCCCAGACGGGGACTACCGAACTGGAGATGTGACGATGAACTTGAAGACTCTGGCCGCTGCTGCTGCCCTCGCCACCGTGTTTGCCGCGCACGCTGCGTCCGCCGCCATCACCGTTACCACCGGTGGCACCAACCCGCCCAATCCCAACGTCCCCAATAACGGCATCACCACCGCTACGCTGGATGTGGCCGTGAACGATTTCAACCTGCCCCCCCAGGCCAATAACAGCTTCCAGCCCCTGGGCGCCGGCTACGTCTTCTCCCAGGGTGCGCTGAACGTCACCTATACGGGCAATGGCGCCTTGGTGAAGGGCAATCTGCCCGGCCAGTCCGCCGCCCCGGCCCCCAATGACGGCAGCAATTTTCTGTCGACGCCCATGCCCGGTGGTTTGAACAATGGCCCCAACGTTGTGACCGCGCTGCTGAACTTCGATGCGGATTATTTCGGCCTGCATTGGGGTTCGGTTGACAGCTACAACACGCTCAGCTTCTACGACAACGGCGTCTTGGTGCAGTCTTATACCGGGACTCAGCTAGTCGCCGGCGCCAATGGCAATCAGGTGGCCAATTGTGCCCAGGGCGCAGCCCTCGCCAATTGTTACTGGAACTTCGAGTTCAGCGGCGGCCAGGTCTATGACGAAGTGCGCTTCACCTCGTCGGCCTACGCCTTTGAAAGCGACAACCACGGCTTCCGTCAGGCCGCGGTTCCCGAGCCCTTCAGCCTGGGCCTGCTGGGCTCCGGTCTGGTCGGCCTGGGTCTGGCCCGCCGCCGTCGCAACAAGGCCGCCTGATCGCTTGTTGCTGCCGCTCCTGGACCGGAGGACCGCCGAATGCATCATTCCATATATCACGAGACAGCAGAGCTTGCCGCGCGCAGGGACGCCCCGCCGCTTTGCGTAGACCTCGATGGAACGTTGCTGCATACAGACCTTCTTGCCGAATGTCTGGTCTCGGTGGTCTTCCGGCGGCCAGCCCTGCTGCTTCGGCTGCCGGGCTGGCTGGCGGGGGGCAAGGCGAACCTCAAGGCCCGGCTGGCCGACCACGCCATCATCGATCCGGCGGTGCTGCCTTATGATGATCGCGTGTTGGCCATGCTGCGCCGCGAGCGGGCCAATGGGCGGCGTATCATCCTGGCCACCGCCGCCGACCGGCGGTTGGCCGAGGCGGTTGCCGCCCATCTGGGCCTGTTCGACGAGGTGGTGGCCTCGGACGGCCATCGTAACCTGAAGGGCGCCGCCAAAGCGCAAGCCTTGCAAGAGGCCGTGGGCGGGCCGTTCGCTTATGCCGGAAACGACGAGTCCGATTTGCAGGTTTGGGCCGCCGCCGAAAGCGCTGTGGTGGTCAATGCCTCGCCTGCGCTGGAACGCAAGGTGTGCGCCCTGTATACGGTGGAGGAGGTCATTCCGCCGACCGGCAGCCGCGCCCGCGCCTGGATCAAGGCGTTGCGGCCCCATCAATGGGCCAAGAACGTGCTGGTCTTCGTGCCCCTGGTGACTGCCAATGCCATGGGCGATTTGTCCGGCTGGGCGCTGGCCTTGGGTGCTTTTCTGGCATTCTGTGCCTCGGCGTCCGGCGTTTATGTGCTGAACGATCTGTCCGATTTGCAGGCCGACCGCGCCCATGCCCGCAAACGCCGCCGCCCCTTCGCCAGCGGAGCACTGCCGGTGCTGGCCGGGCTGGTGGCCTTTCCGGTGCTGATGATGGGTGGTCTGGCACTGGGCTGGTGGCTGGATATCCTGCCCATCGTCGCCGGCTATGCAGCCCTGTCCACGCTGTACACCTTCCGCATCAAGGAATTGCCGCTGGTGGACGTGTTCACCCTGGCGGCGCTTTACACCATCCGCCTGTTCGCCGGCGGCGAGGCTACCGGGCACCACGTCACCTTGTGGCTGCTGGGCTTTTCCGGTTTCCTGTTCCTGGGGTTGGCGTTGATCAAACGGGTCACCGAATTGGCGCCCCTGGCCGGCGGCGGCAGCTTGGCCCGGCGCGGCTATCTGGCTGGCGATCTGCCCATGCTGCGGATCATGGGGGTGGCCTCCACCTTCGTGTCCTGCATCGTCTTAGCGCTCTATGTGCAAAGCGCCGAGGTGGCGTCGCGCTATGTCTCGCCCATGCTGCTCTGGGGCTTGGTGCCGCTGCTGCTGTTCTGGCAGTGCCGGTTGTGGCTGTCCACGGAACGCGGCCATATGCATGACGACCCCATCGTCTATTCCGCCCGCGATTGGGTGTCGTGGATGGTGGCCGGCTGTTGCTTGATCCTGCTGCTGGCGGCTAGGGCGAGCCTGATTTGATGCGCTGGCCGATGATGGGCAAATCCACGGTCAGATCGGCTGGCGCTGCGCTGCGCGGGCGGGTATCGCGGTAAAGCCTCAGTTCCTTGTCGGGATGGGGGACATTGGCGGCGATGGGGATGCGGCCAACCTCTTCGAACGGGCCGTTGTCCAGGATGTCCTGGAAAATCGCCATGTTACGCAGATCGGTCCAGAAATCCCGCTCCGCCACCACGTAAGCGATGTTCAGCTTGGCGGTGGTGGCCAGGATCTCGTCGCGTGACAGCGGCTTTTCCACCACCCCCAACTCGCGCCGCACGGCGATTTCCAGCAGCAGCTTGTCGGCGCGGATGATGCTGTAGCGACGGTCGGGGTCCTGGGCGCGCAAATTGAAGATGAACGAGCCATCGCGCTTGCCTGAGAACACCACCACGCCGCCCTCGGGCAGATTGTCGCGCACCCAATGGGCGGCGGAATCATAGCCCTGGACCGTCGGCACCGGGGAAAAGGCCAAGGTGTGGCCGAAAAGGCCCAGGCCCAGTACGGCGCAGGGCACCATTCCAAACCGCCCCGCCAAGGCGAAGGCCGCCACCGCCACCGGCAGCAGCAGCACGATGGTGAAGCGGGCTTCCTTCAGATCGATGACGGAAAAGAACACATAGCCCAGGCCGAACCACGCCAGCATCAGCACATGATCGCGCATGGGCAGCCGCCACTGCCGCCTTGCCACATACACTGCCGCCAGGATGACCGGAACCCATCCGGCCTGGGACGGTAATTGGCGCAGGTAGAACGTCCAGCCCGCCAGGGAATCCCGTGCCGCCACCCGGTCGGTCACACCGGCGACCGAGCCCATATTGGCTTGGCCGAATTTCACCGTCAGTACCGCCAGGGGCACCAGCGCTACGGCGAACAGGGCGCCACCGATCCATACATGACGGTCCGTCAGCATGCGCTTGCCACGGGTCAGAAACAGCCCGGCCAGCATGACCGGGGCGATGAAGATGATGGTTTGTTTCAGGTACAGCCCGGCGGCCAGGATCGCCAGGGACGCATACAAATGCCTGGGTTTGCCCTCGTCCAGATGGCGCAGGAACAGCACGAACGCCCACACCAGTGCAGCGAAGGCGGGGATTTCCAGCATGATCTGGCGGCCCCACAGGGCGATTTCCGCCATGCCCATCAGGCCTAATGCGGCGAAGGCGGCTTGCCACGGGTCCAGCCAGCGCCGCATCAGAGTCCATGATCCCAGCGCCAGCAGGGCGTAGAAGGCCGAGACGGTCAGTTGCGCCACGGAAGACGACGCACCGAACAGGGCGAAGAACACCGCTTCCACCGCCGGGAACAGGGGCGGGTAGAACAGGATCGTCAGGGCCGGGTATTGCAGATAATAGTCCCATGCCCAGCGCTGGGGCGCGTCAAAGGGCAGGGCGGCGAACAAATCGCGCAGGAAGATGCCGTTCAGGGCATGGCGCGGCGCATCGCTCCACCAGAACTGGCCCTCGGGCGGGGTGGTCAGATGCAGGATCGCCACCGCTGCCAGCAGCATCAATGGCGGGGCAAGCGGGGAGAAGGATGGGCGCATGGGGGGAATCCCTTGTGGAACTCCCCCTTTGTGCCGCACTAGGCGATGTCGGCCCATAACCCGGACGGCAACGGCCCAGTGCCCATTAGGCTCAGACCATATGGAACCAGCGCACGTCCAACTGGCTGACGGTCTGGTCCTGCAGGATCACGTCATGGCCTGCGGATAGGTGCAGCACCGCTTGGCCTGCGGCGTTGCTGGTGGCGGTCTGGACCAGTTGCAGGGCGGTCAGGCCGGTGGTGCCGGTCTTGACCTCCATGATGTCCACGCCGCCCTTGAAGTTGTCCACCGTGTCATGGCCGGCAAGGCTGGCCTGGAATATGAAGGTATCCATGCCGGCGCCGCCCTTCAGGAGGTTGGTGCCGCTGCCGCCGTCCATGCGGGTGGTGCCGGTTCCTGCGAACAGGAAGTCGTCACCGGCATTGCCGAACAGTTGGTCGCTGCCGGTGCCGCCCTTCAGGATGTCCATGCCGGTATTGCCGTTCAGCACGTTGTTGCCCGAGGTGGCGATCAGCATGGAATGGGCGGTCTGGGCCTGGACATTGCTGCCCGCCGCCAACACGAAGATCTCGGTGTTGAGCAGATGGTAGCCGTCTTTGAGAATTGGGGTCACGTCCCAGCTCTGGTCGGTCATGTAGGATTTCTGCATCAGCGGCGAGTGCTGGGCGATGTAGGTATAGGCGTCCAGGCTGTCGGGGTCCTTGGTCACCGCGTAAAGCGATGCCACGGCGCCCTTGGCATTGGCGGCATAACCGGCGGACCAGTCGGGATAGCCCGCCAGCTCGGTGGGCGCCGCTTGGCCTGCGAAGTTGAGGTCATACAGGCCCTTCCAGGTGTTGGCGACCTTGCCGGTGGAATCGGCATAGGTCAGCCAATAGCCCGGGCCGTTCAGTGGGTTATAGCCGTCTTCCCCGTGCAGGAAGCGTCCGGCCACGTAGTTTTCCTGCCATTCGGCCATGGTTCCGGCCTTAGTGAATCCCAACCGCGCCAGATTGGCCATGGTCATGGCCATGTAATCCTGCTGCCACGGCGCGGTGGTGTTCGGGTGGTAGGAATCGAGGAAGTAACCCTCTGTCGCACCCTGGGCGTCGCCCTTGCCGTTCACCACGTAATCGTTGACGAACTTGGTCAGGTTGTTGTCAAGCTTATTGGTGAAATAAGCCTTCAGCGGGTCGCCATCGGCAGACAGATAGGCGGCGTTGCCCAAGTCCCGGATGGTCCATGCCATGTTGCGGATTTGGCCGTTGACGAGGCCTTGGTTTCCGCCGCGATAGCTCGCATCGTAGTACAGCAGATCCGCATTGGCCTGGGCCTGCAACTGGTCCAGGTAATAATGGGTGCCGGTCATCAGATAGGGCACATAGGATAGATCGGGGACGTGGGCGAACTCCGGCGTCCAGCCCGAGGCCTTCACCGCATCGGCATAGCTGGTAGTCAGCTTGTCGGTGGTGTTGTTGCGGCCGTCCAGCCACAGGCCGGGGCGGTTGTCGATGGTCGCCATCTGATTGATGGTGTCATCGCGCACATGCCACGGGATCGCACCGGCGGCGTCGGCATTGGCCAGCATCACTTTCATGGCCGCTTCGCTTTGCGAGGCCAGGTAATTCGCCGACCATTTGGTGGTCAGGCCGATATCGGGCCGTCCGCCGGTCTGCGGCATATATTTCAGCACCAATGCATTGCCCATCAGGCTGGTATCGGCGGTAGCGAGAGCGTTCAGATCAGCAGTCAGGGACGAGGTGTTGACGCCCAGGGACGGATCGAACCCCGAGATGGCGCCCGACTTCACCAGATAGTTCATGTCGTGGATGACATGCTGCTCGGGGGCGGAATTGCTCCACACTTCCTTGTGCCAGCTGGAATATTGGTACTGGCTGACATTGGCCTGGGTGAACGCCACCTTGCCGTGATCGGTGATGGTGACGTCGTAGTTGAAGGTGGTTCCTACCTTGTAGCCGGCATCGTTATAGACCTGCACATCGGTCTTGAACGAACCGTCCCCATTGGCGCGGATGTCGAAGGTGGCGTGCATCTGATCGTTGATCTTGGTATCGACCCGCACCTCGGTCCCCAGCGAGCCCTTGGTCCACACCTTGGCCGTGCCTGCCGCCAGCGCCTTGGTCAGCTCGGCGCCGGCATCGATGGTCTGGGTATGCGTGCCGGTGGCGTCGTGGAAGGTTAGCGCCAGCTTGGTGTCGTAACCACGTGCGACGATGCTTTCCGCCGTGATGGCGGTGCCGGTCATGGGCGCACCCTTGGTCAGCATGACGTCCACCGACGAGTGGGCGGCCATGTCCGGGGCTTTCACCGAGACGATGGCGAAGCGCACCGAGCCGTCCGCATTGGTGGTCTTCACATCCACCTGCACAGGCACGTCCACGCCGTTGATCTTGGCGGTCATCTGGGTGCCGGCAGGCACGTCGCCCTGCTTGAAGGACTGGCCGAAGGTGATGACCCGTCCGGTCTCGGTATGGTCGGTGTTGTTGGCAAGGCGGACGGCAACCACCTCGGCCGAGGTTTTGGCGTCGGGTAGATCGGGGGCCTTAGCCACGGCGCCGGTGGGCAGCGGAGTGGGGGCGGGCGCCGGTGTTGGGGTGGGCGTTGGGGTGGGCGTCGGCGTCGGCGTCGGCGTGGGAGTTGGGGTCGGTGTTGTGCCGGTGGCGACCGTGTAGGTGGCGCCATTGGCGAATTTCAGGGTTTCCACATTGTCCACATGCACTGGCGTGCCGGTGGCGTGGTTCTCCAGCACATCCACGCCGCCCTTGGCCGAGGCGGTGATCTTGTACCAGCTCATATCGCTCTTGAAGACGGCGGTGTCGGTGCCGGTGCCGCCATCCACCCAGCGCGTGGTGGGGGCCACGGTGATGGTGTCGTTGCCGGTGGTGCCGGTTTGCTTGCCGATGGTCTGGCCGTCGGCGAAGGTCATCACCTCGGTGCCCTTGACGCGGGTGGTCACGCCCGAGGCGATGTTCTTCACGTCGAAGGCGCCGCCGGTCAGATTGGTGACGGCATAGGCGCCCAGCGCATATTGGAACCGCGCGCTATCCAGGCCGGCGCCCAGATCCACGGCGGTGGTGGCGGTGCCCACGGTCACCGTATCGTCACCCGCCGTGCCCACCATGGAGGCGGTGCCGGTGGTCGTGGTCGTGGTCGGGGGGGGCGCGTTGACGGAGGCGAACGAGGTGCCGTCCGAGAACTTCAGCGTCTCGACCCCGGTCAGGTGCACGGTGACCGCGCTGGTTAGGTCCTTGACGTCCACGCCGCCATCGGTGGCCTTGGTCACCTGATAGGCCGCTTGGGTCTTCTGAAATACGGCGGAATCCGTGCCTGCCATGCCGCTGATGGTGCGCACGGTGTCGGTCACCATGAAGGTGTCGGTGCCGGTGGTGCCGGTCACGGGCACGGTGGGCGACAGGCCGACGAAGGTGTTGCCGGCGAATTTCAGGATCTGGATATTCAGCAAATGGGCGGACAGGCCACCACCGTGAATATCGACTACATCCCAGCCGCCATCCGCAGCCTTGGTGATGCGATACCAATTATAGGGATTGGGCAGAACGGCGGTGTTGATGCCGCCCTGGCCGTCGATGACGTTTGTCCCTTTCGGGACGGTCAGGGTGTCGTTACCCGAGCCTCCAAGGATTGCCATATCGTTCGTGTCTCTCTGTCTGTTTCGGACATAGTTATATGGCGCAAGCTATTGCTGTCGGCATCTGGAGACAATTGCGATAGTGGGGTAGTGGTGGGGCATTTATTGGATTTACTCTTGAGTAATTATTGTTAATTATTTTTCCGTTACTGATGGGCTGGGTAGGAAGTCATGGCCGCCGCAGCCCTTCGGTCAATGGTGGGCACCCGCTCGGGGCTGATAAGGTCGGCCATCATGGTTCGCTGCGGATGAGAGACACGTGCCCTCATGATTGCCCCCTCTCCCCGTGATTTCGTGAGCTTCCCGCTCAACGATCCCCCGTTGCTGATGGTGCTGGTGGATGCCGAGGAGGAGTTCCTGTGGGGTACCTATTCGCCTGCCGCCACCAGTGTTCAAACCATCCGCCACCAGGTCCATGCCCAGCGCATCTTCGAGCGCTATGCCATCCGTCCCACCTATGCGGTGGATTATCCGGTGGCGACCCAGCCCGACGGCATTGGCCCGCTGCTGGAGCTGATGCAGGACGGCAAGTGCGAGATCGGCACCCAATTGCATGCCTGGGTCAATCCGCCGTTCGAGGAGACGGTGTCGGTCGCCAACACCTTCCCCTGCAACCTGCCGCGTCCGCTGGAATTCGCCAAGCTGGAGCGCCTGACCGCCGTCATCGAAAAGAATTTTGGCACCCGGCCCACCCTGTACCGAGCAGGCCGCTTCGGCTATGGCCCCAATTCAGCGGAGGCCTTGGTCCGGCTTGGTTACCGCATCGATTGCAGCCTAATGCCGTGGATGGATTTGCGCCCCCGGCTGGGTCCCGATCACAGCCGGGTGGGGGTGACGCCGTTCTGGTCCGGCCCCGACCGTAATCTGCTGGAACTGCCTGCCACCGTGGGCATGGTCGGGCTGCTGGGTGGTTGCGCCGGTCCGGTGCATCGGATAGTGGGGGCCAATCTGGGCAAGACGTTGCGGCTGCCCGGCCTGCTGGCGCGGCTGGGCATACAGGACCGTATCCCGCTGACGCCGGAAGGGACTTCCCTGGAAGAAGCCCGCAAGGTCACGCGCTGGCTGTATGGGCAGGGTTTGCGCGCCTTCACCATCACCTATCACAGCCCCTCCCTGGTGCCCGGCCACACGCCCTATGTGCGCAATCAGCGGGATTTGGATAACTTCCTGTTCTGGCTGGAATCCTATTTGGACTTCTTCTTCGGCGAAATGGGCGGCCAGGCGGCCACACCGGGCCAAGTGCTGGCCCGCGCTCAGGCCCAAAAGGGATGAGCACCGCGCTGGTCACCGGTGCCGCCTGGATGGTGGGCATGCGGTGGGTGCTGAAGCTGATCGGGCTGGTCAACACCGCCATCCTGGCCCGCGTGCTGACGCCCGAGGATTTCGGCGTGATGGCCATGGCCATGGTCATGATCGAACTCGCCATGGTGTTGACTGACGGTGATTTCGAAATGGCGGTGGTGCGCCGCCACCATGCCGAGCGCGAGCTGTACGATTCCGCCTGGACCGCGCGGCTGCTGGCCGGTGCCGCTTCGGCAGTGCTGTTGGTGCTGTGCGCCGCCCCGGCGGGCCTGATGTTCGACGACCCCCGCGTCACCGTCGTGGTCGCCATCGGCGCGTTGCGCCCGCTGATCGCCGGGCTTGAGAACATCGGCACGGTGGATTTCCGCCGCAATCTGGATTTCGCCGGGGAATTCCGCTACGTGGTCATGCAGCGTTTCCTCAGTCTGTTCGCCGGGCTGAGTCTGGTGTTCACCCTGGCCGATTACCGCGCCTTGGCGTGGAGCGCCCCTGCCTCGGCCATGGTTACCGTGGCGCTCAGCTATTGGGTGTCGCCGTACCGGCCCCGGCTGGGGTTCAAGCGCATGGGTGAGCTGTCGTCGTTCTCCCGCTGGCTGGTGCTGTTCAATTGCTCGCGCATGCTGAGCGAGCGGGTGGACCAGTTTCTCATTGGCCGTCTGTCCGGTGCCGCCGCCGCCGGGGGCTATTACGTGGCCTTCGATATTGCCACCATGCCCACCCGCGAATTGATGCTGCCCGCCGGGCGCGCGCTGCTGCCCAATTTCGCCCGCATGGCCCACGACCCGGTGCGTCTGGGCGAAGGCTTCGCTTCGGTGCTGGGCTGCGCCGCCATCCTGTGCTGTGCGGTCGGGCCGGGCATCGCTTTGGTGGCGGAAGACTTGCTGCTGGTGTTCCTGGGCGAACGCTGGGTGCACATGGCTCCGGTGTTCCAGCTCTTGGCCCTGTTCGCCACGCTGGAGGGCATCTGGCTGATGCTGGACCCGTTGATGATCGCCACCGGGCGTGAACGCACGCTGGCCACCGCCAACATGGTGTTCACCGCCTTGCTGGTGCCGGTGGTCGCCGTGACGGCCTATGTCGGCGGCATGGAATGGATACCCGTGGGGCGGATCGCGGTCATGGCAATCATGCTGCTGGCTGTGGGCTGGCGGGTGGTGTCCTGGCGGGCGCTGCTGGATGCGCTGTGGCGGCCCGTCATGGCGGCATCATTCATGGCCGCTGCGGTGATCGCCACCCGTCTGGAGTTGGCCCCCTTCCTATCCCTGATCTGGTCGGTGGGCGTGGGGGCGGTGACCTTTCCGCTGGTGCTGGGTGGACTTTGGCTCATGGCCGGGCGGCCTGATGGGGCGGAACGCATGCTGTTGTCTAGAGCAACAGCCTAGATTGCCGCCGCCCGCCAACAGGCGCAGACGAAAGGGTGCGTCCGCCGGAGGGAATGATGACCATGATCCGCCCTGTTTTGGCCGTCCTGCTTTTCCTGTCGGCGCCTGCCGCCGCATGCCTGCCTGCGGCCCTGGGCTGTGTCCAGGTCAGCACTGATACCGACGTTCCAATCACCTTCGGCCACCCCTTCGCCTTCGGCGCGGCCCGTTCCCTGGTGGCCCGTGATGGCAACGGGGCGCCGCTGCCGTTGCAGGTGGATCAGGTTTCGTCCCACCCGGACGGCTCGGTGCGCTTCGCCATCTTCACCACCCGGCTGCCGCGCGGGCGCAGCACGGTGAATTTGCTGGCGGGAGAGGCCGAACCGGTTGCCGCCGCAGATTTCCCGGCGCCCCCGGATGTGCGGGTGGAAGCCGATTTGTTTTCCGCCCAGATGTCGCAGATCATTTTCGGAAATCGCGACGGCCTGACCCCCGGCATTCCGTTCGAGGCGGGTGAGACCATCGCCATTATCCTGGGCGACGAACGGTTCGAGCTGGTGGTAACGCCCCAGATGGCCGGCGGCGCCCATCCGACGCTGACCAAGATCGCCGAGGCCTTTGTTCCCCTGATCGATAAAAGTCCGCGCTACCATGCCTATAAAATCGGGCCGGGCGGCGGCTATGAAAAGCTGTGGGTGACCAGCCGCGACGCCCCCGGCCAGCCTTTCACCATCCGCTTCGACTATAAGGGCCGCGCTAAGATCGAGGCCCGTGCGCTGCAACCCCATCGCCCCATCAGCCGCTACGTGGCATCGCTCACGCGCGGCCAGAATGCGGGCAAATGGCTGGCGGGGCCGCTGGCGAACGAAACCCTGGTGGTCTCGCCCTTCGTGGAGGAAGCCACCAATCGCCCCCATCCCCAACTGACCGCCCGCTTCCACGCCCGCCAATATGACGGCGGGCGGATGCGCACGGACGTGGCCCTGGAGAACGATTGGGCCTACGAGCCCAACCCCGGCAATCTGTCTTATGACGTCACCATCCGCGACGGCGACAAGACCTTATACGCCCGCAAAGGCATCAATCATTACCACCACGCCCGCTGGCACCAAGTGGTGTGGTCGGGGACGGCGCCGCAGATGGATCTGCGCCATTCGCCCCGTCACCTCTTCGACAGCCGCGCTATGTGGAATTACGACGCGGAGGTGAGCGAGGCCACCCTGGCGGACCTCAAGAAACGTTTGGACGGCGCCGATACCGGCCCCATGGGACCGGCGCTGTTGACCCAATATATGCCCATGACCGGCGGGCGCGAGGACATCGGGCCGCTGCCGCGCTGGACCGTCCTGTTCCTGCTGACCCAGGACCCGCGTGCCCGCGCAGCCATGATGGCGGTGGCCGATGCCGCCGGCAGCGTTCCTATCCATTACCGTGACCGGCCCACCAACCAGCCGGTCAGTTTGGACGACCACCCCGCCATGGCAATGTCTCGCGGTAAGCCCAGCGGGCGGGATGCCTTTCCCGCATTGGTCAACAGCGACACGCCATGGACGCCCGACCCGGCCCATCAGCCGTCTTTGGCCTATGTGCCCTACCTGATCACCGGCGACCAATACTATCTGGACGAGATCCTGTTCTGGGCCAATTACGACATGGCGAGCCTGGACCCCGGCTATCGCGATGGCGCCAAGGGTATGATCAATTACGATCAGGTCCGCACCCAGGCCTGGGCCTTGCGCACTCTGGGCGAGGCCGCTCGTGCCACGCCCGACACTCACCCCATGAAGCGCTATTTCACTAGCCGTCTGGCAGCCAATCTGGCGTGGTACGTGGACCGCTATCCCCGTAACGGCAATGCCCTGGCCAGTCCCAAATTGGCTTGGATGGAAAAGCTGGACGGTCCGGGCACTACGGCGCCGTGGCAGAACGACTTCCTCGCCTTGGTCATGGGGCAATTGGCGGAATCGGGCGACCCATTGGCGGAGGAATTCTTCCGCTGGCATGCGCGCTTCACCGTGGGCCGTTGGAACAACCAGACCGCCGGTTATTGCCGGGCCATGGCGCCGGCCTATTACATCAATCTGCGCAGCAAAGATGGCGCAGCCATCGATGATTGGGGCGCCCTGTTCCGTCTGAACTGGCCCGACGTGAAGGAATGCCCGTCCGCTTACGCCATGGGCTACCCGGACTCGCCCTCGGGCTATATGGCGGTGTCGCGCGCCATGCTGGCGGTGGCCGCAGGATTGGGGGCGGACGGGGCAAAGGAGGCCTATGCCCGCCTGCGCACCGACACCCCCGCCATGACCGCCGCCTTCTCCAAGGACCCCACCTGGGCGGTGGCACCCCAGGGGGGCAAACGATGAAATTATCGGCGCGCGTGGTGCCTGCCGCTGCCCTAAGCGTGGCGGAACGGGAATTGTGGGATGGGCTTCAGGCCACTAACCACGATCTGGCGACCGCCTTCCTGTCCCACCGTTACGTCACCGCTGCGGCGTCGGTGTTCCCCCATGTGCGGGTCTGTATCCTTGAACGATCAGGCCAGCCAGTGGGCTTCTTCCCCTTCCAGTTCCGCCATTCCTGGCACCGCCCGTTAGGCTGGGGGGAACGGGTCGGCGGCGAGCTGAGCGATTATTTCGGGGTGATCGCTCCGCCCGGCCTCGGCCTCAGCCCTGGACGCCTGTTGAAACTGGCGGGCCTGACTTCTTTGGCCTTCACCCATCTGCCGCAAAGTCAGCTGTCGCGCGGGTTGGCGGGTGAACAGCCCGAGAAGGGCCTGCGCATCGTCATCGGTGGAAATTATTGGCAGGACCTGCGCCAGCGCGACAAACGCTTTGTCGTCGACACCGAACGGCGCGAGCGCAAACTGGCTGACGCCAAAGGCCCGCTGCGTTTCGTCTTCCACGATACCGGCCTGGACCAGCTTATCGCGGCCAAGCGGGCGCAATACGACCGCACCGGGGTGGGTGATCCGTTGGCCGATTCCAAGGCGGTGCGGTTCCTGGCGAAGCTGGCCAAGATCAGCCACCCGTCATGTCAGGGCGTGCTCAGCACCTTGATGGCGGGGGATCATTGGGTGGCGTCCCATTTTGGGCTGAGGCATGGGGACACGCTGCATTACTGGTTCCCGGTCTATAACCCTGAATTCCAGCCATTTTCACCGGGACGGCTGCTGGTCAAGGCCATCATCCAATGCGAAGCGGGCATCCGGCTGATCGACCGTGGCGCCGGTGATACCCCGGCCAAGCGGGATTTCGCTAATGACGAGCACGTGCTGACTCGTGGCCTGTGGCAGACCCCCTCAGCCCGCGCTTTGGCCTGCCGGGTGGGGCTGGCGGTGAAGTGGCGGCTTGCTCATTCCCCATAGCCAGCAGGCCGGTGGTGGGGCCGTCCAGGGCGGCCCGGTCATTGCGCCAGCACCACCATGCCACCACCCACACACCGATCACCGCCAGCAAGTACCACACACCGTCCATAATCCGTCTCCCTTAGGGGCCATCCATGCGCGATATCATTCTGGTCCTCGGTCTGCTCTCCATGGTTCCCCTGGTGCTGCGCTTTCCCTTCGCCGGGGTGCTGGCCTGGGGATGGCTCAGCCTGATGAACCCCCACCGCGAGGTCTACGGCTTCGCCATGGGCCAGCCGTTCAACTCGGCCATCGCCATGCTGACCCTGGCCGCCTGGGCGTTTTCCAAGGAACGCAAGGAATGGCCCGGTGACCGGTTGTCCTGGGTTCTGGTGGCGCTGGGGCTGTGGATGACCTTCAACTCCCTGTTCGCCGTGGAACCCGATTGGTCGTGGCCCCTATGGGACCGCACCATCAAAATTCTGGTCTTCGTCCTGCTGCTGGGTGCCATGGTGGTGACCAAGGCCCGGCTGCACGCCACCATCTGGGTGATGGTCATTTCGCTGGGCTATTACGGGGTCAAGGGTGGGGTGTTCACCATCCTGACCGCCGGCGCCAATAAGGTGCTTGGACCCGAGAATACCATCATCGCCGACAACAACCATTTGGCCTTGGCCATAGTCATGCTGCTGCCCTTGGTCAATTACCTGCGTCTGCACACGGCCAACCGGCTGGCCCGCCTTGGTCTTGGGGCGGCCATGGCGTTGCAGGTGCTGACCGTGCTGGGCAGCTATTCCCGAGGCGGCATCGTCGCCCTGGCGGTGACTGCGGGGTATTTCTGGCTGCGCAGCAAGCGCAAAGCTGCGCTGCTGCTGGCCGGTTCGGTGGTCTTCGCGCTCGCCTTCAGCGTCATGCCGCCGGCCTTTTTCGAGCGCATGGACAGCATCCAGGATGCCGCCCAAGACCAATCCTTCCGCGGCCGTCTGGTGTCGTGGGAGGTCTGCGCCCGCTACGCCAAGGATCACTTCCCCTTCGGCGCCGGATTCTCGGGCACCGAGCGCAAGTCGGTCTACAATTCCTATTTCCCCGACGAGACCACCCATGCGGCCCACTCCATCTATTTCCAGGTGCTGGGCGAACACGGCGTGCCCGGTTTGCTGCTGTATCTGAGCGCCGTGGCTTTGGGTTTCCTAAACTGCCGCGCCGTCATGCGCCAGACCAGCGACCGGGCGGGATTTGCTTGGGCCTATGACCTTGCCAATATGTCGGGTGTGTCGCTGCTGGCGTTCTGCACCGGCGGGGCGGCGCTCAGCATGGCCTATTACGATGGGTTTTTGATGCTGCTGGTAATGATGGCGAGTTTGCGCAAACTCACCGCCGTAAAGACCGCACCAGCGCTGCCTCGGGGCCGTCGGGCCGCCCGGACAACGCCCACAATGCCAGCAGCAATATCGTAAACGTTACGGCGCCGGTGCCGGCATCCAGTAGCAGGCGGACCAGCGGCCACGGGATGCTGTCCGCGTGCAACAGCTTCACCACCATTGCCATTCCCGCCGCCGCCAGGGCCGGTCGCACGGCGCGGCTGGCGATCTGGCCCAGGGTGATGGGCAGGATGCGGCACAGGGCGGCGAAGACGCCCGGCAGGATCACCAGCCCCACGGCCAGTCGCGCGCCGGCGATGGCTTCCATCCCGCCTTGGACCGCCATGGTCACCGCCAGCGCGGTCAGTACAGCCCGGCTGAGTGTGATGGTGGCGCTAAGGCGCCCATGGCCGCAGGCGCTGATCAGTGGAATGGAGCCTTGCATCAGCCCGTACAGCCCGCCCGACAGGGCCAGCATTTCCACCAGCGGGATTGCCTCGATCCACTTTTCCCCCAGCAGGGCCAGGGTCAGATCGGCGGCCACTACGGAAATGCCCGTGGCCGCCGAGAAGCACAGGATGGCGACGGTGGAGAACACGCCCAGATAGGCCCGCGCCAAGGCCTCGGGCTCGTTCGCCAGCTTGGAGAAGATGGGGAACAGGGCGCGGGTCATGGGTAGGACCAGTTCCACCGTGGGCGCCATGGCAAGGTCGGCGGCCACGTTGTAGCGGCCCATGGCGGCGGTGTCGGTACTGGCGCCCACGGCAACCTCGTCGGCCTTGTCCTGGGCGAATTGCGCCACGTGGACGATCAGCATCCACACCGAGAACGCGCCGATGTCGCCCAGTTTGGACAGGCACAGGCGCGGACGATAGGGATGCATGAGGTAACTCAGTGCCACCCCCAGCACCCGCCCGCCCAGGATGCCCGCCACCAAGGCCCAGTAATTTTGCAGCCAAAAGGCCAATCCCAGGGTGGAGGCAAGGTTGATGACCCGTTGTGCCACCTGAAGTTTGAACTCGCTGGCGAACAGCAGATCCTTGCGGAATTTGACGATGCCGATGTTCTCGAACCCGCCGACCAGGGCGCGGAGCGACAGGATTCGCACGGCCAGCACGGCGCGGGGTTCGTGGAACAGGGTTTCCGCCAAGGGCGCCGCCAGCCACAGCACCAAGGTTACCGCAGCCCCCATGGCGATGGTCAGGGTCCAGGCGGTGTTGAAATGCTCGCGGGTGGGGTCCGGGTGGCGGATCAGGGCCAGGGCTTGGCCGGTCTGGCTGAACACCTCCACCGCGCCGACTAACAACATGGACATGGCAACGAGGCCGAAATCCTCGGGTGCCAGCAGCCGGGCCAGGATCAGCGTGCTGAACACGCCGATGCCGCGCAGAGTCCAGCGCATGCCGATCATCCACAGCGAACCGCTGACCAGAGAACGCGAAATCTCGCTCATGCTTTGGGCCGGGCGAACAGCCAGCTTGCCAGTTTGGCCGGGCAGGGGTGGCCGTCGTCACCGGTCAGCAGGGGCGCCGGCATCTCGATACGGCCAAGTACCGTGCTGTGCAGCAGGCCGTAATTGGTGGCGTTCAGGAAAGCGTCGCTGGTGAACACCAATTGGAAGCCGCATTGGCGCGCAGCATCCATGACGGAATCGTTGTAACGGCCATGGGGCAGCGACAGCGTCGCCAAAGCCGGTTTGTGGCCGGGCAGCAGGGTGGCGAGGCTTTGCCGTGCCCGCTCCAGATCGGCGGCGGGATCGGCCAGCAGGGACAGGGGCAGATGGCTGGCGCCATGGGCACCCACGGCGATGTCGGAATGGGTCAGGCGGTGCAGGCCCTCGCGGTCCAGCATCTGGCGGCCCTCGGGGGTGGGGGCGAATTGGGCCAGCAGGCGGTCGCGGGATTCCGGCGCCATGGCGGATAGCCGCAGCAGAAGCTGGGGTAGCGGCTCGGGGGCAATGCCAAGGGCTTGGTACAGCCCGTCGCCATTGCGCAGGGCGGTGTTCAACTGGTCTTGCCACCAGATCGGCGCCGGATCGGTCACCGCGTCGGTGGCGGCGAAGACCACGGCGGGCAGGTGCTTGCGGTGCAGCAGGGGGGCGGCGGTGGTCAGATTGTCGGCCCAGCCGTCGTCAAAGGTGATCAGCAGGGCGTTGGGCGGCAGCGGGATGGTGTGGGCATTCAGCACGTCGTCCACGCTCACCACATTGTAATGGCGGTGGAAAAAGCGCAGGCAGCCGGCGAAGAAGGTGTCGGACACCGTGTAGAAGGGATCGCCCTCATTTTGCGCCGCCAGGGGCAGCACCCGGTGGAACATGACCACCGTCAGGGTTTGGGCATTGCGGTGCCGGTGCAGCGCCGGCCACAGCCCGCTTTCATAGAACAATGTTTTCACTAGGTCGCGGATCATGGCGTGCGCGCCAGCAGCATTCGCAGGCGGTTCTTCAGCCATCGGGTCGGCGGCGCCGCGCGCAGCAGCAGCAGGGAATTGGATAAGGGCCGGTAGGGCAGGCGGATGGCCCGCAGCAGCAGCCCGGCGCCCTCATGATAGGGGCCGCGGCCCAAGGCGGTGCGGCCCAGCCGGGTCAGGCGCTCGCCGATGATGGCGCGGACTTCCGCCGGGGTCAGCTCGGTGTGGCGGGCTTCCACATGGCGTAGGATCATGGGCAGGGTGACCAGCAATTGCTTTTTGATCTCGGCGCACGACAGACTGTTGGGTGACATGTGGACCAGGACCAGCGGCTGGTCCACATAGCCCAGCCGTCCGCGCATGGACAATTTGATCCACATGTCCTGGTCTTCGCCGAAGGGCAGCGCCGGATCAAAACCGCCCACCGCCAGCAGCGAGGACCGGCGCGCCACCACGCTGGGGGTAGCGATGTAGTTATAGGCCAGCAGGGTGCGCCACGCGTTCTCACCCGAGACCGGTCGGCGGTCGGTGTAGACGCTGCCGCGATTGATGCCGTTGGTGTCGATCAGCAAGGCGCCGCATGAAATGAACTCGATACCGTCGGCGAACAGCGGTATCTGCAACTTTAGCTTGTCCGGGAGCCATTCGTCATCGGCGTCGAGAAAGGCGATCAGATCGCCCCGCGCCGCTTGGATGCCCCGGTTGCGCGCGCCCGAGGCGCCTTCGCACACGGGCTGCGACAAGACCCGCACGTTGTCATAGCTTTCAGCAATGCGGCGGGTGGAATCGCGGCTGCCGTCATCCACCACGACGGTCTCGAACGGTTGCAATGTTTGCGCGAATACGGAATCCAGGGCACGCGAGAGCGTTTCCTCCGCGTTATGGGCGGGAATGACCACACTGACGGTATGCGAGCGGGGCACGGTGACTCCGGGAAGATGCACTTTCCCGGCGACGGTAAAGCCATTCAACGCGCTCCTCAATCTGCTATCCGGCTGGCTGCCTAGGCCTTTTCGCCCGGTCGCCCTCGGCCAAAGCTGGGTTGAGCCGGCTGCCTTGGGAGGGAATGATTGCGCCATTCCCGCCATAGGAAAACACCATGCCCGTGATCTGCCTCTACACGCCGTTCAGTGCCGAGGCCGAGTGCCGGCCTCTGTCGCGCACGCCTCTGGCCCGCCTGCGCAACCGGGCACGCCGTGCCGCCGATATGGCCCTGTGGACGGGTATGGGGCAGTGGCAGTTCCACTTCAGCACCTATGAGGACCGCGCCAACACCAATCGCGGCGATTCCGCCATCCGCTTGGCCAGCCGGGCGCTGATCGAGCAAGCCTTCGGCGACCGTGCCCAAATCATCGAATTGGGTTGGGCCGATTTTGACGAGGCGGCGGCGGAGCGGCTGAATGCCCAGGCGGATTTGTTCGTGGTCGGCGGCGGCGGCTATTATTTCTGCGACCAGAGTGGCCGCCTGAACGCCCGCATTGCGCGGGACGCCAAGCTGCTGGCCCGGCTGGATTGCCCGGTGGTATCTTTGTGCCCCGGTATGAACCGCAATCTGGGCGCGGGCGGCGAGGTGGTGCTGCACCCCGATTCCTTGCCCGATCTAAAAGCCTTTCTGGCCCAGTTGGATCTGTCCTCGGTGCGCGACCACGTCACCCGCTGGGCGCTGGCGGCGGTGGATGGCGGACGGGCGGTGGCGCTGGCGGACCCCGCCCTGTTCCTTGCCCCTCAGGGCACCCTCCGGCGCGACGATTACGGCTCGCTGTGGGTTGGGCTGAATTTGGCCTTCCACGGCCCCCATTCCACCGCACATCTGCACCGGCTGGTGGATTTGGTGGCCCAAGTGGCGCAGCGGCTGTTGTCGCGGCGGCGCTGCCGGTTCTTCTATTTCGTTCATTCCGATGCGGAATTGTTGATCCCCAGTTTGCTGGCGCATGCTGGGGTAATCACCCAGGTGATCGACGCGGCACCGGCAGAGATGGTGGCCCATTACGGATTACTGGATGTGCATCTGGCCGAAATGCTGCACTCGGTTATCCTGTGCAGCAATGCGGGCGTGCCGTCGGTCAGTCTGGCCTATGACGTCAAGCATCACGGCTTTGCCGAAATGATGGGGCAAGAGCAATGGTGCCTGTCCATTCACGACGCCCATCCCGATCGGGTGGCCGGCATGCTGCTGGCTTTGGCCGACCGGCGCCACGCCATCTCGGAAGACATCCTGGCCCGCAAGGCCCAACTGCGCGGCCAGATGGACGATTACCTGGACCGGGTGGCGGTGCTCACAGTTTCTCCCGTGTCAGGATGACGTCCTTGGACTGGAACATGGCCGGGGTGCGCGAGGTGAAGCTGCCATGGGGCACCGCCACCGGATATTCCGTGCGGAAGGATGGGATGACGTAGATGGTGTAGCCGATGCGCTGAGCCATCCCGGCCAGCAAGGCGCCCAGCAGGCGGCTTTCGGGCAGGACCTCGACCACGATGGTGGGTGCGTTGCGTTCGATGATGGGCATGGCCGCCTTCAGCAGGGCGTATTCGGCGCCCTCCACATCCAGCTTGATCAGGTCACAGCCCTCCGCCAGCAGGCGGAAGTCTTCCAGTCCGCGGGTGCAGCTGCGCTGGGCCAGGGTCACGCCAGACGCCAGATGGGCGCCGATCAGCGTTTCGCGGCCTTCGTCGGGCAGGCTCATCTGCAAGTTGGCATCGGCGGGCGCGGGCAAGACGGCGGCTTCCACCACGTCTACCCGCTCCAGCTTGTTCAGCGCCAGATTGCGCCGCAGGATGTCGGCCATTTCGGGCAGCGGTTCCACCACCGTATAGGTGCCGGGAGCCGCCTTGCCGCCCAGCACGGTGTAGAACCCCACATTGCAGCCGATCTCCAGCACTGACTGCGCTTTGGTGCACAAGCGCGGCCACAGCTCCGCCAGCACGCCCTCATAGCCCTGGGTGCCGAACCAATAGGTCATCTCCACGACCATGGAATTTGTGGGCACGAAGGAGACGTCGCGGCGGTCCAGCGGCGTGATTACTTGGATGGACCTGAGCAAGGTCCGGCGGCGCGCGGCGTATTTCAGGATGGGAATGCTGGCGCTGCGCAGGAAGGATCCACGGGGCAGATGGGTCGCGTTCCACCGGAAGGGATAAAGCAGGGCGCGCGCTAAGGCATAGAACATAGCGGATTCTCCACAAGGACGCGTGCATTCCACGCTGCCCGCAGGCTGGTCTTCATTTGACTCGGCGTTCCCAATCCAGGGCCGAGCCGATGATGGTGTCGATCTGGGCGTGGCGCGGCGCCCAACCCAGCACCCGGCGCAAGCGCGAGCCGTCCGCCACCATGGAGATGATGTCGCCCTCGCGGCGTGGGCCGTTGACCACGTCCAGGCGTCGCCCGGCCAGTCTCTCGGTGGTCTCGATGACTTGGCGCACGGAAATGCCCCAGCCATAGCCGCAATTCAGGATTTGACTGCCGCCGCCGCGCGTAAGGTGATCCAGCGCCGCCACATGGGCCGAAGCCAGATCGCTGACATGGATGAAGTCGCGGATGCAGGTGCCGTCCGGGGTGTCGTAATCCGTGCCGTAGATGGCCATGGACGGGCGCTTGCCCACCGCCACCTCGCAGGCCACCTTGATCAGGTGGGTGGCGTTGGGGGTGGCTTGGCCGCTGCGGCCCAGGGGATCGGCCCCGGCGACGTTGAAATAGCGCAACGCCACGAAGCGCATGGCCGAGGTTGCGGCAATGTCCTGCAACATGGCCTCGGTCATCAGCTTGGACCGGCCATAGGGGGTGATGGGCAGGGTGGGGGTGGTTTCCGATACCGGCAGGGTCTCGGGGTTGCCATAGACGGCGGCGGTGGACGAGAAGATGAAGAATTTGACGCCGGACAGCGCGCAGGCCGCCAGCAAATTGCGGCTGATTGCGGTGTTGTTGCGGTAATAGGATAGCGGGTCAGTCACCGATTCGGGAACCACGGTGGAACCGGCAAAGTGCATGACCGCACGGCAGCGTTCCGATTGCAGCAATCCCGCAACCAATTCCGTGTCGCCGGCATCGCCATGGACAAAGCGGATGTTACGTGGAAGCAATTCGCGTAGGCCTGTGCGCAGATTGTCCAGCACAACCACCGACCATCCATGTTCCAAAAGGTCAATGACCACATGACTACCGATATAACCGGCGCCTCCTGTGACCAAAATTTTGTGGCTTGTCATGCTAAATCTCCCGATGATCAGCCAAAATAAGAGACGGGAGGGGCGCTGATACAATTCAGGCGGATGTATTATTGATGCTTCATTCCAGGGGTAGACCCTTGGGTCAACTATCCCTTCGCCGACCGTGGGCATATGATCCGGCCTGTGACTGCCATGACGCCCACTGATCTGACCGCCACCATCCGGCCATGCCCCAGCATGGCCGAGCTTGCGCCGGCGTGGTGCGCGCTGGAGGCTCGGGCGGAGGCGTCGTTTTTCCAATCCTGGCGTTGGATCGGTGCCATGCTGGCCGAGTTCGGCCCCGCCTCGCTGCTGGTCGAAATCCGCCAAGGGGGCGCGCTGGTGGGCCTGGGGATGCTGGGGCGGCGCGACCGGCGCTGGGATGTGCTGCGCTCACCCTCGCTGCATTTGGGTGAGGTCGACGATCCTGCATCCGCCGCTTTGTGCACGGAATATAATGGCTTTTTGGCCGTGCGCGGGCTGGAGGCCCAGGTGACCCGCGCCGGACTGGCGGCCCTCCACGCCCATGGCGGCTGGCGCGAACTGGTCCTGCCTGGAATGTCCATGGTGGAGGGGCCAGCGCGGGTGACACGGCGGCATCTGGCGCCCTACGCTCTGTTGGGGCCGGATGACCCGCTGGACGCTTTGTCGCGCAACAGCCGCCACCAGATCAGGCGCTCGCTCAAGCTCTACAACATGACCATGGAGAAAGGCGGCCCGGCGCAGGACTGGTTTGAGCGGCTGATGGAATTGCACGGCGCCTATTGGCGGGGTAGGGGCCAGCCCGGCGCCTTCGCTCTGCCCAAGGTGGTTGCCTTTCACCGCCGCCTGCTGGCCGCCGGGGATGCGGAGGTGCTGCGCCTCAGCGATGGCGGCGACGAGATCGGTTACCTCTATAATTTCGTCCATGACGGCTGGGTCTATGCCTACCAAAGCGGTTTCCGCTATGACCCCGACCCCCGCCGCAAGCCCGGTCTGGCAGGGCATCTCCTGGCAATGCGGTCATATGGTGCTCAAGGATTGCGCGGGTATAGGTTCCTGGCGGGCGACAGCCGCTACAAAAGCAGTTTGGCGACGGCCAAGGACCAGCTTGTGTGGGCCATGATGGATCGCGGCGATTTGCTGCACCGGTTGGAGCGTTGGTTACGTCATGAAGATCCTCTATCACCACCGCACGGCGTCTAAAGACGGCCAGAATGTGCATATCGAGGAACTGATCGCCGCTTTGCGCCGTCAGGGTCATGAAGTGGTGGTGGTGGCCCCGCCCAGCCGCTCGGAATTCGGTCATGACGGCGGGCTGGTGCCGCGCATCCGCCGCGCGTTGCCCGCCGCCATCCACGAACAGTTGGAACTGGCCTATTCCATCCACGCCTACCGCCAACTGCTCCAAGCGTGGAAGCGTCACCGCCCCGACGTGATGTACGAACGCTACAATCTGTTTTATCTGCCCGGCCTGTGGCTCAAGCGGCGCACCGGCATTCCCTGGCTGGTGGAGATCAATGCCCCCTTAGCGGCGGAGCGCGGCGCCCATGGCGGGTTGGCCCTGCCACGCTTGGCTCAGTGGACCGAGCGCGCGGTCTGGTGCGGCGCTGACGCCGCCCTGCCGGTCACCGGCGTGCTGGCGAGGCATGTGCGGCAAAGCGGGGTGCCCGAGGACCGCATCACCGTGATCCATAACGGCATCGACCGCAGCCACTTCTCCGCCGCCGTGGATGGACAGGCGGTGCGGCGGGAATTGGGGCTGGACGGCAAGGTGGTGCTGGGCTTCACCGGCTTTATCCGCGAATGGCACGGCCTGCCCCAGGTGGTGGATGCCATGAAGGCCCTGCCGGCCAATGTGCATTTCCTGGTGGTGGGCGACGGCCCCGCCCGTGGTGAGTTGGAGGCCCATGCGGCGCGTTTAGGCATGGCGGAGCGGGTGACCTGTCTGGGGCTGGTGGGCCGCGACCGGGTGGCCGCCTGCATCAAAGCCTTCGACGTGGCCTTGCAGCCCCAGGCGGTGGATTACGCCTCGCCTTTGAAGCTGTTTGAATACATGGCCCTGTCCCGCGCCATCCTGGCCCCCGACCAGTCCAACATCCGCGAAGTGCTGGCAGACGGCCACAACGCCCTGCTGTTCAGGCACGGCGATTTCGCTCAGCAACTGGCACGTCTGTGCGGGGACACGGCATTGCGGTCGCGGCTGGGCCAAGCCGCCCATGATGATATCGAGCGGCAGGGGCGGACTTGGGACGCCAATGCCGCGCGGATTACGAAAATCGCCAGCCGTATCGTTATAGCCGGCCGGGCTTAAACTTCGCTGACGTCCACGCCCACATGGATTTCGTGGTCGCCGCCGCCCAGAACCACGCCCTTCAGCGGGCTGACATCGTCATAGTCGCGGCCCCAGGCGACCACCACATGGTCTTCGCCGGCCATTTTGTTGTTGGTGGGGTCCACGTCCAGCCAGCCCCAGCCGGGGATGAACACGGACAGCCAAGCGTGCGAGGCATCGGCGCCCACCAGCCGTTCCTTGCCCGGCGGCGGCAGGGTGCGGATATAGCCGCTGACGTAGCGCGCGGCCAAGCCCATGGCCCGCAAACAGGCGATGCCCACATGGGCGAAATCCTGGCAGACGCCCCGGCGCTGGGCGAAGACATGGGCCAGTGGAGTGCCCACGGAGGTTGCTTCGGCATCGAAGGCCAGATCGGCATGGATGCGGGCGGTCAGTTCCAGCACCGCTTCCACCAGCGGGCGGCCGGGGGTGAAGCTGGGAGCGGCGTAGTTGGCGGCTTCAGCCAGTAGGGGTACCTGATAGGACGGGAACAGGAAGTCCAGCGCCTCTTCCACATGGGGATTGGTGCCGGCGGATAATTGGGCGGCGACGCGGTCCCAGGCGGTGGCGTCGAATTGGGGCAGGGACGGCGCCGGGCGGGTTTCCACCACGAAGCTGGCATCCACCTTCAGCCGCGTATGGGCTTCCTGGATGGTGAAGAAGGTCACCGGGTTGCCGAAGTAATCCAGCTTGCCGTCTTGGCGCACCGCCGGCATGGGGTAAATTTTCAGCTTCTGATCGCGGTTGCGCTGGCCGTTATTGTCGCGCGGGCTTAGATGGGCGGCATGATGCGACAGCAGCACCGGCTCGCTGTATTCGTAGGTGGTGACGTGGCGGACTTGGAAGATCACGGCAGCATCTCCACCGGCGCCACCGGCAGGCGCCATTGCGCGTGGGTGAAGTATTCCCGCGAAATGCCCTCGGACAAGCCCCACAGGCGCGAGCGTATGGCTTCCAGCAGCCGTTCGGCGTCGTGATAGCCGCCATCGCGGTCATAGGTAGCCAGCAGCATGACGTCGGCGGTGCGCACGATGCCGCACAGCACAGTCATCATGCGTTGTTCGGGCCGCAGGAATCCGGTATCGCCCGCCGCCAATGCCAGCCGGTCCATGTGCTCGGACAAGGCGGCCAGTTGGAAGCCCAGCGAGCGCGGATTGCTTTCGTCGCACAGCAGCAAGTCGAGCACACCGGCAAGGCGCGGCGCCGCCAGATAGCGCGAGCGGTAAGTCATGGTGCTGTCCGACACGTCCAGCAGCAGATCCATGGGCACGCAGTCTTCGTCCTCGGCCCCGTTCAGCGCGCCGCCCAGGGTATCGACGATGCTGATGGCACGCTCAACCCGGCGTCCGGCATCCAGGAACAGCCAGAGTGGGCCGCGCGTCATGTTTTCCATGGCAAGGCCGCTGACCGCTTCGATATTCAGCACGATGGAGTTCAGCCGGCTTTGCACGCCGCTGCGGCCTTCCTGGCTGTGCAGCCTGCCGATCTGGTCGCGCAGACGTTGAAGGGCGCGCCATGTGTCGGTGGACAGGCGGTCGCGCAGATTGGCGACCACCCGGCCCAGGCGCTCGCCATGGCAGGCCAGTCCGTAATTATCGGCATCCGAGTGGTGGGCGATCAGGCGTGACGGCAAATCCTCGGGGTCGTCGGACGGCGTTTGCGCCGGCATGGGCAGGCCTAGGCCCGAGATGGTGTGCACCGCATGGACGGCGCCGGCGGGGTCGCCCTGGTCCAGGGCTTCCTCGATCAGCTGCAAGGTGGTGCGCAGCAGCCGGGTGGTGGACTCGCAGCGTTCCAGATAGCGGCCCAGCCAGAACATGTTGTCGGCCACGCGGCTGGGCAGATCCCGGTTGCCGCGGGTCAGTTTGATGGGCGCATTGTGCTGGCGGGCGTGGATGGTGGCATGGGCGGTGGGATCGGCCAGCACCCACAAATCCTTGCTGCCGCCGCCGCCGGTCTGCAGTCGGGCGGTCAGCAGATCGCGTTCGGCGGAGACGCGGGCCAAGCCGCCATGCATGACGTGCCAGCCCTGCTCGCTTGCCACGGCGAACACGCGCAGCACCGTGTGCTGGGGCTCCAGCCGGCCTTCGCTCCATACCGGGACCGAGGACATGCTGCCCACTTCCTGGGCCACCCAATCCCATGGCCGGGTGTGGATGGTCTGAGCCAAATCGGCCCGTTCGGTCTTGGTCAAACCGGCGCTTTGGATGGGGCGAACGCGGTTGTGGAAGGCCGGGCGCAGGGTCAGGCGGTCCAGATTATCCAGCACGAACTGACGCTCGTGATCCTGGCCGCACCACCAACTGGCGATGGACGGCAGCATCAAATCCTCGGACAGCAACGCGCGGGAAATCTTGGGCAGGAACGGCATGATGGCGCTGCCGTCCAGCAAACCGCCGCCCAAGGCGTTGGCGATGACCACATTGCCGGCGCGGGCCGATTGCAGCAAACCGGCCACGCCCAGGGTGGAATCGCCGCGCAGTTCCAGCGGGTCGCACCATTCGCCATTGGTGCGGCGCAGGATGACGTCCACCTGCTGCAAACCGGTCAGGGTCTTGAGGAACACCTTGTTGTCGCGCACGGTCAGGTCTTCGCCCTGAACCAGGGTCAGGCCCAGATGGCGCGCCATGAAGGAGTGTTCGAAATAGGTCTCGTTATAGGGGCCAGGGGTCAGCAGTACGATGCGGGGATCGTCGTTGCGGCGCGGCGACAGGTTTTGCAGGGTGCGGCGTAGGCTGTCGAAGAACGGCCCCAAGCGCTCCACCGGCATGGAGCGGAAGAATTCCGGCAGCACGCGGCTGACGATGGTGCGGTTTTCCAGGGCATAGCCGGCCCCGGCGGGCACTTCCGTGCGGTCGGCGATCACCCGCCAGCGGCCATCGGACCCGCGCGCCAGCTCGGCGGCATAGACATGCAGATGGCGCCCGCCGCTGGGCGTCCAGCCGTGGCAGGGGCGCAGGTAGGATGGATTGGCGTGCAGCAGGGCAGGCGGGATCAGCCCGTGCGCGATCAGGGTGCGCGGGCCGTAAAGGTCGCCGATGATGGCGTTCAGCAAGGTGGCGCGCTGACTGACCGCCTGGGCGATGGCGGCCCATTCAGCGGCGGGCAGGATCATGGGCAACGGGTCCAGCTGCCAAGGCCGCTCCAGCCCGGCATCGTCGCCATAGACGTTGTAGGTGACGCCGTTTTCGCGCAGCAGAGTGCGGCCGAAATCCCAACGCTGAGCCATTTCCTCCCGCGTCAGATTATCCAGTGAGCGGATGAAGTCGCGCCAATGGGGGCGGATTTGCCCATCGGCGCCCAGCATCTCGTCATAGGTATTGGCGGGCGGACGATAACCGTCGTGGATGGGCTTGGGACCCATCATCTGCCCGTAATTCTGTCGTCTCGGTATTGCCGCCTCCCCTGACTGATCTGACAGAAACGCTTATTGTAGCCGCAGATCAAGGGTGTTTGGGTAATCCGGATGGATCTTGGCCGCTTGCGTCGTCACCGGGCCATGGCTGTGCCCGAATGGGAAGAAGCGGGCACGGCGGCGGGCCTCGGCTTCGTACGAGTTCACCGGGAAGGTGTCATAGCTGCGTCCGCCCGGATGGACCACGTGATAGGTGCAGCCGCCAACCGATTGGCCGGTCCATTTATCCACCAGATCGAACACCAGCGGCGAGTGCACGCCGATGGTGGGATGCAGGCAGGATGACGGCGCCCACGCACGATAACGCACGCCCGCCACGCTTTCGCCGCTGGTGCCGGTGGCGCCCAGGGGCACGGGCTTGCCGTTGCAGGTGATGGTATAGCGGTCACCGTGCAGGTTACTCAGTTTGACCTGCAGGCGTTCTATGGACGAATCCACATAGCGAACGGTTCCACCGGCGCCGGGTTCCTCGCCCATGACGTGCCAGGGCTCCAGGGCGTGGCGCAGTTCCAGGCGGATGCCGGAATGGTTGACCTCGCCCAGCAGGGGGAAACGGAATTCCAGATGGGGGGCGAACCATGCGGGGTCGAAGTTGAAACCGCCGAGAGCCAGCCATTCCAGCACTTGGTTGAAGTCGTTCTCCAGCCAATGGGGCAGCATGAAGCGGTCGCGCAAGGCGCTGCCCCACCGCACCACCGGCGCCGTGTAGGGCTGGTCCCAGAAGCGGGCGACCAGGGCGCGCAGCAGCAATTGCTGCACCAGACTCATGCGGGCATGGGGCGGCATTTCGAAGGCGCGGAACTCCACCAGACCCAGGCGCCCGGTGGGGCCGTCGGGCGAGTACAGCTTGTCGATGCTGATTTCCGTGCGGTGGGTGTTGCCGGTCACGTCCACCAGCACGTTGCGCAGGATACGGTCCACCAGCCAGGGCGCGTTTTCGGTGCCGGCGGGCGGCAATTGGCTGAGCGCCAGCTCCACTTCGTACAGGGCATCGTCGCGGCCTTCATCCACGCGCGGGTGCTGGCTGGTCGGACCGATGAACAGGCCCGAGAACAGATAGCTCAAGGACGGATGGTTCTGCCAAAAGCGGATCAGGCTGCCCAGCAAATCCGGGCGGCGCAGGAACGGGCTATCGGCGGGCGTGCTGCCGCCCAGCACCATGTGATTGCCGCCGCCGGTGCCCACGTGGCGGCCGTCGGTCATGAACTTTTCCGTGCCCAGGCGGGTTTGGTGGGCCTCGTGGTACAGGATTTCCGTGCTGGCGACCAATTCGCGCCAATCGGACACCGGATGGACGTTGACCTCAATGACGCCGGGGTCGGGGGTCACCTTGATGATCTTCAGGCGGTGGTCGTTGGGCGGGGCATAGCCCTCCAGCCGCACCGGGCAGTTCATTTCCTCTGCCGTCTGTTCGATGGCGCCGACCAGTTCCAGATATTGTTCGGCGGTCTCCACCGGCGGCAGGAAGACGTTGATGCGGCCTTCGCGCGGCTGCACGCACAAAGCGGTGCGCACCACTTCGGCCACCATGCCGTTCTCGGTTTCCTTGGGCCGGTTGCGGATTCCGGCCACCTGAGGCACCACCGTGCCCGGCGCTGCGGCGGAGGCGGCGACACGGTTGGTTTGGGTCGCCTGTTTGCGTCGCGGCTTGGCGGCGGTGAAGGGGCCGCGCGGCTCGAACGGGTCACGTTCGCTGTGATAGGGGTAATCGTCCTCGTCCACCCAGGGCAGCTCGTCCAGGGGCAGGCGCAGGCCCAGGGGAGAATCGCCGGGCAGGGTGAACAGCTTGCCGTTGCGGGTGGGCCACGGGCCGGTGATCCAGCGGTTGCCGTCCTTGGCTTGCCACGGTTGCAACGGCAGCACAAAGCCGATGGGCGTGCCCAGCCCATGGCGGAACACGCCGGCCAAGCGCGAGCGCTCTTCCGGGTCGTTCAGCTTGTTGTCGATGGGATCGACGTTGATGGGCAGGGCCTGCTCACGCAGCAGGTAATGGACGGCGTCCTCGAAAGCCGGATTGGCATAGGCGCTGTCCACGCCCAGCCGCGCCGACAGGGTGTTCATGAACACCCGCGCCGTCTCGATGGTGGGTTGGTGGTCGTCGTTTTCCTGGGCGATCAATTTTTGGTCGCGCCACAGGGGCTCGCCATCCTCGCGCCAGATCAGCGAGAACGCCCAGCGCGGCAGGCTTTCGCCCGGATACCACTTGCCCATGCCGAAGGTCACGGCGGCACCGGGGGCGAAGCGGTCGCGCAGGCGGTGGATCAGTTCGTCCGCATGGGCACGCTTGGTGGGGCCGACGGCGGAAACGTTCCATTCCTCCGCCTCCATGTCCAAGGCCGACACGAAGGTGGGCTCGCCGCCTTGGGTCAGGCGCACGTCGCCCGCCTTCAGCCGCAAATCCACCGCATCGCCTAAGGCCAGGACGGCTTGCCATTGCTCTTCGCTATAGGGCTTGGTGACGCGCGGGCTTTCCTGGACGCGGGCCACCGACATGGCATGCTCGAAGCCCACGTCGCAGAATTCCACCGCGCCGGAAATGGGGGCGGCGCTGGTGGGATCGGGCGAGGCCGCCAGCGGGATGTGGCCCTCGCCGGTCAGCAGGCCCGAGGTGGGGTCCAGGCCGATCCAGCCGGCGCCGGGCAGATAGACCTCGGTCCAGGCGTGCAGATCGGTGAAGTCCTCGGTGGGACCTTCCGGGCCGTCCAGCGGTTTGACGTCGGGCACCAATTGGATCAAATAGCCCGAGACGAAGCGGGCGGCCAGACCCAGGCGACGCAGCATCTGCACCAGCAGCCACGCCGAGTCGCGGCATGACCCGCGCCGGCTTTCCAGCGTCTGTTCGGGCGTCTGGACGCCGGGCTCCATGCGGATGGTGTAGCTGATATCCGCTTGCAGCCGCTGGTTCAGGGCCACCAGGAAATTGGTGGTCTGCTTGGGGAAGTCCGTGGGGATGGACGATAGATAGTCCTTGAGCAGCGGCCCGGCTACGTCGCAGGCCAGGAACGGGCGCAATTCGTGTTCCAGCTCGGGCGCGTAGTCGAAGGGGAAGTTGTCGGCGGCGGGTTCAAGGAAGAAGTCGAACGGATTGATGATGGACAAATCGGCGACCAGATCCACGTCCACGGTGAAGGCCGTGGTCTTGTCCGGGAACACCAGCCGGGCCAGCCAATTGCCCTGGGGGTCCTGCTGCCAATTGATGAAGTGGTTCTTGGGCTCGATGTCCAGGGAATAGGACAGAACCGGGGTCCGCGTATGGGGGGCTGGCCGGAGACGCACCACTTGGGCGGACAGGGCGACCGGACGGTCATAGGTGTAGCGGGTGGTGTGCCGAAGCTTGACGCGGATGCCCATGTCGACCAGTGCGAAATTCCGAAGATGGGCAGCCTACCACATTCGATGAAAGTGGGATTAAAAAACGAGCACCATTTCCGTTGCTCGTTTTTTAATCGGTATGACCTTGCCCGCCACGCTAGAGGCAGTTTCCGCGGAACACCACGGTGGCACGCGGTGTTGAGACACGGGTCTGATGGATGAGGGATCAGTATGGAGCACTTCATCAGCCGCCATGCCATGGAGGTGGTCGAGTCCATGGGCTACGACAAAGCCGTGGCCACCGGCGAGGTGCGCTTGCTGATCGCCGACGAGGACGGCTACGACGCAGTGCTGACCGAAGACGAATTGGCCGAATTGACCGCCGGCATGACCACCGAGGCCGAACCCACGGCCATCTGGCAGCCGGACATGTGTTCGTGGGACCCGCCCGCCAGCTATCGCTCGCCACCACGTGAGTGGCAGGAATAGTGGCGTTTCTTCACTGTCTCTTCAGCAGGACTGGAGCAAAACCCACGGGGCGAAACCCCCGCCCAGGCAGGATGGAAAGATGCCATGGCCGATGAAGTGCGTTGTGACTACACCGTGCCCGGCGAGATCACCGACGAGGAAGCGTTCTCGTTCATGGTGGACGCCTTCGCGTCCGGAATGATTGCCCCGTTCGAGCGGCTGCCGGTGCTGCGCCTGTTCACCGGCCAAGCCGATCTGGTGTTCGCCATGGCCGGTGGCGGGGGTGGAGACGAGTCCATGACCAGCATGGTCTCACGCGCCACCACCGTACGGTTGTCGCCGGCGGTGCAGCTGCAATTGGTCGATCACTTCTCTCACCTGTTGGCGGCCAATTAGGGCTGCTCAGAAAACGGGCAGGATCGAGGAATCCAGGCTCGGCCCCGACGGGAACAGGTCGCCCACGTCTTATGGACAGGGTTATCCACCGAATTTGTGCATTGCGGGGCAGGGGTGCCCATAATCAGGATTGAGTAGTGCGGAAGGGTGAGGACTCAAGGGTTTAACCTTGATCCGTCCCCCGCTATGCTGCGTTCTCAATTTCAAGCGAGGTCCGCCCCATGAGTGACGAAGAGGCGATGATTAGCGACTATCTCTCCCGTGGCGGCAAAGTGACCAAATGCGCGCCGGGACCCTCGGACAACGTCGTCTACCGCAGCGGTCCCCGCTTCCGCCGCCAGCCCAAGCCATCCCAGCCCAACGAGGCCCCTCCCGCCGCCCAGGCCGCCGCGCAATCGCCGGAAGCCTGAAAATATCGTCATGTGTGGGCGGAGGGGGGTACTCCCCCCATTCCCGTACCATCACCCCGCGCTCTGACAGCGAATACACCCGCACTTTGCCATCCGCCCCCAGATCAGCCGCTGCCCCGATGCCCGCCCACGGAACCCGGTCAGCATAGGTGCGCAGCGGCCTGATGCGGTCGCCCGCTACCGAGAGCAGCATGGCGCCGGTGGGGGCGGTCAGAGTTGCCACATTGGTGCCGTTCACCGCCGGCCAAGCTTCGCGGACCATGGGGGCAAGGTCGGTGCGTTTGGCGAGCACGCGGCCCTGTTCGTCCAGCAGGCAGGCGAAGCCGGCCCCGGATTTGGTCGTGCCGCTGACCAGGAAACGCCGCGTCGCCGGGATCCAACTGACCGCGTAGGTGTAATAGCGCACCATGATCTCGGCCGCACCATGATTTCGGCCAAGGATTTGGGCGGGGTGATCAGGGTGCCGGTGGTCGGGTTCAGCACGGCCATCATCAGCTTGGCGTGGGTCTGGCCTTTGACGAAACGCTGCCACACCAACAGGGTGCGGCGGTCGGAACTGGCGAGCACGGGCCACCAATCGCTGCGTCCGCTGGCGATTGCCACATGGCGCAGCAGATGGCCGTCGCTGTCGAAGATGCGGGCCATGACATCCTGGCCCGAGCCCAAATCGTCCACCCCGCCGCCTTTGACCCAGCCATCGGAATAGAACACCACGAAACGGCGCCCGGCGGCGGCCACCAATTGCGGATAGGCAGCTACCGGGGTGAGATCCGCATTGTACAGGCCGAAACGCTGGGTGGTTTCCGAATCCGTGTTCCAGCCATCCTCCATGGTCACCATGATCCGGCCATCGCTGGAGATGGCTGCGCTGGCCGGTTCCTGGGCCTCGGGCGCCACGATCAGGGGCTTGGGCTGGGTGGGCGTGCCCGCATCGGCCACAAACACATCGTGGGTCCAATTGCCATTCACGCTGACCCCGGCCAGCAGGCACAGGATCATGACCAGCCGGCGCATCATGCCACCGCAGCGAAATCGCGGGTGCCGCTGACCCCGGTTTCCACAAAGGCCACATTGCCGTTGTCGTCGTGATGGATGACCAGCCGGCGGGCTTCCAGCCATTGGGCGATTTCAGGTTCGGCCACGTGGTGGAAATGGGCCAGCTCGGCCACGGTCACATGGGTTAGTCCCTGGCGGCGCTCGCGGTTTTGGAAGCGTAATTGGTTGGCATAGGCCCAGGCGAACAGGGCCAGGGCGTTGATGACCGCCACCTGGGCGTAAAGCTCCAAGGTGGGCAGGATGGCGGCGAAGCGGTGCAGCAGCCACGCGCCCTCCGGGTCCACCAGCCAATCGGCCACCATGGCCACGAACAGCAATGCCTCATGGGCCAGACCCAGATAGACCGCCCAC
>JACMKT010000116.1 GCA_014380005.1 Rhodospirillales bacterium
CCACGATGTCGCTTGGCTTCAGGAGCGGCACGATTGGCCCGGGCTCAAGGGGATCGTCATGGTCGAAAGCATCCGCGAAATCAACGGTAAGGCCGAATGTGAGACCCGCTTCTACATCACATCCCTGGTCCTTCCGGCCACCCAACTCGGCCAGATCGTCCGCGGCCATTGGGCCGTGGAGAACAGCTTGCACTGGGTCGTGGACATGGTATGCCGCGTGCGAACCGAGCACGCCCCGGCCAACTTCACCACCATCAAGCACATGGCCCATAATCTGTTGCGACGAACCCCCGGCAAGGATTCCCTGCGTCTCCGCCGAAAGGTCGCCGCCTGGGATGACGATTTCCTCGCAAGCCTCATCGCCGCATAATCCCTTCACCCGATTCCCCTGTTTCCCCATCCCCCTTAGGCCATAAGTCATGGCTGCCCCCTGGCACTGCGTATAGCTCGTATACCGTGCGGCAAATCCGGGTTGCAGACAACCACAAGGATAGGTTACTGGAGCGCGGGGCTGAGAACGAAGGGTTGTATGATGAATGTTATGCTCTCAAAGAGTGTTGAATCCGCTGCTTCTGTCCGGGCTGGTTTCCTTGAGGTGGATGGAGTGCGTCTCGAGACCCGCTTCATCGGCCCCGATCCCGCTGACGCCCCCACCTTGGTGTTCCTGCACGAAGGCCTCGGCTCCATCGAGCTGTGGCGCGATCTGCCCGACCGGGTCGCCGAGGCCACCGGCCTGGGGGTGTTCTTGTACTCGCGCAACGGCTATGGCGGCTCGGACCACAAGCCCCATCCGTGGGCTGAGACCTATCTCCATGACGAGGCGCTGATCTGGCTGCCCCGCGTGCTGAACGCCGCCGGCATTCGCCGCGCCGTCCTGGTGGGCCATTCCGACGGCGGCTCCATCGCCGCCATCGCTGCCTCGGCCAATGTGGCGCACCAAGTGGAAGGCGTCGTGCTGATGGCGCCCCATGTGATGGTGGAACCCGCCGTGCTGGACGGGGTGAAATCCGCCATTGCCGCCTATGAAGGTGGCCGTCTGCGCGAACAGCTTGGGCGCTACCAGCCCCATGTGGATGACGTGTTCTGGGGCTGGGCCAAGGCGTGGATGGATTTCGGCCGTATTGGCTGGGACATCCGTCCGCAATTGTCGGGCATCACCGTACCCGTGCTGGTCATGCAGGGCGATGGCGACGAATACGGCAGTGCGGAACAATATGACTCCGTGGCCCGGGCGGTATCCGGCCCGGTTGAGGTGCTTGAGTTGGAAAACTGCCGCCACCTGCTGTACCGCGACCGCCCGGACGACGTGGTCGAGGCGGTGGTGAATTTCGCTTTGCGCACCTTGTCGTAAGGTATGCGGATGGGGCGGTCCCGCTGAGGCCGCCCCTATTCGCTTGACAGGGGCGGGGGGTTCCCTTTTCCTTCGGCCAGTTTTTCGCTAGCCGTAAGGAAGTTCCGCCATGTCCCGCGCATTCGTCTTTCCTGGTCAGGGTTCGCAGGCCGTCGGCATGGGCCGCGAACTCTCCCTGGCCTTTGCCGAGGCCCGCCACGTCTTCCAGGAAGTGGACGAGGCGCTGAAGCAGAAGCTCAGCGCGCTGATGTTCGAAGGTCCCGAGGACCAGTTGACCCTGACCGAGAACGCCCAGCCGGCGTTGATGGCCATGTCCATGGCGGTGGTCCGTGTGCTGGAAGGCCAGGGCAAGCTTGATCTGGCCGAGAAAGCCAGCTTCGTCGCCGGCCATTCCCTGGGTGAGTACTCGGCCCTTGCCGCTGCCGGCACCTTCTCGCTGGCCGATACCGCGCGCTTGTTGAAGCTGCGCGGCCAGAGCATGCAGAAGGCGGTGCCCGTGGGAATCGGCGCCATGGCCGCATTGCTGGGCTCGGAATACGAGCAGGCCAAGGAAATCGCCGCCGAAGCCGCTCAGGGCGAAGTGTGCGAGGCCGCCAACGATAACGGCGCCGGTCAGGTGGTGGTGTCCGGTCACAAGGCCGCCGTCGAGCGCGCCATGAAGATCGCCGCCGAAAAGGGCGTCAAGCGCGCCGTCCTGCTGCCGGTCTCCGCACCCTTCCATTGCGCCCTGATGCAGCCCGCCGCCGATGCCATGGCCGAGGCCCTGGCCAACGTGACCATGGCCGCGCCGAAAATCGCCCTGGTCGCCAACGTGGTCGCCTCGGCGGTCACCGACCCGGAAGTCATCCGCGACCTGCTGGTCAAGCAGGTCACCGGCACCGTGCGCTGGCGCGAAGGCGTCCTTTATATGAAGGACCAGGGCGTCACCACGCTGGTGGAGCTGGGCGCCGGCAAGGTGCTGGGCGGCTTGGCTAAGCGCATTGATAAGGAACTGGCGGGCGTATCGGTCGGCACTCCGGCTGACATCGAGACCTTCCTGGCCTCTCTCTGATCCATTGGGGGAACACATGTTCGATCTTACCGGCAAGACCGCCCTGGTTACTGGCGCCTCGGGCGGCATCGGCGGCGCTATCGCCAAGGCTCTGCACGCCGCCGGCGCCACCATCGCCATTCATGGCACCCGCCGCGAGGCGCTGGACACCCTGGCCACCGAATTGGGAGAGCGCGTCCACGTGCTGCCCGCCAATCTGTCCAAGGCCGAAGAGGTCGAGCAATTGGCCAAGGATGCCGAGGCCGCTTTGGGTTCGCTGGACATTCTGGTCAACAATGCCGGCATCACCAAGGACGGCTTGATGATGCGCATGAAGGACGAGGACTGGGATGCGGTCCTGAACGTCAATCTGACCGCCGCCTTCCGTCTGTCGCGTGCCGCCATCAAGGGCATGATGAAGCGCCGCGCGGGCCGCATCATCAACATCACCTCCATCGTCGGCGTCACCGGCAATCCGGGGCAGGTCAATTACTGCGCCTCGAAAGCCGGCATGATCGGCATGAGCAAGGCCATGGCCCAGGAAGTCGCCAGCCGCAACGTCACCGTCAATTGCGTGGCGCCGGGCTTCATCGCCACCGCCATGACCGACGAGCTGAATGACGACCAGAAGGGCCGCATCCTTGGCGGCATCCCGGCAGGCCGCATGGGGTCCAGCGAGGAGATTGCCGCAGCGGTGCTGTATTTGGCCTCGAACGAGGCGGCTTACGTCACCGGCCAGACCTTGCACGTCAATGGCGGCATGGCGATGCCGTGATTGTGGGGGCCCTGATCGTGGGGCCCTGATCGCGTCATCAGCATCTGAACCCAAGTTGTGGTGTTCGGGTGCTGGTCAAGGCGCGAAAAGTATGTTACGTACGGGCCACTTTCCGCCGGCCAGGGGGCTTATGTCCCCAGTCGCGGGACCCAAGTTATCCATGGCACCATAAAGACTTCCGAGGGAATTCAAATGAGCGACGTCGCCGATCGGGTTAAGAAGATTGTTGTCGAACACCTGGGCGTGGAAGATGCCAAGGTGACCGAGAACGCCAGCTTTATCGACGACCTGGGCGCCGACAGCCTCGACACCGTCGAGCTGGTCATGGCTTTCGAGGAAGAGTTCGGTTGCGAAATCCCCGATGACGCTGCCGAGAAGATCCTGACCGTCAAGGACGCGATCGACTTCATCTCGAAGAACTCTGCCAGCGCGTAAGGTTGGTCGGGGCGCCGAACCCAAAATGGGGCCGGCGCCCTTTTTCTAAGTATAGCAACGGGACCTTCGCATGAGACGTGTCGTCGTCACCGGTCTCGGTATCGTCAGCCCCCTGGGCTGCGGTGTCGAGCACAACTGGAAGCGCCTCATCAACGCTGAATCCGGCATTCGCATCGTCGAGCATTTCGATGTGTCGGATTTGCCGGCCAAGATCGCCGGCGTCATTCCGCGCGGCACGGGCGAGGGTGAGTTCGATCTCGACAAAGTGGCCCCCGCCAAAGAGCGTCGCCGCATGGATGATTTCATCATCTATGGTCTGGGCGCCGCCATCGAAGCCATCGAGGATTCCGGTTGGAAGCCCGAGGACGATGAATCGCGGGAACGCACCGGCGTCATGATCGGTTCCGGCATCGGCGGCTTGCCCGCCATTGCCGAAGGTGCCTTGATCATGAAGGACAATGGCCCCCGCCGGGTCAGTCCGTTCTTCATTCCGTCGGCCCTGATCAATCTGGTCTCCGGCCACGTTTCCATCAAATACGGCTTCAAGGGTCCGAACCACGCTGTGGTCACGGCCTGCGCCACCGGCGCTCACGCCATCGGTGACGCTGCCCGTCTGATCATCTTCGGCGATGCCGATGTGATGGTCGCGGGTGGTACTGAATCCGCCGTGTGCCGTCTGGGCGTGGCCGGTTTTGCCGCCTGCAAGGCCCTGTCCACCGCCCGCAACGACGAGCCGACCAAGGCATCGCGTCCGTGGGACAAGGACCGTGACGGCTTCGTCATGGGCGAAGGCGCCGGCGTGCTGGTGCTGGAAGAGTTGGAGCATGCCAAGGCTCGCGGCGCCAAGATCTATGGCGAAGTGATCGGTTACGGCATGTCCGGCGATGCCCATCACATCACCGCCCCGGCTGAAGACGGCAATGGCGCCTTCCGCGCCATGAAGGCCGCCTTGGCCCGTGCCGGTCTTGAGCCCAAGGACATCGACTACATCAACGCTCACGGCACCGCCACCATGGGCGATTCCATCGAGTTGCGCGCCGTCAAGCGCCTGTTCGGTGATGCCGCCTACAAGCTGTCCATGAGCTCGACCAAGTCGGCCATCGGCCATCTGCTGGGCGCTGCCGGTGCGGTGGAAGGCATCTTCTCGCTGCTGGCTATCCGTGATCAGATCGCGCCGCCGACCCTCAATCTGGACAATCCGGATGAGGGCTGCGACTTGGATCTGGTTCCGCACAAGGCCAAGAAGCGTGAGATCAAGTACGCCATGTCGAATTCGTTCGGCTTCGGCGGCACCAACGCTTCGCTGATCTTCACCAAGGCCCCCTAAGCCCTGGTGTATTGAAATGTGAAGGCCCCCATGCGCAGGCGTGGGGGCCTTCACATTTTTTGGACGGGAATAATGCGCACAGTCAGCAAGGCCTTGTTCGCCCTCGCCGTTCTTCTGGTCGCCATCGTCACCTGGGCGGGACTGGAAGGCAAACGCCGCTTCACCCGTCCAGGGCCGTTGGCAGAGGCGGCGACGGTGGTGATCGCCAAGGGCTCGGGGCTGGAAGCCATCGCCCGCAAGCTGGCGGCTAACGGCGTGGTGCCCGACCCCTACAGCTTCATGGTGGGCGCCAAGCTGCGTCAGGCCTCGCTGAAGGCCGGCGAATACGCCTTTCCCGCCCATATCAGCCCGCAAGACGCCGTCGCCATGATGGGCGAGGGGCGCACGGTGGTGCACAAGCTGACCATCGCCGAAGGCTTGACCTCCAAGCAAATCCTGGCTTTGGTGCGCGAGGCCGATTACCTCAGCGGTGATTTGGTCGCTGTGCCGCCGGAAGGGGCGCTGCTGCCCGAGACTTGGCACCTGAACCGCGACGATGCCCGCGACGAGGTGGTTGGCCGCATGGAAAAATCCATGCGCCAGTTGATGGACCAATTATGGCCGGTGCGGGCCACCGATCTGCCGGTGAAAACCAAGGAACAGGCGCTGGTGCTGGCCTCCATCGTTGAACGCGAGACCGGCATCAAGGCCGAACGCCCCATGGTCGCCGCTGTCTTCGTCAACCGCCTGCGCCTGGGCATGCGCCTGCAATCGGACCCCACGGTGATCTATGGCCTGTCCGACGGCATGGGCGTGCTGGACCGCCCCATCACCCGGACCGATCTGGAAACGCCGCACCGCTGGAACACCTACGTCATCGAGGGATTGCCGCCCACGCCCATCGCCAATCCGGGTCGCGCCAGCATTGAAGCGGTGCTGCATCCGGCGAAAAGCGAGGCGTTGTACTTCGTCGCCGACGGCACTGGCGGCCACGTCTTCGCCAACAGCCTGAATGAGCACAACAAGAACGTGGCCAATTGGCGCAAGGTCGAGAAGGCTCGGCGTGAGGGGAAGTGAACCGTAGAATCACCACCAAGGGCACAAAGGGCACCAAGCGGGCGTGCAGGAATGGACCAAGCCAGTCACGCAGCACGCCGTCTTGGTGCCCTTTGTGCCCTTGGTGGTAAATCCTGCTTTCTAAACCGGCTCAGCCTGACGGCGCAGAATATCCACGGCCCGTTCGGCGTGGCGGACATCGCGGTCGCTGAAGCGGCGCATGAAATCCACCCGCTTTTCCCATTCGCCCAGCATGTCGCGCGGGCGGTCGGGGTCGGCCTTTTCGCCGGTCAGGGCGCCGATGGTGCTGTCGTAATCGGGGTGCAATTCGCTGGGGAAGCCCACTTGCTGGTATTCCGCCCAGTGCAGCCAGCCCTCAAGATAAAGCTCGTGGGCGATTTCGGCGAAGCGGCGGGGCGAAACCCGGCGCAGATCGTGGCGGGGCAGGGGGCTGGGCTGGGGCGGCGGCAGGGCAAGGATGGGCTCGGCCCGCTTTTTCGGGCGGGGCAGAGCCATCACCGGCACCGGTTGGCGTCGGGCGGGCAGAATGCTGGCGAACAGGCGTTTCATCTGGCGCGTTTCATCTGGCGCGGGCAACGCGGCGGCCGGCGGGGACGCTGCTCAGCGCGTCGCCCAGCAGTGCCGCCAATTCGGGCAATGTGGACAGCGAACGCAATTGCTCGTAGCTCAGCGTGCCTTCGGTGAACAATTCCTCCACCAAAGCGGCCACCTCGATCATGGAGGGCGAGGCGGGGGCGCAGGGCGGCGGTGGGGCCCAAGGCAGCTTTGCGGGTTGCGAGGCAACGGGCGCCGGCCCCGAATAGGGGGTGGCGGTGCTGACGAAATCCAGCCAGTTCGGAGCGAAGTCGAATGTCACGCTGCCGTCCTCCCCATCTAAAGCAACCTCAACTGGTCCTGTGCAAGCGCCCTGCCAGTTCCGTTATGGCGGAAAACTGCGCTCTGGGCCTTGGTCCGGGTAGGCAATAACTGCCGGGTCCAGGCACATATTGCCGGGGCTTAGGCAACATCGACCGGGTGGACATGGCTGATCCTACGGATGGAGGGGGCGGAACCACTGGTGGCGCTGTGCGCGCAATGTATAATGGCTGCAAATTAGCTCGGAGGCTTTGATGCATCGGCGGGTTTGGGCGGCGGGTTGCGCTGCGATGGCGTTCGGCGCGATGGCGTTCGGCGCGGTGGTGGCCCAGGCAGGGCCAGCCGACCTTGCGCCCCATCGCGCCATCTACGCCATGGGCCTGTCGACCATGAAGTCCGGGTCGGGCATCGCCGCCGCCTCGGGCACCATGAGCTACGAGTTCGACGATTCCTGCGACGGCTGGGTGGTGGAAAACCGCATCGCCATCAATTACGCCTACACCGAAGGCGGACAGGTCATGTCCACCACGGATTTCATCACCTGGGAATCCAAGGACGGGCTGCATTACAAGTTCCGCATGCGCAACACCCGCGACGGTCAGGTGACCGAGGACGTGGAAGGCGCCGCCGACCTCAAGGGCAAGGGCCAGGGCGGCGTGGCGAGGTTCATCCGCCCCGAACCCATCACCATGCAATTGCCCAAGGGCACCTTGTTCCCCACCGAGCACACGGTGCGCCTGATCGACGCCGCCCAGGCCGGCGGGCGGTCGTTCTGGCGGGTGGTGTTCGACGGTTCGGGCACCGAGGGCCCGTACGAGGTCAACGCGCTGATCGGCGGCCCCAGCCAAGCCTTCCCGGCCAAGGTGGCCAGCCCGCTCATCGCCAGTCAGGCTTGGCCCATGCGGCTGGCCTTCTTCCCGGTGTCCAACAAGGACCCGCTGCCCAATTTCGAGATGGCGCTGACCTACCATCCCAACGGGGTTTCGCAGGAAATCGTCCAAACCTTCAAGAATTTCAGCCTGAAGGGCAAATTGCAGAGCATCGAGGCTTTGCCCAAGAAGCGCTGCTGAGTATAAACCGAGGTTTGCTGCGCCCAGCCGAATAAAGGATTTCCAATGACCGAGGCCGCCGGCCAGGACGAGGACCTCGTCCGCCTTGAAGCCATCGTCGCCGAGCATCGCGCCAAATTGGCCGCCGAGCCCGACGCCGCCTTCCCCGCCTATGCCGACGCGCTGATGGGATTGGCCGCCAAGCAGGCCGACCAGGGCAAGCTGGACGAAGCATTGTCCACCGCCGAAGAAGGCGCCGGTCATTTCCGGCTGCTGTTCGATGCCGACCCCGCCGCCTTCGCGGTGGCTTTGGCCTCGGCGCTGAATAATCTGTCCAACCGCCTGTCCGATTTGGGCCGCGACGACGAAGCCCGCCAAGCCGGCGACGAAGCGTTTGGTTTGGCGCGCCGCGCCGTGTCCACCAATCCCGATCAGGCCCGCTTCGTGCTGGTCTCCACCTTGATGAACCAGTCGGGCCGGTCCTGGCGCGCCGGTCAATCCCTGCGTGCCATCGAAGAAATCGGCACGGCGGTGGAAACCTTCCGCGAGGGGGGCGAGGCGTTGTTCTCGTTCCTGGGCGTCATGGTGGACGCCCTGCACCGCAACGCCATGGCCCTGTCCGAAGCCGGGCGCTGGGAAGAAGCGGTCATGGTGCGCCGCCTGACCGCGCAATTGTTCCCCGACGAGCGGGTCCCGGCGCCGGTGAGCCATCTGCTGGCCCTGACCCTGCAGCAAAACGCCTTCGCCGCCAGCCGTGATGGCCGCCCCGGCGAGTCCCTGCCCCTGGTGGAAGAGGCGGTGGAACTGGCCCGCGATCTTGCCGAGATGGCGCCTGAGCAGTATCGCCTGTTCCTGGCCCAATCCCTGGCCAACCTCGCCAGCCGCCAGCATGAAGCCCATGCCGATGCGGAAGCGTTGGATTCGGCGCTGGAGGCGGTCAATGCTTTCCAGGAAGTCGCCAAGGTGGATGCCGCCAGTGCCATCGTGCCGCTGTCGGCCACCCTGGAAACCTTCGCCGCCATCCTGACCACCCTGGGCCACGACGCCCAGGCTGCCAACGTGCTTGCCCAGCGCGAGCAATTGATGAGCGTGGTCAAGCCGGTCGAGGATTAGAGCCAGGAATCGGAGCAAAGGCGGCGGTGCTTGCCTTTGCTCCACCCGGTTCGTAAACTTCCGCCCTTTCCTTTGCACCCTTTGACGCGGAACCTGTTCAATGGCCGAGCTGCCGCCCGAAATTGCCGCCATGAGCTTCGAGGACGCCCTGTCCGAATTGGACAAGATCGTCCGTCAGCTAGAAACCGGCGGCACCAAGCTGGACGATGCCATCAACGCCTATGAGCGCGGCGCCCAGTTGAAGCGTCATTGCGAAGCCAAGCTGAAGGAAGCCCAGGCCAAGGTCGAGCGCATCTCGTTCGGTCCCGACGGACAGGTTTCCGTCGAGCCTGCCAACATCGATTCCTAGGAAGGCCGTCGTGACTGCCATTCCCTCCGAACGCCGGCTGGCCGAGGCGTTGAAAGCCACCGGCGAGGCCGTGAATGCCGAGCTGGAGCGCCTGCTGCCGGTCGGGGATGGCCCCGAGCATCGGGTCCACGACGCCATGCGCTATGCCTCGCTGGATGGCGGCAAGCGGCTGCGCCCGTTCCTGGTGCTGCAATCGGCGGCCTTGTTCAACGTGGCCGAAGCGGCGGCGTTGCGTGTCGCCTGCGCTGTCGAGATGGTCCATTGCTATTCCCTGATCCATGACGATCTTCCCTGCATGGACGACGACGATCTGCGCCGGGGCCGTCCCACCTGCCACCGTCAATTCGACGAAGCCACCGCCCTGCTGGCCGGCGATGCCTTGCTGACCCGCGCCTTCGAAGTGCTGGCGGCGGACCCCACCCATCCCGACCCGGCGGTGCGTTGCCAATTGGTGTGGGAGTTGGCCCATGCCTCGGGCGGTCAGGGCATGGTTGGCGGTCAGATGGTGGATTTGCGCGCTGCCGAGTTCAATATGGACGTGCCCGCCATCACCCGGCTGCAGCAGATGAAAACCGGCCGCCTGATCGGTTTCTCGTGCGAGGCCGGGGCGGTGCTGGCCAAGGTGGCGCCCAATCTGCGTCAGGCGCTGAAGAATTATTCCCACGATCTGGGGCTGGCCTTCCAAATTGCCGACGATCTGTTGGATGTGGAAGGCGACGTTGTCCAGGTGGGCAAGGCGGTGGGCAAGGATGCCGATGCGGGCAAGGCGACGTTCGTCTCGCTCATGGGCGTGGACCGTGCCCGCGCCCAGGCCAGCATGCTGGCCGACCAAGCCTGCGCCCATTTGGATCCGTTCGGCGATAAGGCCGATTTGTTGCGCGCGACGGCCCGGTTCGTGGTCGAGCGGCGGGCCTGAGAAGGACAAAAGATGACCACGCCCAAGCCCGCTGCGCGTCTGCTCGACCGCGTGAACGAACCCAAGGACATCCGCGGATTTTCCGCCGACGAGATCAAGCAGCTTGCCGACGAAGTGCGCCAGGAAATGATCGAGGCGGTGTCGGTCACCGGCGGTCATTTGGGCGCCGGTCTGGGGGTGGTCGAACTGACCGTGGCCCTGCACCACGTGTTCAACGCGCCCAAGGATAAGCTGATCTGGGACGTGGGCCACCAATGCTACCCGCATAAGATTTTGACCGGGCGCAAGGACCGTATCCGCACCCTGCGCCAGGGCGGCGGGCTGTCGGGCTTCACCAAGCGCTCGGAATCCCAATACGACCCGTTCGGCGCCGGCCATTCCTCCACCTCCATCTCCGCCGGTCTGGGCATGGCGGTGGCGCGCGACCTGAAGGGTGAGGATTTCAACGTCATCGCCGTCATCGGCGACGGCGCCATGAGCGCGGGCATGGTCTACGAGGCCATGAACAACGCCGGCTCCATGGACTCCAAGCTGGTGGTCATCCTCAACGACAACGACATGTCCATCGCGCCGCCGGTGGGCGCCATGAGCGCGTATCTGTCGCGCCTGCTGTCGTCGCGCCC
>JACMKT010000117.1 GCA_014380005.1 Rhodospirillales bacterium
CTGTCGGACATGTGCCTGTACTACATCGGTGGCATCATCAAGCATGCCAAGGCGCTGAACGCCTTCACCAACCCGACCACCAACTCGTACAAGCGCCTGATCCCCGGCTTCGAGGCCCCCGTGCTGCTGGCCTACTCGGCCCGCAACCGTTCGGCTTCCTGCCGTATCCCGTACGCGACCAGCCCGAAGGCCAAGCGCGTCGAGATCCGCTTCCCCGATCCGGGCGCGAACCCTTACCTGGCCTTCTCCGCCATGCTGATGGCCGGCCTGGACGGTATCGCCAACAAGATCCATCCCGGCGAGCCCATGGACAAGAACCTCTATGACCTCCCCCCCGAGGAGCTCAAGGCGGTTCCGACCGTGGCCGGTTCGCTGCGCGAGGCCCTCGACTGCCTGAAGGCCGATCACGACTTCCTGCTCAAGGGCGACGTGTTCTCCAAGGAATTCGTCGAGGCCTATATCGAGCTGAAGTACGAAGAAGTCTATCGCTTCGAGCACACCCCGCATCCGGTCGAGTTCCAGATGTATTACTCGGTTTAGTCCGGGTATCGGGGAACCCCTGGCTTTGCGCCACACCCGGCGACGACTGTGTAGCAGGCGTGTGTAGCGGTCAAGGGAGACTGCGGAGACCTTAGGGAAGGCCCTCACCGTTCACTCGGTGGGGGCTTTCTCTTATGGTGGTGGTTGTGCTGTGCTTGAGGGGAGGGGCGAGATGGAAACCCGGTTTTTAGACGTGACCGATCAGCAGCAGATCAGCAGCTTTTGCCGGTTCTGGCTCAATCGCTTTTCCCGTCCTACGCAGAGCCATCTCTACCACTATACCGACAGCAGTGGACTTATAGGCATTCTGCAAAGCAAAATGCTTCGCGCCTCAAACATCGCGTATCTCAATGATGCGATGGAGTACAAGCACGTTGCTGACATCGCGCAGGCAAGAATTCATGATAAGATGTCTGACTGCTGCTCGCAATTTTCAAAGCTGCTTCTCAAGGGGGCGTATCATGAACTGCTTCTCGGGCAGGCGGATGTGCCAAACGTTTTTGTCTCGTGCTTGAGTGAGGAGCGCGATTGCCTTAGCCAGTGGCGTGGCTACGGTGGGCCGCACGCTGGGTTTGCAATCCGCTTTGATGTGCAGGAGCTGATGCGGTCGCTCGAAAACACGGGAATTCATCTGCTGCCGTGTAATTACGACGAGGCGCTCCATAAGGAGTTTGTCGACGAGGCGCTGCAAATGTCTCTCACTGTGACGCAGGCGCGGTTCGAAAAGCTCGGACTGAGCAGCGAGGAGGATGTGCGGGCATACATAAAAGATGTGCTTTCGTACATCTTCTGGAACTTGGACTGGTTTGCGCCGGCCCTGAAGCATTCTTCATTTGCACAGGAGAACGAATGGCGCCTGCTTCGTCGAGGGGCAGAAGTCGGCGACATCGAATTTCTGGCGAAGCCGACCATGGTGTCTGGTTATGTGCCGGTGCAGTGCAGACGGGCTGACGGGTTGTTGCCCATCAGCGAGGTCATGGTCGGCCCCAGCAAGAATGCTGACCTGTCAGCTTTTGCGATTAAGGCGTTGCTACAGAAGTTGGGTTACAAGGACGTGCCGGTTACGCGGTCGCGCAGTCCGTATCGGGCGGTCTAGGGTGCGAGGCGGGATGACCAACCACCTCGCTGCCCGTCGCGTCAGACCGTCGCGACCTCCTTTACCTTCGCGCTGTCGTAGCTGGCAGCCGCCGCCTTCAATCGGTTAGCATGGGCGAAGATGTCGTCCAGGCTCTCGATGCGAACCCGTTCCTCGTTCTTGTCCGCATCAAACAGGCCGAGGTATTTGACCCCTCGGTTAAGGTGCAGGCGGCAGATGGGCCTACGGTTGTTGTCGTCCAGCAGGATTGCGCAATAGCTCTTGGCATCGCGCATGGTCACCCGCTCCACCTTGACCACCTCGCGCACGATGGCGCGGACGATCTGGTAGCCGTCGATTTCCTCCTGGGTGGTCACGATGTCGTCAAGCTCTCCGGTGCCGTCAGCAGGCGCATCAACGACGGCTGGGGCATCCGGCTTGACCGCCTCCGAGGGCGTGACCGGAAGGGCGATCTTCGCGGTGTCATCCATGGCCGACGACAGGCGCTGGTTCACCAACTCCCGCACCGTGTCCTTCATGGCCTTCTGCACCAGCGGGCCGAACTTCGCCAGGACGTTGGCCGTCAGCTTGCCGTCATAGACCCGCCCAATGAGCAGGCGCATGACTTCATCGGAAGGTGCGTCAATCTCGTTGGCGATCTCCCGCATGAGTAGAGAGCCGTACTTGAGGTCGCTTGCCGTTTCCAGAATGGTGGTCACGTCAAAGTTGCCAGTGGCAAACTTCTTCAGCTCCTCGACCTGAGCAGGGCGATAGTTGAGCATGTCGAATTCGAAGAACGGCTTGGCGTCCATCTTGTTCGGTTGCTCAAGGTCCGTGAAGAACCAGTACACGATGCCGTTGGTCAGGATGCCGAAGCGAGCCTCCGTGACTGAGAAGTAGCGGTAGAGCTGGGACATGTGCTGAGTGGAGAGCGCGCCCTTGCATGGCTTGCACTCGATGAGCATGACCACCTTGCCGTCGAGCTTGATGGCATAGTCCACCTTCTCGCCCTTCTTCACGCCCACGTCAGCCGTGAACTCCGGGACCACCACATGCGGGTCGAACACGTCGTACCCCAGGTCGCGGAGGAACGGCATGATGAAGGCCGTCTTGGTGGCCTCTTCCGTCTCGATGGCGTCCTTCTGCTTGGCGATGCGCTGGGCAAGCGCCGCGATCTTGTCGGCAAAGTCCATCCCAACCACTCCCTTTGGCGTTTGATGCGGATGATTTTTCTACTCTCGATGAGTGCCATCATAACCGGACCAACGGTTGCGGCAAGCACTGGCCTTCATCCTCACCAGACGGAAGCCCGAGGGCCGTCCAGGGAGTCGCCGGAGTCGGTCATTGAGGGTGCGAGCTACTACCCCACCCACTCGTGCCAAGCCGCCCAGTCCTGCACCAATTCCGCCAGCACGCCATAGCCGGCGGCGCCGGGATGGGCTCCGTCCGTGGCGGCGATTTCGGTCATCCATACGGGATTGGCGGCGAGGGGGGTGAATGTTTCCAGATAAGGCACGTGCAGTTCGCCACATAGGGCAGCCAAAGCTGCCGACAATTCGCCGATGCGGGCATTGATTGCCGCTTCGGCGATGGGCGGCGGGCCAACCATGAGCGTGGGGTGGCGGACTTCCGTCAGCATCCGGTGCGCGGTTTCCAGCGTTGTGCCTAACGGCACCCGCCGACGCCCATCCTCGTCGCAGCAATCGTTGACGCCGAACGAGAACACCAACCGGCCATCCACGTCCTGGGGCAGGCGCAGGGCGGTTTCCGTCTGCCAGCGGGCAGCCACATTCACGCTGGTGTCGCGGCGGATACCCAGATTGTAGCAAGTCAGGTCGCAGCCGTCGGCCCGTGCGTGCGCGACGACTCGCCCGACCCATCCCAGGCAGTGGGGGTCATTGGTGCCGTTGACGAAGCTGTCGCCCAGGAAGCAGATGCGCATGGGGGCATGCTGCTTCAGGGCGGTTGCGGTGGCAACAAATATCCCACGGGGGTTCCCTCGCAGCCGCCGCCTTGTGGCCCAACATGAGCAAGGGGCCAGCGGAGGTGCGTGCGCATGACCACTTTGAAAGAGATCCTTACTCAATGTTACGGCTACCGGCGCGGCGATTTCGGCGCTACCGGCTTGGTGCGGGTGGATTGCGAGGAAGGCACCATCAGCCCGGTGCCGCTGCAGGACATCTTCACGCCGCACACCGTCAGCCCGGCCAAGGTGGTGCGGCTGGCGGCTGTGTTCTGTGCGGCCCAGGGGGTGACGCTGAAGGGCATCGGGCGCGAGAAAACCCGCTCCTTCAAGGTCCTCATGGTCAGCGGTGACGGCTTGATGGTGGAGACGCCCTCGGCGGCGCATGAGTTCCTGCCCTGGCATGCCCTGCGCCATGCCCTGCTGCGGCCCGAGCTGATGGTGTTCGATGGACCCGAGCAACCCACCTGTCGCATGCCGAAAAAGCCCAGTGAAACCGGGGCGGCGCGGGCCGGTTGAGGGGCTTTGCAAATACCCGCAAAAACCCTTTGCACCCTGCCGATCTTGGCGCTATAAGAACCGCCTCGCAGGCGACCGGAGTGTAGCTCAGCCTGGTAGAGCACTGTCTTCGGGAGGCAGGGGCCGGAGGTTCGAATCCTCTCACTCCGACCAATAAAACAGTCGGTTTTCCGGTATGTTGAGAACAAAGGCCCTCGGTTCCATTGAACCGAGGGCCTTTTGTTTTGGTTCATCGCGGAATTCCAGGAAGGCAATCCGGCAAGTGTCATTTCGAACGAAGCGACGCTGAGGAGAAATCTCGTTTCAGCGGAAAAACCGTCAGCGCGGAAGCGAGATTTCTCCTCGCCTGCGGCTCGTTCGAAATGACACTTTGTTCGCGCGCGATAGCCCCGCTAATCCGTGATGAACCTTTTGTTTTGTGGCAAGTCTTGGCGGAAGGGAGCTGAGCCCCCTACCGCTCCCGCCCGCTCTCGCTCCCATACTTCTTCAGCGGTGCCAGCACGTATTCGATGGGCTTGCGGGTGCCGGTCTTGACCTCGGCGGTCACGGACATGCCCGGCGATAGCGGCACGCGTTTGCCGTTTTCCAGGCGGATGAAGGAGTCCGATAGGGACAGGCGGATGGGGAAGTTGAATTCCTTGGTCTGGCTTTCCTCGTCCTTGACCGCGTCCAGCGAGACGTGCTCCACCCGCGCCGGGATGGTGCCGTATTTGGTGAAGGGGAAGGCGTCGATTTTCACGGCGGCGTCCTGGCCGGCTTCGACGAAGCCGATATCCTTGTTAAGCAGCTTGGCTTCCACTTCCAGCACGGCGCCCTTGGGGATGACCACCATCAGCTTCTGTGCCGGAGTGACCACGCCGCCGACAGTGTGCACCTCGATCTGCTGGACCGTTCCGTCCACCGGGCTTTTGAGGTTCTGCACATTCTGGCGGTCGGCGGCCTTGGCGAGGTCTTGCTCGGTGGTCGCTACCTTCATGCGGGCTTCGGCCAATTTGGCGGTGATGTCGCGGCGGAATTCCTCGCGGGCCTGATTGATCTGGCTGCGCAGGCTGTCCATGCCGGCGCGCACTTCCACCAGCTTGGCCTTCTGCACTTGGCGCTGGCCCTGATTGTCGGCCAGCTCCTTTTCCGAGCGGGCGCGCTCGATCTGGGAGCCGAAGCCCTTGCTGGCCAGTTCCTGGCGCCGTTCGGTTTCGTCCTTGATCTTGACGGAAACGTCTTCCAGGCGGGTCACGTCGGCCGCGGTGGTCTTGAGTTCGGCCTGCCTTTTGGCGAAATCGGCTTCCAGGGCGACGATCTTGGCCTGATGCTCCCGCAACTGGCTGACCAACAAGGCCTTGTGCACCTCGATCACCCGCGGGGGCACGTTGGGCGGGGCGATGAAGGCCTTGGCCGGGTCGGGCAGCAGCAGGGCTTCCAGCCGGGCGGAATCCACCTGGGCGTTGTTGTTTTCCGTGCGCAGGCGGTTGACGTCGGACAGGCCGCCGGTGACTTCCAGCTCCACCAGCACGTCGCCCGCCTTGACCTCCTGGCCCTCGGTCACATTGACGGCGCGCACGATGGAGGTCTCCAGCGGCTGGATCTGCTTGACCCGTTGCGACGGGATGATCTTGCCGGTGGCGGTGGCGACGATGTCCAATTCGCCGATGCTGGCCCAGGCCAGGGTCAGCACCACAAAGGCGGCGATGGTGGCGGCGGTGGCCCGCGCCAGGGGCGAGGCCGGGCTTTCCGACACTTCCAGGGCGGCGGGCAGGAAGGCCAGTTCGGCGGCACCCATGGGGCCCAGCTTGGGCCGCAGCTTGTCGGCCTTGACCGCCTCGCGCCACAGGTCGAGGTGGTTCTTGACGCCTTCCTTCAGGGCGCCCGCGCGCACCAGGGCTGCATCTAATATTTCAGCCTTGGAGCGAAGGTTGGTTAACCACAGAGGCACAGAGACACAGAGAAGAGAAAAATAAGAATAAATATTTTCTTTTATCTTTTTCCTCTGTGTCTCTGTGTCTCTGTGGTGAATTTCTTTTTCTACCGGCATCTGGCTGCCGTCCATCACCCTTCTCCCATGCGCAACGGCACCGGGCGGCGCACGATGATTTCGCCATCAGGACCGCGGGTGACCTGGCCGGGAATGGGGGCAGGCGCCACCGGAGCCGGGCGGGCGGCGCCGGGCAGCGGGCCGATCTGGGCCTCCCACAGCTTGGCGTAGCGGCCGCCGGTGCGGATCAGCTCGGCATGGCTGCCGTCCTCGGCGATCTCGCCCTTGTCGATGACGATGATGCGGTGGGCCTCGGCCACGGTGGACAGGCGGTGGGCGATGATGAACACGGTGCGCGACGCGCAGATGCGGCGCATGTTGGTCTGGATGGCCTTTTCCGATTCATAATCCAGAGCGGACGTAGCTTCGTCGAAGATCAGGATTTTCGGGTTGGTGACCAACGCGCGGGCAATGGCAATGCGTTGGCGCTGGCCCCCTGACAGGGTGCCGCCGCGCTCGCCGAGAATGGTGTCGTAGCCCTCGGGCAATTCCGAAATGAAGTCGTGGGCGCCGGCCACGGTCGCCGCCTGCACCACTCGGTCCAGGGAAATGGACGGATCGGCCAGTGCGATGTTGTCCTTGACCGAGCGGTTGAACAGCCAGTTCTCCTGCAACACCACACCGATCTGGCGGCGCAGCCAAGCCGGATCGGCGCTGGACAAATCCAGCCCGTCGATGAGCACGCGGCCGGATTCCGGGATGTACAGCCGCTGGATCAGCTTGGTCAGGGTGCTTTTGCCCGAGCCCGACGGCCCGACGATGCCGACCACTTGGCCGGGCGGCACGGCGATGGAGATGGCTTTCAGTACCGGCGGGCGGTCGGGGCGGTAGCGGAACACCACCTCCTTGAACTCCACCGCGCCCTGGATAGCGGGCAAGGCGGCGCGGGAGTCTGCTGTGGGTTCGGTCCGCGTGTTGAGGATGTCGCCCAGCCGGTCCACGGAAATGCGGACCTGCTGGAAGTCCTGCCACAATTGGGCCAGCCGCAGGATGGGTTGGGCGACGCGGCCCGCCAGCATGTTGAAGGCCACCAGCCCGCCGATGGTCAGCGCGCCCTCCATGACCAAGGTGGCGCCGAACCACAGGGTCAGGGCGGTGGTGACTTTCTGGATGGTCTGGACGCCCTGGCTGGCCAGGGTGCCGAAATGGGTGGATTTGAAGGCGATCTGCACATAGGCCGCCAATTGCTCTTCCCATTTGCGCTGCATCTGGGGTTCCACGGCCAGGGCCTTGACCGTCTCCATGCCGTTGCAGGTTTCCACCAGTAGGGCTTGGTTCTCGGCGCCGCGCTTGAACTTTTCCTCGGTCAGGCCCTTCAGTACCGGCGTCGCCGCCACCGACAGCACCACATAAAACGGCAGCGAGCCGATGACGATCCAGGCCAGGATGGGCGCATACCAGAACATCACCGCGAAGAACACCACGGTGAACAGCAAATCCATCACCAGGGTCAGGGCCGAGCCGGTCAGGAACGAGCGGATGTTTTCCAGCTCGCGCACCCGCGCCACCGTCTCACCCACGCGCCGCGCGCCGTGATAGGCGATGGGCAGGGCCAGCAGATGTTTGAACAGCCGCGCGCCCAGCTCCACATCAATGCGGTTGGTGGTGTGGGCGAAGATGTAGGTGCGCAGGAAGCCCAGCAGCACCTCGAACAGACTGACGGCGATCAGGGCGAAGACCAGCACGTCCAACGAGGTGGCGGCGCGGTGCACTAGCACCTTGTCGGTGACCACCTGGAAGAACAGCGGCGACACCAAGCCGAATAGCTGCAGGAAAAAGCTGGCCAGCAGCACCTCGCCGAACAGCTTGCGGTATTTCACCACCGCCGGGATGAACCACGTCAGATCGAACTTGGCGCCCATGGCGGCCAGTTGCGCCCGCGTTGCCACCAACATCAGGCGGCCATCCCAGCGGGCTTCCAGTTCCTCGCGGGTCAATTGCTCGGGCCGGCCCACCAGCGGGTCCTGGATTAGGATCTTGTCGTCGGCCACCTTGCCGAGGATGAACCAATTGCCATCGCGGGTGCGCGCCAGACAGGGCAGCGGCGTACGGGCTAGCCGATCCCATTCGCTATCAATGGCCGACGCCTTGAAGCCGATTTCCTTGGCATAGCGCACCAGGGCGATGTCGTCGGCCAGCTCGGTGGGGGCGCCGTGGCGGTGCTTGAGCTGGTCGTAATCGCCCGGCTTCTCGAAATACCGGGCCAGCAGGGCGAGGCAGGCGAGGCCGGAATCGGGGGCTGGGGGGGCTTCCGCCTCGGGTGTCGCTTGGGCCGCTTCCGTCATATAACCCCCTGGAACGCACATGGCACAATTTATAGTCTATGGCCTGCCCATGACAATCATTCCTGCGATATTTAGCTTAGGCGGGGCCTGGATGCGACGGGTATTTTTCGCGCAGCCGTTGTGTGCCTTGCAAGGCTGCCGCGTGAAATCGCCGGGCTGCTTCGCAAAAGTCCTTCCAGAGGGTGCCGGTTTCCTGCTATCTGCCCATGACAAAGTCCGCCAAATCGCAAGTCTGGCGGGCTTCTTCTTTTCGGGAGGAACGATTGCTCAAGGTTGCCACCCATAGCGGCACGTTCCATGCCGACGACGTCTTCGCCTACGCCATCCTCAAGGCGGCCACGGGCGGCAAGCTGGAACTGGCACGCACCCGCGATGGCGAGGTCCTGGCCCAGGCCGATGTGGTGTTCGATGTGGGCGGCACTTACGATCCCGCCGCCCGCCGCTATGACCACCACATGCGCGACAAGCCCCTGCGCGACGATGGCGCGCCGTACAGCTCTGCCGGTCTGGTGTGGCGCGATTTCGGTGCCGATGCCATCCGGGCATTGCTTCCGCCCACCAGCGAGGCGACGATTGCCAAGGTGCAGTGCATGGTGGATGAGGGCTTGGTCCGCGACGTGGATTTAATGGATAACGGCGCCATGGTGCCCACACCGGGCCATTTCTCCACCCTGATCGAGGGCTGGAACCCCACCTTCGCCGAAACCGGCCGCGACGAGACCGAGTCGTTCTACGCCGCCGCCGAGGTGGCTTCCGCCGTCATCGCCCGTGCCTGCGCCCGCGCCCATGCTGCCACCCTGGCGGTGGATAGCGTGGCTGAGGCAGTGCGTTTGGGCGACGACCCCACCATCCTGGTGCTGGAGCACCGGGTGCCGTGGGAGGACGCGGTGTTCGAATTGGGCCTGACCCAGTTGCTGTACGTCATCCGCCCCGCCGGGCGCGACTGGACGTGCAGCGCGGTGCCGCCGGAAAAGGGCTCGTTCGCCCAGCGCAAGCCGTTGCCCGATGCCTGGGGTGGGCTGCGTGACGATGCCCTGGCGGCGTTGTCCGGGGTGAGTGATGCCACCTTCTGCCATCCGGCGCGCTTCGTCTGCGGCGCCCGCAGCCGTGATGGCGCGGTGGCTTTGGCCAAACTGGCGGTGGCGGAGGCCTGACGCATGTATGTGGGCATGGATTTCGGCACCACCAACAGCGCCGTGGCCGTGGTGGGCGATAGTGGGGCCGCGTCCATCGCGCCCTTCGCCACCTCAAGCGGCCCGGCCTCGACCCTGCGCTCGGTGTTGTCCTTCGACAAGCACCACAAGGACGCCCATGGCCGCATCGCCCCGCTGGTGGGCCATGACGCCATCGACGCCTATCTGCATGGCGATGGCGAATGCCGCTTCCTGCAAAGCTTCAAGTCCTATCTGACCAGCCGGGCCTTCACCAGCACGTCCATTCTGGGCGCGTCCTACTCGCTGGAAGATTTGATCGCCCGCATCGTCGATCATTTGCGCCGCCATGCCAGCGCCACCACCGGCGCCCAGGTGGAGCGCGTGGTGGCTGGGCGCCCCGTGCGCTTCGTGGCCGAGGGCGGCGAGCAGGAAGACGATTACGCCACCGGGCGCTTGGTGGAAGCCTTCGCCAAGGCCGGTATCCACGAGGTGGTGTTCGAATACGAACCCATCGCCGCCGCCTATTATTACGAAAGCAGCCTGACCCGCGACGAAACCGTGCTGGTGGCCGATTTCGGCGGCGGCACCAGCGATTTCTGCCTGATCCGCCTGGGTCCGGGGCGGGCGCGGCTGAACCGTCCGGAAGACGCCATCATGGGCACCAGCGGCGTGGGCATCGCCGGTGATGCCTTTGACCGCCGCATGGTCCAGCACGGCATCGCCGGCCATTTCGGCAAGGACGCCACCTTCGAAAGCAATGACAAGATTCTGCCCATGCCGGCCTGGATCTACGGCAAGCTGGAGCGCTGGCACCATATCGGCTTCCTCAACGCGCCTTCGACCCTGCGGCTGCTGCGCGATCTGGAACGCAAGGTTGACCGGCCCGACCAGTTGGGCCAGTTGCTGGCGCTGATCGAATACAATCTGGGTTACCACCTCTACCGCTCGGTGGAGCAGGCCAAGGTGGCGCTATCCCATGCCGAGGCCACCGATTTCGCCTTCCACCACGACCCGGTGGATATCGCCCGCCGCATCACCCGGACCGAGTTCGAAGGCTGGATCGCCCCCGAACTGGCCGCCATCGAGACCTGCGTGGACGGCTTGCTGGACAGCACCGGCACCGGCGCTGACCGGGTCGACCGCGTCTTCCTGACCGGCGGTTCGTCCCTGGTTCCGGCAGTGCGCGCCATCTTCGCCCGCCGTTTCGGCGAGGCCAAAATCAGCGCCGGCGGCGAATTCATTTCGGTGGCTAGTGGGTTGGCTCACCGGGCGCGCGAGGTGTTTGCCGGGCGTGTCCGCCAATAAGCTGTTGCAGCGCCGTTTCCGGTGCTATGATGCCAGCCGTGTCCCGCTTGTCGCGGGTGCAGGATGGAAGGGTGTTAGCGCACCCTCCCACCCCTAACCAAACCCTGTAAGGAACACAGAGTATGGCTAACAGCGACTATAACCCATTGTCCGGAATTTCCACAGCACCGCTAAATCTCCAAAGCGGTGCCGGGAAAGGGCGGGCCAGGGGCTGAACGGCGGGCGCCGGCGGGTCGGGTTATCCGACTCGTGCGCTTTGCCCGGCCCGCTTGCCCGCGCCGCCGTTCAGTTCCTGGCCGCCCGCCGGCCATGAAATATCTCATCATCTGCGCTGCCCTATGGGTGGCTGGGCCGCATACAGCTAAAGTGCTGTGTGCCATCGACTGCGACATTGTGGAAGCACGGGTTGACCATCCGTGTCCGCATCCGCCTGCGCGATCCGGGGCCATAGTGGGCGCATCACAACAGCCAAAAAACTATTGTGACACGGATGGACACGGATAAACACGGATGGCCCTTATCCGTGTCCCGCGCAGCGGGGATTCGTGTCCATCCGTGTCATTATTTTCTTGAATTATACGGCGCGATATTCCCGGAAATCAGCGAAGAACAGAATTTTTACACAAATGAACACGAATGGGGCAGAGCAAGCGACACCGGTGGTGCGCCTTATTCGGCGCCATACACAGGAAGATGGGACACGAATGAAAACGAATAAGAACGAATTCTAGGCGCACCGCCGTGTCGACCTACGGTGACCCATTCGTTTTCATTCGTGTAAAAATCGAAAATTTTGCCGACCCTCACTTTTCCTGGTCATCGGGCTTGCGGAAAAGAAAGGGATACTCTTTCTTGATCTGCTCCATGTCGTAGGCCGGCATCTCCCAGCCGATCATGTCGTAGAATTCTTTTCGCGGAGCGTCGTCGTAAGGGTATTCGTCCAACTCGTAGGGGCGTCCCTTGTCGGTGCGTGGGAAATGAGCGAAATACCACGCCGCACCGACGTCATAATCAATGAAGCGCTGCCGCACCGTATCGCGGCCCCCGGCATGGCGGTAGAAGCACTCCATGAAGTCGGGTGTGCCAGCAAGGATGCTGGCTTCATCCCAGAACGTTTGTAATCCCCAATCGGCTTCGGCGCTGAAATACGACGGGTGTGTGTCCGCGCAGAATCCTTTGACCATCAGCAGTGCGCTAACGGCCTCCCGCGTGGGGCTGACCTCAAAGGGAAAGGTAACGGGTACGTATTTGGATGGATCGCCGGTGGCGTGACTTTCCGGTGTGACCAATGGATCCACCGGCCAAAGCATCATCCTGTCCGCCCCTCTTTCCCGCAAGGTGGCAAACAGGGGTTCGTACTCGTCGTGAACGTCAGGGGCCCCTTCGTAATTCAACCAAGATTCTGGGCTTGGGGGCCTTGTCGGATCGTTCGGGATGGGCAGCACTTCCCAGCTAGGGTTGAGGAAGGGGAAGACGAAATAAGGGCTCGGCTTTTCCACGAAGATGCGCCGACGCACTGGTTCCCAGCGTGCCTCGTAATCCGCGTAGGTCAAGCGCCTGTATTGGGGCTCCATCGTCTTCCCCCTCACTTTTCCTGGTCATCGGGCTTGCGGAAAAGAAAGGGATATTCCGTCTTGATCTGCTCCATGTCGTAGGCCGGCATGGAGCAGCCGATCATATCGTAGAATTCTTTTCGCGGAGCGTCGTAGAAGGGGTATTCATCCGGTTCGTAAGGTCCACTTTTGTCGTAACGTGAATGGTGGGCAAAGGCCCACGCCCCGCCGACGTCATAATCGATGAAGCGCTGCCGCACCGTATCGCGGCCCCCGGCATGGCGGTAGAAGCACTCCATGAAGTCCGGTGTGCCGGCAAGGATGCTGACTTCCTCCCAGAACGTCTGCAATCCCCAATCGGCTTTGGCGCTGAAATACGAGGGATGCGAATTCGCATCGAAGCCTTTATCCCTCAACACCGCAGCCATGGCTTCCCGCGTGGGGCTCACTTCGAAGGGAAAAACAATCGGTACGTACTTGGAGGGATCGCCGGTGGCGTAACTCTCTGACGTGACGAATCTATCCACTGGCCAAAGCATCATCCTGTCTACCCCTCTTTCCCGCAAGGTGGCAAACAGGGGGGCGTACTCGTCGTGAACGTCGGGGGCCCCTTCGTAATTCAACCAAGATTCTGGGCTTGGGAGCCTTGTCGGATCGTTCGGGATGGGCAGTACTTCCCAGGCGGGGTCGAGGAAGGGGAAGACGAAATAAGGGCTCGGCTTTTCCACGAAGATGCGCCGACGCACCGGTTCCCAGCGTGCCTTGTAATCCGCGTAGGTCAAGCGCCTGTATTGGGGCTCCATCGTCTTCCCCTTCACTTTCGCTGGTCATCGGGTTTGCGGAAAAGAAAGGGATACCTCTTCTTGACCTGCTCCATGTCGTAAGCCGGCATGTCCCAGCCGATCATGTCGTAGAATTTTTTCCGCGGAGCGTCGTCGTAAGGGTATTCGTCCGGTTCGTAGGGGCGTCCTTTGTCGGTGCGTGGGAAGTGAGAGAAATACCACGCCGCACCGACGTCATAATCGATGAAGCGTTGCCGCACCGTATCGCGGCCCCCGGCATGGCGGTAGAAGCACTCCATGAAGTCGGGCGTGCCGGCAAGGACGCTGACTTCATCCCAGAACGTCTGCAATCCCCAATCGGCTTCGGCGCTGAAATACGATGGGTGTTGATTGGCATCGAAGCCTTTATCCATCAACACCGCGTCCATGGCCTCCCGCGTGGGACTGACCTCAAAGGGAAAAACCGTTTGTTCATACTTGGACGGATCGCCGGTGGCATAACTTTCCGCTGTCAGCCATTGATCCACCGGCCAGAGGATCATCGTGTCCACCCCTCTTTCCCGCAAGGTGGCGAAAAGGGGTTCGTATTCGTCGTGAACGTCGGGGGTCGTGCGGTAGTTCAGCCATGATTCAGGACTTGGGAGCCTTGTCGGATCGTTCGGGATGGGCAGCACTTCCCAGCTGGGGTTGAGGAAGGGGAAGGCGAAATAGGAACTCGGTTCCTCCATGAAGATGCGCCGACGCACCGATTCCCAGCGCGTCTGGAAACCTGCGTAGGTCAGACGCTTGTATTGGAATTCCATCGCCTTCCCTTCCTCCATCAATCGGGTTTGTACCGGCGTTTTATTTGGCAAAGTACATTACCTTTTTCATCCTTCACTTGCACCTCCAGCGTCGGGAGGTCATTACCCGACAATGGCCGTGCAACGACGGTAACCCGGCCATCGGCAGTGGTGACCCCGGTGCCGGGTTGACGGCCCAGCGGCCCAATAGAAGCGGGATCAAGGCCCAATTGGCGGACGATCTCGGCTTGGTCTTGCTTGGCCGTGTCATAGCTGCCTTTGCCCTCCAGGTTGGTTGCTTTGTCGTCGGCGCCATTGGTAACGCCGCTGCCGAACACCTTCCCCTTGATTACATCGCGTACTTGCTGGTTGGGGATCATATCCAGCCCCTTCTGTGTCTCGGGATGCGGTGCGCCGCCCTTGCCGTGGTCGATATCATCAACCGTATTGATCTCCAGCGGCGCTTCCGGCGGGATCGGTTGGGCTGGCCGGCCCGGCAGGGTGTTGCCTTGCACCGGCGGTTTTTGGGGCAGGCTTGGCGGCGGGTTGGGCGGGATGGGTTTGGGTGGGGTGCTGGGAGGCGTGCCAGGCTGGGGTTGGGCGTCGGGGGTTTGGCCGGGCATCGTGGTGGGCACCGGCGGCGATTGGGTGGTGGTGTTCTGGCCTTGGGGTTTTCCGCTTGAACCGAGGATGGCCCCGCCGATGACGGCGCCGCCAGCGGCTCCACCGCCACCAAATGCTCCGCCGCCCTCCAGCAGGCGACCCCGACCGTTTGTAAGGTCCTTGGGGTCCATGTAAGCGACCTGCTGGCTCTGTTGGTCGCCTCCACCCTGGGATGTGGTCGGCGCGGCTTCGGGCTTTGCCGGGGCGGGCGCGGTTTGTGTCGGCGTCTCCTTCGGCGCTTCCGCAGCGGCGGCGGCGACATTGCGGAACAGCGGCACGTTATTGTCATCGGCCAGATCGGCCACCCGCACGCCCAGGGGGCGTTGCGCCGGCAGGGTGCTGCCCAGCAGGGCCTTGGCTTGATCGGCGGGCAATTGGCCGACGATGCCGTGCAGCACCCGCTCGGCCCGGTCGCGGCCCGAGGATTCGTTCACCTGATCAACCAGATTGATGATTGTAGGGTGGGCCTCGTTGCCGGCCTGCTTGACGTAATTGGCGTAGATGGAGGGCACCTGGCCATCGATCGTGCTGCGGGTCAGGGCGCGGGCGCTGTCGGTGTTGAAGGCAAGGGTCTGTTCGTCCAGCTCGGACGCGTCGGCGGGTACGCTCAGCGACAAGCGGGCCGGGCGGGTGTTGAGCAATCCGGGTTCGCCCTGGTGCAGGCGGCCATGGTGCTCGTCCACTTCGTCGGGGGTGGCCGGTTTGAAGCCCGACAGCAGGCCGCCCGCCGTCTGCTTCATGCTGGTGATGGTGGGGCCGCCGGGCTTGAGCAGACCGTCCACCTTGAGCCCGTTTTGTTCCTGCCAGGATTTGACCGCATTTTCCTGGCGCTCGCCCCAATAGCCGATGGGGCCATCGCTTCGCAGGATGTCGTGATGGCCGGTATTGCCAAGGACCGTCTCGACCTTGATCACGTCCTCGCGCCGGTTGGGCTGGTCGGGGCCGACCGGGGCGCCCAGGGTGAAGAAGCTGTCATCGGGGAGCGAGCCCGGGCGCTGCATCGGATAAGAGGTCATGCTTTGTTCCCCTGCAAGAGCGAAGAGAGGGCGGCCATTGGCAAGGCCGCCCCACATGCTCGATCAGAGCCACAGGTACTTATGGTTGTCAAGAAAATACCAGAAGATAGTCCTTTGATAGGACTTAATCCGCCTTCGTCTTGATCTTATCCACCACCGTCCATTTGCCGTCCTTGGCGCGGCAGGCGATGCCGGCGGCGGTGGCTTGGGCGGATTTGGTTTGGATGGTTTGCAGGAAGTCGCGGCAGATGGCGCCGGTGCTGGTGACAAAGCTGGCCTTGGGGGTGATTTGCGCCTGGATGCCGCCCGCCTTGCCCAAAGCGCCATTGCCCGAGGCCAGCTTTTCCAATCCCTGCTGGCGCACCTTGGCGGCCACGGTTTCGGCCTTTGGGTCCAGTTTGCCGCTGGAGATGGCGATCAATTCCTCGGGTTCCTCGGCGCCGGTCCAGTTGCGTTTGACCACGCGGCCCAAAGCGGGGGCGTAGTTCCAGGTGATCTCGCCGATATTGCTGCCCTGCCAATAGCGTTTGCAGCGCAGCTTGTAGGTATCAAAACTGCCCAGCGCCACCTTGACCCGCTCGGTCCCGTCCACCCGGCAGCCCCATTCATCGTGATAGCTCAGATCCGAGTTGTGGATTTTCAGGGTCAGGTGCTGCTTGACCTTGAAGTCCACCTCGTTGCCCGTCTTCAACGGCCATAGGGTGGTGGCGGGAAGGACCATCTCGGTCGCCGCCTTGGATTTGGGGTAATCCCAGGCCAAGGATGGCAGGGCGAAATTGCGGTAGCCGGTGAAGGTGTTGCCCTCCTGGTCGCGCCAACTGACCTTCTCGCCGTCCACCGCCACCACGGTCTCGGTCTGGCCGTTGCTCCAGGTGACTTGATCGCCGATGGCATAGGTGGGCAGCGCTGCCGGTGGTAAGGCGGGGCCGGACAATTGCCGGGGCGGCTCATTGGCGCAGGCGGCAAGCAGGATGGCTGGCACAAAGATGAGGGCACGCTTCATCGGGAGACCCGTCCGGTTGAGGTGGAACAAGCATCGATGGGAGAGAGCATAGGGCCTGCGGTCCTGATTGGCGGCATCTCGGGAGGGGAGGCCCATGGCGCGGAAGAGTGCCCATAAGCGTGGTGTTGCCACCCGAACGATGTCCCCATGTTGGGCCTTGTCGCCATCGAATGGGCGGCGACGGACGTCCAGGGCAGGCGCGAGGATTGCACCATGGGTTCAACAAAGGTTTTGGTGAAGCGGATAGGGCTGGTCAGCGGCCTGGGCCTGGCGGTGGCCGTGCTGCCCGGATTGCCGTCCTCCCCCGGCGATTGGTTAGCCGGTAAGCCGGCCTATGCCGGCGCCACTGGCGGCTCGACCAGCGGTGCGAGCGGCGGTTCGGCGGGCGGC
>JACMKT010000118.1 GCA_014380005.1 Rhodospirillales bacterium
CGTGGCCGGCTACATGATCGCCAACGACCTGTCCGAACGGGGCTGGCAGATGGAACGCGGCGGCCAGTGGAGCAAGGGCAAATCGGCCCCCGGCTTCTGCCCGCTGGGTCCGTGGCTGGTGACCAAGGACGAAATCCCCGACCCTCAGGCCCTGTGGCTGCGCACGGACATCAACGCCCGGCGCAAGCAGGACGGCACCACCGCCGACATGGTGTTCGGCGTGGCCCACATGGTGGCCTATCTGTCCCAGTTCATGGCCCTGGCGCCGGCCGACATCATCCTGACCGGCACGCCGGCCGGTGTCGGCCTGGGGCGTGGCGAATTCCTGGCCGCCGGCGACCTGATGGATTTGTCCATCCAGGGTTTGGGCCGCCAGAGCGTTCGTTTAATTTGATCCGCCCGTCCCAGGCGGGGTTGCTGGCCCTGATCCTTGGCGCCGCCGCCTTGGGCTTCGCCCCCATCTTCGTGCGCCTGTCCGAGGTCGGGCCGGTCTCCACCGCCTTCTATCGCCTGGCCCTGTCCCTGCCCGTCTTCGCCGTGCTGGCATGGCCCCACCGGGGCACTCCGGCAGGCCGGGCAAGCGCCCTGGCCGGTGCTTTCTTCGCCGCCGATCTGTCGGTGTGGCATGCGGGCATCCTGCTGACCTCGGTCGCCAACGCCACCCTGTTCACCAATCTGGCGCCGGTCTTCGTCACCTTGGGCCTGTGGCTGATCTGGGGCCAACGGCCCAACCGGCGCTTCGTCATGGCCTTGGGTCTGGCCTTAGCCGGCGCAATCATGCTCATGGGCGGCAGCCTGACGGTTTCGCCCGACCGCTTAGCCGGCGACGGACTGTCGCTGCTGTCGGGGGCGTTCTACGGCGCCTATATCCTGACCGTGGGCCGCGCCCGCCCCGCCGTTCCCGCCACCGTGCTGATGCTGTGGAGCGGCACCGTCGCCGCAATCCTGGTCCTGCCGGTGGCCTTGGCATTGGGCGAAACCGTATTGCCCCACACAATGCAGGGCTGGGCCGTGCTGGTGGGGCTGGCGCTGGTCACCCAGGTGGCCGGACAAGGGCTGATCGCCTGGGGCTTGGCCCATCTGCCGTCATCCTTCGGCGCCGTGGTCCTGCTGCTCCAGCCTTTGGTAGCCGCGCTGGTGGCATGGGTGCTATTCGGAGAAGCCTTGGGGCCGCTGGAATCGGCGGGCGCGGGCGTCGTATTGCTGGGCATGTATTGCGCGCGCAAGGCGAGCCGCGCTTGACTTAAGGCACACCTAAGGGCAAATTTCCCCCTATGACCATAGTCAGCCCTCTTCCCGCCGGTTCCAGCCTTCGTCACCCAGGTGATACGGGCCGCGTCTCCGACCGCGTCGCCGACCGCCTGCTTGCCCGTATCGCCTCTGGCGAATGGGCGCCCGGCCAGCGCTTACCCGGCGAGCGCCAATTGGCCGAAGAGATGGGCGTCAGCCGGGTGTCGGTGCGCGCAGCGTTGCAGACGCTGAAGACGCAAGGCTTGGTGGATGCTGTCCAGGGGGGCGGCACCCGCGTCATCTCCGATGCCCAATGCATGAACCCGGCCTTGGCCGAACTGGTGCGGATCAGCCCGGAAAATCTGTCCGATCTGGCGGAAATCCGCGGCATCCTGGAAGTCTGGGCGGTGCGCCGCGCCGCCGAGACCGCCACCGATGAACAGATTGCCGAGCTGACCGAAATCATGGCCGCCACCGAGGCCGACATCAACCGCGGCAAGCACAAGACCGAAAACGACATCCGCTTCCATCTGGCCATCGCCAAGGCGTCGGGGTCCGGCATCTACCTGCATCTGATGGGAACCTTCCGGGGCATCCTGCACCAAATGCTGGACTATCACCGCTACGAGATGTTCTCGACGGCCGAGGACGACCACACCATCCTGGCCCATCACCGCGCCATCTTCGACGGCATCCGTGGCCGCGATCCCCATGGCGCCGTGCGCGCCATGCAGATTCATCTGGGGTGGGTCGTGGCGCGCTATCGCGAGCAGCAACGCGCCCGCATGTCCCAACTGCCCGTTTAAAAAGTTTCCTTACCCACAAAGGATAGACCGTCCTGTCACCAGGGCGCGGTAGGCGCCTGGGGCATCCTCTGCTATGGTGCGGCCCTCCCATCCGAAGGCCCGTTACCCGAAGGAAGATTCCGCGATGCGAAGAACAAGAAACGCCAAGATCATCGCCACGTTGGGGCCGGCGAGTTCCACCCCGCAGGCGATCGAAGGCTTGTTCGTCGCCGGTGCCGATGTGTTCCGGCTCAATTTCAGCCATGGTAGCTATGCCGAGCATCAGGCCCGGTACGACGCCATCCGCGCACTGGAAAAGAAGGTCCACCGCCCCATCGCCGTGCTGGCCGACCTTCAGGGTCCCAAGCTGCGCGTGGGCAAGTTCGCTGACGGCAAGGTGCGGTTGGAAAATGGTGCGGAGTTCCGCTTCGACCTGTCCACCGAGCTGGGAACCGTGCACCGCGCCCCCCTGCCCCACCCGGAAGTGTTCGCCGCCCTGACCATCGGCACCGAGCTGCTGCTGGATGACGGCAAGCTGCGCATGCGGGTGGAAAAGCACGGTTCCGACTTTGCCGAGGTCCGCGTTCTGGTGGGCGGCGAGTTGTCCAACCATAAGGGCGTCAACGTCCCCAACGCCTTCCTGCCCATCTCGCCCTTGACCCCCAAGGACAAGGCCGATCTGGACTTCGCCATCGCCATGGGCGCCGATTGGATTGCACTGAGCTTCGTTCAGCGCCCCGAAGACGTGGCCGAGGCACGCAAGCTCATCGGCCAGAAGGTTGGCAGCCGGGTCCGCCTGCTGTCCAAGCTGGAAAAGCCCCAGGCCATCGACCATCTGGAAGAGATCATCGAGATGTCCGACGCCATCATGGTGGCGCGCGGCGATCTGGGTGTGGAATGCCCGCCCGAGACCGTTCCGATCCTGCAAAAGCGCATCATCAAGGCCAGCCGCGCCGCCGGCAAGCCGGTGGTGGTCGCCACTCAGATGCTGGATTCCATGGTCCATTCCCCGGCCCCCACCCGCGCCGAAGCGTCCGACGTGGCCACCGCCGTCTATGACGGCGCCGATGCGGTGATGCTGTCGGCGGAAACCGCCGCCGGCGACTATCCGGTGGATGCGGTGACCATGATGGACCGCATCATCAGCCGGGTGGAGAAGGACGAGAACTACCGTCTGATCATGGACACCTCGCGTTCGGCGCCCGAGAACACCACCCGCGACGCCATCTCGGCGGCCGCCCGTCAGGTGGCTCAGACGCTGAACTGCGCGGCGGTGGTGACCTTCACCTCGTCGGGCTCCACCACCCTGCGGGCGGCGCGCGAACGCCCCGACCAGCCCATCATCAACCTGACCTCCAACATCGAAGTGGCCCGTCAGCTGGCCTTGGTGTGGGGCGTCCATTCCGTCCAGACGGCGGAAGTGCGCGGCTTCAACGAGATGGTGGCCAAGTCGTGCAAGGCTGCCCAGCGCGAGGGCTTCGCCAAGGCAGGCGACCGCATCGTCATCACCGCCGGAATCCCCTTCGGCTGCTCGGGAACCACAAATATCCTGCGCGTGGCCGAGATCGAGGATGGCGGCGAGGTAATGTAACGGCGGGGCTTCGGCCCCGCCCCCTACCACAAATCGATATCATCCGATTGCGCCACCTGCTCCGCCCGCGCGCCCGCGATAATGGCGTTCAGGCGGGCCCGTTGGGGCGTTGTGGCGGTCAGCCGGATGTGGACGCCCTTGGACGACAGTCGCACCACTTCGGCGTCGATGTCGGTGACGTCCTCCACGTCGAATTTCATCTTCTGACCGCGGGCCAATTGGCCGCCATCCACTTGCAGCAGAGCGCCGCCCACGGACAAATCCTTGATGCGGGCGGTCAGCCGCACGCCTTGAGCAGTCATCAGCGCGCCCATGTCCACATCCACGCGGGCGTGTTCACGCCGGTTGCCCACCATGGAGCCGCGCAAGGTGCCGATCAGATGGTCGCGCATGCCGGTCAATTGGTCGGCCACACTGGTAACGGTGTCGTGCACCAGGGCCGACATCTGCTCGGCCTCGGTGGCCGATTGGGAAATGCCTTCGATGGTGGTGGACACGTGGCGGGTGGAATTGGCGGCATCGCGCGCCTGACCCGACATGGCCGAAACTGCGTCCTGCTGTTCGGCGGTGGTCGCCGCCATGGCGGTGGAGATATCGGACACTTGGGCAATGATGTCGTCCACCGACGAAATGGACGCCACCGCCTGTTCCACCGCGCTTTGAATGCCGGCGATCTGGCCGGCGATTTCCTCGGTGGCCCTGGTGGTCTGGTTGGCCAGCGACTTGACCTCGCCGGCCACCACGGCGAAGCCCTTGCCGGCGTCACCCGCCCGCGCCGCCTCGATGGTGGCGTTCAGCGCCAGCATGTTGGTCTGGCCGGCGATGGAATTGATCATGCCCACCACCGCCTGGATGCGGCGCGAGGCCTCGGTCAAGGTCTCCATGGTCTCGCCCGAGCGGCGGGCTTCCTCGGTGGCGGCCAGGGCGATGCAACGGGACTGCTCGGAATCCGTGCGCATGCGCTGGATGGTGTCCACCATCTGCTCGGCATTCTCCGCCACATAGGTGACGTTTTGGGTGGCGGCACTGGCGGCGGCGGCCACTTCGCGGTTCTGTTCGCCCACATGGGCGGCCTGATAACGCATGCTGTCGGCCACAGTGCACAGCGCCATGGAGCGCTGGGTGACGTCGGTGACGGCAGCGTTGATCTCGCTTTCCAATTGCTCGGACATGCCCAGGAACGTCAGCCGCATTTCCTTCTCGGTGGTGCGAAGGATGCGCTCGCTTTCGGCGGTCTTGCGGGCAAGGTCTTCCAAGGCGCCGCGCAGGGCCTGAAGGAAGAACAGCGCTTCACCCGGTTCACGCAAGGCGCTGGGCGTGACGGGCGGCACCACGGCGGTGTCGTTGATGGACATCGCCCGCAATTGGGCGACGATCTGTGTCAAAGGCCGCGCCACCATGGCCCACAGCGCCACGGTGCCGCCGCCGATCAAAGTCAGCAGCACGGCAAAGGCAACGGTGGACACCCAGCCCGTGGTCACGAATTGCACGGTGGCGGCCACGGCGGCAGCCCCGCCCAGCATGCTCAGACAAGTCCCCACGCCCGGCCCCGCCGGACGCACCACCTTGTGGGTGGAGGCAATGCTGTCGATGCCCAGATTGCGGAAGAAATTGGCGTAGATGGCGTCGTCGCCCAGGATGTGACGGATCAGCCAGTCGCGCAGGAAGTCGAACACTTCGTCGGCGACGATCTCGGACCCTTCCTGGGCGAATTTCGCCTGAAGCTCACCGGCCATGGCGACCAGCTTGCGGTGGGCGTCCACATGTTTGGCGGCGCCGGGATAGTCCCAGCGCACGAACATCTCTTCCTCGCGGGCGAAATGGGTGCGGGTGTAATCGATCAACTCGCCCAGCAAGGTGACGATGACCTCATGCCCACGCCGCTCCTCGCTGGCTTCCCACAGATTATTGAGGATGGAGATCAGCCGCTGATGATCCTGATCGAACTCGACCACATGGACACTCAGCCGGTCGCTCCAATCTATAAGAGCCATACTCCAAACTCTCCCCGCCCGAAAATCTCAGCCCGGTCATACCACTAAAGTATTAACCGCTTTCCGAGTGTGGATAAACAAGTTGTGAATGATCATTACTGCGAACGAGAGGCTGTGGGAGAGCCTTACTCAAGCCGCGCAGGATTCATCCTTGGCGCAATAAAGGCCGTACAGCGTGTCGATGACCGCGCTCGCCTCTTTGCCCGCGAGGGAATAAAAAATGGTCTGAGCCTGACGGCGGGTTTGCACCAGGTCGTCGCGGCGCAGGCGGGCCAAATGCTGGGACAGGGCCGATTGGGACAGACCGATCAGCCGCTCCAACTCGCCCACGGATTTTTCGCCGTGCAGCAATTGGCACAGAATCATCAGCCGATGCTCATTGGCCATGGCCTTCAGCAAGGCACTGGCGCGCCGGGCGCTGTCTTGCAGCTTCTCTAATTCCATGGCCGAATACACCTCTGCGGCAGGTCCCTGACGTTGAGCATATCACTCACATGGAATGTTTCAATATTTCGCCAATGCGACGCAATATTAACGAAATGCGAGTGTTGTTTATTGCATTGACCGCGTTTCTACCGCAGCGCCATATCACGCCCGCGCGACGATTGCCCCGGCATCGCCCAAGGCGGCCAGCACGGCGGCGGTGATGTGCGGTGCGTTGAGGCCGGCTTCGTCGTATTGGACACGCGGCGCTTCGTGTTCGATGAAGTAATCGGGCAGCACCAGCGGACGCACCTTGAGGCCACGATCCAGCGCACCGGACAGGGCCAGGAAGTGCAGCACGTGACTGCCGAAGCCGCCCACCGAGCCCTCTTCCACCGTCACCAGCACTTCGTGTTCGCGGGCCAGACGCAGGATCATCTCCTCGTCCAGGGGCTTCATGAAGCGGGCATCGGCCACGGTGGTGGACAGGCCGCGCGCCGCCAGATCGTCGGCGGCGATCAGGGCTTCGGCCAAGCGGGTGCCCAAAGACAGGATGGCGACGCGGTTGCCCTCGCGGACGATGCGGCCCTTGCCGATGGACAACACTTCGCCGCGTTCGGGCAGGTCCAGGCCCACGCCCTCGCCGCGCGGATAGCGGAAGGCCGACGGGCGGTCATCGATGGCGGCGGCGGTGGCGATGGCGTGCATCAGCTCGACCTCGTCCGCCGGGCTCATGATGACGATCTCGGGCAGGCAACCCAGGAAGGCCAGATCGAAGACCCCCGCATGGGTCGCCCCATCGGCGCCCACCAGACCGGCGCGGTCGATGGCGAAGCGCACCGGCAGCTTCTGGATCGCCACGTCATGCACCAGTTGGTCATAACCGCGTTGCAGGAAGGTGGAATACAGGGCGCAGAACGGCTTGAAACCCTCGCAGGCGAGACCGGCGGCGAAGGTTACCGCGTGCTGTTCGGCGATGCCCACGTCAAAGCAGCGCTTCGGGTAAAGATCGGCGAACTTGTCCAGACCGGTGCCGGCGGGCATGGCGGCGGTGATGGCGACCACCCGGTCATCGGCCTTGGCCTCGGCCAGCAGCGCCTTGGCGAACACCGAAGTATAGCTGGGGGCATTGGCCTTGGGCTTGGCCAGCGCCCCGGTGACCACGTCGAACTTGCCGACGCCGTGATATTTGTCGGCAGCAGCCTCGGCCGGCGGATAGCCCCGGCCCTTCTTGGTGACCACGTGGATCAGCACCGGCTTGGTGTCGTCCGAATCGCGGACGTTCTTCAGCACCGGCAGCAGATGATCGAAATTGTGACCATCGATGGGGCCGACGTAATAGAAGCCCAATTCCTCGAACAGCGTGCCGCCGCCCGAGACGAAACCGCGGGCATATTCCTCGGCCCGCTTGGCGGCGCGCTCCAGCGGCGGCGGCAGCACGCGGGCGAGGTCCTTCGCGAAGTGGCGGATGGATAGATAAGGGCGCGACGACAGCAGGCGCGACAGATACGCGCTCATGGCGCCCACCGGCGGCGCGATGGACATGTCGTTGTCGTTGAGGATGACCACCAGCTTGGAGTCCATGGAGCCGGCGTTGTTCATGGCCTCGTAGACCATGCCC
>JACMKT010000119.1 GCA_014380005.1 Rhodospirillales bacterium
CATTGAAATCAACGGCGCACCGGTGTAAACGATGCCCCTTCGGCGCGGCACCCCTGGAGGCCGCGCCCTTCGTGTATGGAGATACGATATGTCTGATATTAGCGCCATCGCCGCTGAGCTGCGCGATCGGGCTGGAAAGGGGGCCGCCCGAGCCACTCGCCGTGAAGGTAAGGTTCCGGGTGTCATCTACGGTGCCAAGCTCGACGCCGTGTGCATCGCCCTCGATCCCCGCGTTGTCTGGGCCGAGCTGCGCAAGTCCGGCTTCAAGACCCGCCTGTTCGACATTGCCCTGAGCAATGGCAGCACCGAGCGTTGCTTGGCTCGTGATGTCCAGTTCCACCCGGTCACCGACCAGCCCCTGCACATCGACTTCATGCGCTTTGCCGCCGATGCGGTCGTGCACGTGAAGGTGCCGGTCCATGTGGCCAACGCCGACAAGTCCCCGGGCGTGAAGAAGGGCGGTGTCGTCACCGTCATGATGCACGAAGTCGAAGTGACCTGTGCCCCCGATTCCATCCCGCACGAGATCGTCGTCGATCTGGCTGGTCTGGACGTGGGCGCTTCGGTGCATGTGGGCCAGCTGGCCTTCCCCGCCGGTGTGACCCCGTACCACACGGTTGCTCAGAACACCGTGCTTCTTATCGCCGCGCCGACCGTCCAGCAGGTCGCCGAGGGCGAGCAGGCCGCCGGCTGACGATGATCCTGGTCGTTGGTCTCGGCAATCCCGGGTCCGAATACGCCAGGAACCGTCACAACATCGGCTTTATGGCGGCGGACGAACTCGTCCGCCGCCATTCCTTTGGGCCCTGGCGAGCCAAGTTTCAGGGCGAGATCGCCGAAGGTTCCATCGGCGGCACCAAGGTGCTGGTGTTGAAGCCCCTGACCTTCATGAATTTGTCGGGTCAAGCGGTGGCGGCGGCGGCCCGGTTCCTTAAGGTGCCGGTCGAGGACATCGTGGTCATCCACGACGAACTGGACCTTGCGCCCGGACGCCTGCGCGTCAAGCGCGGCGGCGGTGCCGGCGGCCATAACGGCCTGAAAAGCATCGACCAGCATCTGGGCCAGAATTACCGCCGCATCCGTTTGGGCATCGGCCATCCCGGCGACAAGGACCGGGTTGCCGGTTACGTGCTGCACGATTTCGCCAAGTCCGAGACCTGGGTCGAACCGTTCGTGGACGCCGTGGCCGACGCGCTGCCTTTGTTGCTGAAGGGCGACGAGCCCGGTTTCATGAACCGGGTTTCGGTGCTGACCGCGCCGCCTAAGCCGCCCAAACCGCCCAAACCGGCGGACGCTGAGACAAAGACCAAGCCGGCGGATGTTTCCGCTCCCCTATCCACTCCCAGCCCGGGCAGCTCGCTTGCCGATGCGCTTCGGGCCGCTCTTGCGAGGAAGAAGGACTAGTCATGGGTTTCAACTGCGGCATCGTCGGCCTGCCCAACGTCGGCAAAAGCACTCTGTTCAACGCCCTGACCCAGACTGCGGCGGCTCAGGCGGCCAATTATCCCTTCTGCACCATCGAGCCCAATGTGGGCCGGGTGGCGGTGCCCGATCCGCGCCTGGACGAGTTGGTGCGCATCGGCAAAAGCCAGAAGGAAATCCCCACCCAGCTGGAATTCGTCGATATCGCCGGTCTGGTGCGCGGCGCCTCCAAGGGTGAAGGCCTGGGCAACCAGTTCCTGGCCAACATCCGCGAAGTGGACGCCATCGTCCATGTGCTGCGCTGTTTCGAAGACGGCGACATCACCCATGTGGAAGGCTCGGTCGATCCGGTGCGCGATGCCGAGACCATCGAGACCGAGCTGATGCTGGCCGATCTGGACAGCCTGGAGCGCCGCATCGTTCCGCTGGAGAAGAAGGCCAAGAACGGCGACAAGGACGCCAAGGCTCAAGTGGACATCATGACCCCGCTGCTGGCGGTGCTGCGCGAGGGCAAGCCGGCCCGCGTGGTCAAGTTCGACGACGAGGAAGAACGCCGCATCCTGCGCACCCTGGGCCTGATGACCTCCAAGCCGGTGCTGTATGCCTGCAACGTGGACGAGGCTTCGGCGGCCACCGGCAACGCCTTTTCCAAGCGGGTCGAGGAATTCGCCGCCAAGGAAGGCAACAGCGCAGTCATCATCTCGGCGGCCATTGAAGCCGAAGTGGCCATGCTGGGCAGCGAGGAAGAGAAGAAGGAATTCCTGGAGGCCCTGGGCCTGGAGGAAACCGGCCTGACCCGCGTTATCCGCGCCGGTCACGACCTGCTGCACCTCATCACCTTCTTCACCGTCGGCCCCAAGGAAGCCCGCGCCTGGACCCTGGTAAAGGGCCTCAAGGCGCCCCAGGCCGCCGGTGTCATCCACACGGATTTCGAACGCGGCTTCATCCGCGCCGAAACCATCGCCTATGCGGATTTCGTCGCCTGCAACGGCGAGGCCGGTGCCAAGGAAGCCGGTAAGATGCGGCTGGAAGGCAAGGAATACGTGGTCAACGACGGCGACATATTCCACTTCCTGTTCAACGTGTGATACCGACGGGGCGTCCGCACGGGCGCCCCGTTCTCCGCTCTCCACAAAACAAGACGCACACTGGGCTTTGGGTTATGTTTGCGCGAGATCTCGGGGAGAGGTGGACGCCGTGGGCATTGGAGACGATCTTAAAGTCCGGTGGAAAGACGGTTTTTCCGTCGGCGATCCGCTGATCGACGAACAGCACCGCGCCTTCTTCGACGAGGTCAACGCGGTCGCGGCCCAGCTGGACAGCGACAATCCGCGCGAAGCGGTGATCAAATTCTACCGCACCTTCTTCTCGTCGCTGCTTCAGCACTTCCGTGATGAAGAGGCCCTGCTGGCCCGCATCCAATACAACGAACTGGACAACCACAGGGCTGAACACGAAGCCCTGCTGGCCTCGGTCTCTACCTTCGAAGGGCTGCTGCTGACTTGCGAGGACATCCACGAACTGCGCTTCGTGGTCAAACGCCTGTTCGTCGCCCTGATCGAACACGTGGTCACCGAAGACATGCGCTACAAAACCTTCGTGCTGCGGGCGCAGGGGCTGTAGCGCCGCTTCCTAAGAAACACCTCCAACCGGTCCGCCGGACCCTGTTTCCTGGACCTAGGTGTGCGGTCCCGGAGTGCCATGGGCTCCTGGGAATCGGGGCCTCCACCATTCGCAACGTCCCCCTGTTCCCACAGGGCAGGGCCGCCCTCTCTCAATGGGCTAAGAGGGGCTGCCTTCGGGGGCAGGCCACCTCCCCGACCGGGGCGCCGGCACCTAGATGGAGGCTCGAGCATCAACGGCTGGAGGCCCGCCATGGCGCACGGAGCGGACGAGACCCGCCCCATCTGGGAACGAGGCCCAGCCTTGGACTCAGATCTTGGTCCGGCGGAAGGCTTCGGCCTGTTGGGCGGCGATCTGCGCACCGAGATCTGTGTGGTCGGCGCCGGCATGGCCGGGCTGTCGGTGGCCTATCATCTGGCCCGCGCCGGGCGTCAGGTGGTGGTGGTGGAAGCCGGGCCGGGGCCGGGAATGGGCGAGACCAACCGCTCCACCGCCCATGTGACCAGCGCGGTGGATGACGGCTTTATCGAACTGAGCCGGCTGTTCGGTGCCGACGGCGCCCGGCTGGTGGCGGAAAGCCATGCCGCTGCCGTCAACTCCATCGAACAGATCATCGCCGACGAAGGCATCGCCTGTGATTTCTGCCGGCTGGACGGCTGGCTATTCAACCCGTCCAGCGGTGCCGCCAGGGATCTGGAGGCCGAGGCCCGCGCCGCCTCGCGCGCCGGTCTGGATGCCGCCATGAAAGCCCGCGCTCCCTTGGCCGGGTTCGACACCGGTCCGGCCATCCGCTTCGCCCATCAGGCCCGGCTGAATCCCCACGCTTATATGGCCGGTCTCGCCCAGGCGGCGGCGCGATACGGCGCCCGATTGTTCGGCAATGCGCAGGCCGCCTCGGTGGAAGGCGGCCATCCCGCCCGTGTCAGCACGGCCCAAGGCTGGCATGTGCTGGCCGATGCGGTGGTGGTGGCGACCAATGTGCCCATCAACGATCTGTTTGCCATCCACGGCAAGCTTGCCCCCATGCGCACCTATGCCGTGGCCCTGGACGTGACCGGAGAGGCCGACACGGACGCATTGTATTGGGACACGCTGGACCCGTACCACTATGCCCGCTTCGGTGTGGCCGGTGATGGCGCCCGCGTGCTGATCGTCGGCGGCGAGGATCACCGCGTCGGCCTTCCCGCCCATGGCGACCAGCGCTGGGCGCGGCTGGAGGGATGGGCGCGGGCGCGCTTTGCCGGGCTGGGGCCGGTGCGTGCCCGCTGGTCGGGCCAGATCATGGAACCTGCCGATCGCATCGCCTTCATCGGGCGCAATCCCATGGACGCCAACAATGTGTTCGTGGCCGCCGGGGATTCCGGCAACGGCATCACCCATGGCGCCATGGCCGGTCTGCTGATTACCGATTTGGTCCTGGGCCGGTTCAATCCGTGGGCCAAGCTGTACGACCCGTCGCGGGTGACCCTGAAGGCTGCGCAATCCTATGCCGACACCAATCTGCATGTGGCCGAGCATTACGCCGAATGGCTGACCGGCGGCGATGTGGAGGATGTGGCGCAAATCCCGCCCGATTCAGGCGCGGTATTGCGCGAGGGCCTGACCAAGGTGGCGGTCTATCGGGATTTGGCCGGCGTGGTGCACAAGCGCTCGGCGGTGTGCAGTCATCTGAAATGCATCGTGGCGTGGAACGATGCCGAACGGACCTGGGATTGCGCCTGCCATGGCTCGCGCTTCGACCGCTTCGGCCGCGTGCTCAACGGGCCGGCGGGCGCGCCGCTGCCCCCCGTGGAAGAGTGATTAATGGAACGCTTCCGCCGATTGCGCCACCAGGGCGACCACGAAGGCAAGGGCCAGGATGGCCTCGGGGAACCAGTCGAACTTCATGCATTCCTCCGCAGGCTCTGGGTGGGATCTGATTATCCTACGCGGCGCCCTTTGCAAAATATCATTAAGAAGTCGCGACAAAGATATTTGTCAGAAATTAATCATACGCCCGTTGTTCCTGCGGGGATGACTAATCGCATAGGGCTTTGGCACTCATCACTTCGTCTAACACTTCTGAGGCGGGCTCTGCCTCTTTTGAGGTCGCGGCAAAAGGCCTGGGTTGTGGTGGCATGGAATGTCCTGGCACAAGGGAATTTGAGGAACGCGAACCATGGCTAGCCGCACCGCCGCCCCCAGCGTCCTGATGACCGTCGAACCTCCAGGTTCGGTGTGGCCCCATGTGGATACTTTGGTGCGCGAGCTGTCGGCCCTGGGCGTGGAGGTTACGGTGGCGGCGCTGACGCCGTTGCGCCCCGGCCAGCGCATCGAATACGCCGCCATCCCCGGCGTGGAACTGATCGCCTGTCCGGTGGCGGCGGCCACTCCCGCCGAGCATCTGGCAAACCGCTCCCGCATCGCCGACTGGCTGCTGTCGGTGGAGGAAATGCTCAATCCCGACGTGGTCCATTTGACCGGCTACCTCCATGCCGGGCTGCCGTGGTGCAGCAAGGTGCTGGCGGCGGGCCATCCCGGTTCGGGTGCGTCATACGGGCGGCTTGACGCCGATCAACGCCGCGCCTGCCGCGCCGCCTTCCAGCATGGCCTGAAGGGTGCCGATCTGGTGGTCACCCCCACCGACACCATGATGGCGGCGCTGACCCGGCATTTCGGCATCATGCCGGGCCGCGTCATCCGTGATGGCCGCGACCCCACCCGCTTCACCGCCGTCACCAAGGAACCGGTGATTCTGTCGGTGGGCGCCCAGCGTGACGATGCCGCCCGGCGGTCCGCCCTGGAACTGGCCGCGCCGCGCCTGCCCTGGCCGGTGGTGGTGGCGGGCGAGCAATTGGACGTGCATGGCCGGCCGCTCAAGCTGGAGGGGGTGTCGTCCCTGGGCCGCATCCATGTGTCGCAGATGATCCCATGGTTCAACCGCGCTTCGCTTTACGTGGCCCTGACCGCCGAGGAAGCCGGCACTTGGCTGCCCGAAGCCGCCCTGGCCGGCTGCGCCCTGGTGTTGGGCGACACCGCCGCCTTGCGCGAAACGTGGAGCGGCGCCGCCCTGTTCATCGCGCCGGGCGACCCGGACGCCCTGGTGGGTGGCTTGCGCACCCTGCTGGCCGACCGCCGTTTGCGTGAGGCCATGGGTGTCGCCGCCCGCCGCCGCGCCTTGCGTCACCCGGCCCGCGCCATGGCCGAAGCCTATATGGCCGCTTACCGCGATTTAATCGCCGCCCGCGCTCCCAATCAGTTCGCCGAGGAAAAGCAGGGCTAGGCCTCCCCCATCCGGGGCACCACCACCGCGTAGTTGAAGGTTGCAGTGCAGCATCCGACCTCAGATACACCAACCTTAGGCACATTGGGGCACGGCGGAGATCAGCTTATGTCTTTAGAAGATCCGGCCCAGCGCTTTCGTCGGGTCCGTGCCCAAACGGAAGCTCTGGTGGAGGGGCTGACGCCCGAGGATATGGGGGCGCAGGCCTTCGCCGAGGCATCACCGGCTAAATGGCATCTGGCCCATACCTCATGGTTCTTCGAGACCTTCCTGCTGAGTGGCCGCCCGCCGTTCAATGCCGCCTTCCGTGATCTGTTCAATTCCTATTACGACAATGTTGGCCGCAACCGCCCGGCCCAGGGCAGCCGGGGTTGGCTGACCCGGCCCGGCTTGGCCGAGGTGCTGGCCTACCGCCGTTGGGTGGATGAGGGCATGCTGGATTTGCTGGCCCATGGTGAAGTGTTCCCTTTATTGGATTTGGGCCTCGCCCATGAGGAACAGCATCAGGAACTGATCCTGACCGACGGGCTGGCCCTGTTCGCCCGCAATCCGCTGGAACCGGCATGGCGCAGCTCCAAACCGGTCTGCCATGCCGTAACACAATCCGCCTGGATCGCCCATGATGGTGGGCTAGTAGAAATCGGCCATTCTGGCCCCGGCTTCGCCTTCGATAACGAATCCCCGCGCCATCCGGTGGTGCTGGCGCCGTTCCGGCTGGCCTCGCGCCCGGTGACCAATGCCCAGTGGCAGGACTTCATGGCCGATGGCGGTTACGCCAATCCCTTGCTGTGGCAGTCGGATGGTTGGGATGTGGTTCAGGCCCAGGGCTGGTGCGCGCCGGATTATTGGCGCCGCGACGATGGCGGCTGGACGGTCATGACCCTGTCCGGTCGCCAGCCGGTCCAGCCCCACGCCCCGGTCTGCCATGTCAGTTGGTACGAGGCCGACGCCTATGCGACTTGGGCCGGTGCCCGGTTGCCCGATGAAGCGGAATGGGAAGTGGCTGTCTCGGGCACGGGTGACGTCTGGGAATGGACCGCCAGCGCCCACCGGCCCTATCCCGGCTGGCATGCGCCCAAGGGGGCTTTCGGCGAATACAACGGCAAATTCATGGCCGGGCGCATGGTCTGCCGGGGGGGCTCCTTTGCCACTCCGCCGGGCCATTGCCGCCCGACCTACCGCAATTTCTGGTGGCCGGCCACGCGCTGGCAGTTCACCGGCCTTCGGCTGGCGGAGGATGCATGAGGACAATTATGCCCACCGATGGGTTCAGGGAATCCATGCTGGCCGGCCTGACGCGGCGGCCCCGCGCGGTGCCGTGCAAGTATCTTTACGACGCCGAGGGCTCGGCCCTGTTCGAGCGCATCACCGAGTTGGAGGAATACTACCCCACCCGTACGGAAATCGGCCTGCTCACCGACCAAGGCGGCGAGATCGCGCAAGTGGTCGGCGCCGGTGCCCGCGTGGTGGAATTCGGTGCCGGCAGCATGCGCAAGACCCGGCTGCTGCTGGCGGCTTTGGAGGCGCCTGCCGCCTATGTGCCCATCGACGTGGCGCGCGAACCATTGCTGTTGGCGGCACGGCGCATCGCCCAGGTCCATCCCGCCATGGCGGTCGCGCCCATGGTGGCCGATTTCAACCACCCCCTGGTGCTGCCCCCCGATGCCGATGGCGACGGGCCGGTGCTGGGCTTCTTCCCCGGTTCCACCATCGGCAACATGATGCCGGGCGACGCCCGCGACTTCCTGCGCCGGGTGGCTAAGCTGGTGGGGCCGGGCGGGCGGCTGCTGGTGGGGGTGGACCTCACCAAGGACCCGCACGTGCTGGAAACCGCCTATGACGATTCCCAAGGCGTCACCACCGCCTTCATCCGCAATCTGCTGGCCCGCGCCAACCGCGAGCTTGAGGCGGATTTCGACATCCGCGCCTTCGATCACCGGGCGTGGTGGAATGCCCGCGAGGGCCGCGTGGAAATTCACTTGGTCGCCAGCCGGCGCCAAGCGGTCAGCGTGGCCGGACGCCTGTTCGCCTTCCGCCGGGGTGATACCCTCCATGTGGAGGATTGCTACAAATACACCGTGGAGCAATTCCGCTGGCTCGCCCGCCTGGGCGGCTTCGTCCCCGAACATGTGTGGATCGATTCAGCCCAATTGTTCAGCCTGCATATGCTGCGGCGGGGGTAGCCGCCATTGCGGCGGCTGCCAAGGGACCGGAGGGCCCGCCCGGCGAGGGGCTAACGCATCCATTCATATTTGATCTCGGCCCCCATGGACCTATCTTGGCTGGGTAATCCGGGGGCACACGATGGCGGCGCAGAACGAATCCTGGCATGTGTTGAGCGCGCGCGATGCTTGCGCCCGGCTGAACAGCGATCTGGAAGCAGGCCTGCCGGCGGCAGAGGCCGAGCGGCGGCTGGCGGCGGATGGTCTCAACCGTTTGCCCGAAAAGGCCGCCAAACCGGCCTGGATGCTGTTCCTTGAGCAGTTCAAAAGCCTGCTGGTGGTGGTGTTGCTGGCGGCGGGCGGTTTGGCCGGGATCATCGGCGACACCACCGACATGGTGGTGATCCTGGTGGTGGTGCTGTTCAACGCCTGTTTGGGCTTCTATCAGGAATACCGCGCGGAAAAGATTCTCGATGCGTTGAAGGGCATGCTGGCCCAGCAATCGCGGGTGCGGCGCGGCGGGCTGAAGCTGGAAGTCATGGCCGAGCATCTGGTGCGCGGCGATCTGGTGCTGCTGGAAGCCGGTGACCGCGTGCCCGCCGATGGCCGCTTGGTCGCCGCCCACGGGTTGGAGATCGACGAATCCAGCCTGACCGGTGAATCCATGGCGGTGTCCAAGGACACCCAGGCCTTGGCCGACCACGAGACCCCGTTGGCGGACCGCGTCAACCAAGCCTTCATGAACAGTGTGGTCACCCGTGGGCGCGGCGAGATGCTGGTCACCGCCACCGGCGCCACCACGGAAATGGGCCGCATCGTCGGTTTGCTGGAAACGGCGCTTGAGGGCCGCACGCCCTTGCAGGAGCGGCTGGACCAATTGGGTCACCGGCTGGCGCTGATCGCCGGTGTGGTGGTCGCCATCATCCTGGGCATGGGGCTGATGCGTGGCGAGCCCTTGGCTCACAGCATCCTCACCGCCGTGGCCCTGGCCGTGGCCGCCATCCCTGAAGGGCTGCCGGCGGTGGTGACGGTGACGCTCGCCATCGGCATGGGCCGCATGGCCCGTCACGGCGCCATCGTCAAACGGCTGGCGGCGGTGGAGACCTTGGGCTCCACCACGGTGATCGCCTCGGACAAGACCGGCACCCTGACCCTGAACCAGATGACCGCCACCGCCGGTTGGGCCGGGGGCCGCCGTTTCGGGGTGGAGGGCGAGGGCTATGGCGCCGCTGGCCGCGTTGTTGCCGATCATGATCTGCTGCCCTATGTGCGCGCCGCCGGCCTGTGCAACGATTCACGGCTATGCGACGCCGACAACAGCCGCATGGTGGTCGGCGACCCCACCGAGGGCGCGCTGCTGGTGCTGGCGGAGAAGGCCGGGCTGACGACCGTATGGCCGCGGGTGGCGGAGCTGCCGTTCGATTCCGTGCGCAAGCTGATGATCACCGTGCACCGTGATGGCGGCGTGCTGCGCATGATGGTCAAGGGCGCCCCCGACGTGGTGATCGAGCTATGCCACGCCATCCGCGACCCCGGCGGCGACCATCCCCTCACGGATGATGACCGTGACGCCATCCACCGCGAGATGGAGCATCTGGGCGGTCAAGCCCTGCGCGTGCTGGCCCTGGCCGAAGCGGAGGTGGATGAAGCCGCCCTGGCCGATCCCCTGGCCGCCGCGCACAAAGGCTTGGTGTTCACCGCCCTGGTCGGGCTCATGGACCCGCCGCGTCCGTCGGCGCGGGCGGCGGTGACGGCCTGCGCGCAGGCCGGTATCGCGGTCAAGATGATCACCGGCGATCACCGCATCACCGCTGCCGCCATTGGCCGTGCCTTGGGGCTGGACGGCGAGGTGGTCACCGGCGTGGACCTTGACCGCATGGACGATGCGGAATTGGCGGCGCGGGTGAACGACATCGCCGTCTTCGCCCGCGTCGCCCCCGAACACAAGGTGCGTATCGTCGCCGCCCTGCGCAATGTGGGCCATGTGGTCGCCATGACCGGCGACGGGGTCAACGATGCGGCGGCGTTGAAGCAGGCTCATATCGGCATCGCCATGGGCCGCACCGGCAGCGACGTCACCCGCGAGGCCGCCACCATGGTGCTGACCGATGACGATTTCGCCACGGTGGTGCACGCGGTGCAGGAAGGCCGCACCATCTATGACAACATCGTCAAATTCGTGCGCTTCCAATTATCCACCAATGTGGGCGCCCTGCTGGCGGTGTTCGCCGCGCCCCTGCTGGGCATGCCGGTGCCGTTCCATCCCATCCAGATCTTGTGGGTCAACATCATCATGGACGGCCCGCCCGCTTTGGCCTTGGCCTTCGATCCGCCCCGCGCCGGATTGATGATTGAGCCCCCGCGTCCCCGTCAGGACGCCATCCTGTCGCGGTCTCGGCTGGTGCGCCTGTTGAGCTACGGCATCACCATGGCGGTGGGCACTTTGGCGGTGCTGTGGTGTGCCTCCGGTGACGCGGTCCACGCCCGCACCCTGGCCTTTACCACCTTCGTCATGTTCCAGGTGTTCAACGTGTTCAATGCCCGGGTGTCCGGTGAATCGGCGTTCAATCCCCGTCTGTTCCGCAATGGCAAGCTATGGCTGGCTTTGGCAATGGTGCTGGCCTTGCAGGCGGTGGTGGTGCATTGGGCGCCCGCTCAGGCTTTGTTCCACACCGCACCGTTGACCCTGTCCGAATGGGGCTTGGCGGCTTTGGTGGGCAGTTCGGTGCTGTTGCTGGACGAAGCGCGCAAACTGGCCGTGCGGCTGTTCCAGTCAGTCATCCTGCGGCGGCGCTAGCCCTGCACGGGCGAGATCCGCTTCGTTGCGATCCATGGGCTGGCCGGTTTCGGCATTGACGAGCCATGCGTGGTGGCAGGCTTGGCACCAATCCACATCACCATTCCCGTCCCACATCCGTCTCACGTTGCCGCTGGCGCAATAGGGGCAGACCTTAGTCATATATTCACATCCTATTCATTTAAGCGTATGCCACATCGGTAATGTGAATGATTCTCGCATAGGCGGTAAACAATTGCTTTACTTGCACAACAGTTGTAATGCAGATGTCTGACGACAGCAAGGGCGATTCCGCGTGGGCGGTTCGCGGAATCCCGGAAGAGTTGCGGCGCGCAGTGGCCGCCAGGGCCAAGAGCGAGGGCCGTACGGTGGGCGCGTGGGTGTGCGACGCCCTGCGTCATGCGCTGGACGGCAACGCCATATCCGACCAGGTGGCGGATTTGCGGCGGCGGATCGAAATGTTGGAGCGGCGCGCCTAAGCAGGCTGCGGAAAAACTCTTCCCGCCCCCTTCATCTCGTCACCCCGCGAAAGCGGGGGTCCATGTTGGGGCGAGCTGCGGTATTTGACACCATATGCTGTGTCGTCGGATGCATGGATTCCCGCTTTCGCGGGAATGACGAGGAAATTTGGCTTTTTTCCACAGCTGCTAGGGCAACCTACGTCAGATTTGACGCAGGTTGCCAGTTACGCAGCGGCGCCCAGGGACCGTTGCAGGATATCCATCAGCTGGCGGCCATTGACCGGCTTGTGCAGGATGGGCAGGCCGCTGGCGGCGGCATGACGCAGGCGGTCCACGGCGGTATCGCCGGTGACCAGCACGCTGGGGATGGCCGGGCCGAAGGTGTCGCGCAGGGTCTGGATAGCCTCGGTCCCGGTATTGCCTTCCTTCAACCGGTAATCGGCCAGAATGAAATCCGGGATTTCCTGGGCTGAACGTAATTGGCTCAGGGCGTCCTCGGTGGACGGCGCCGCGATGACGCGGTAGCCCCAGCTTTCGAACAGCATCTGATAGCCGGCCAGGACGATGGCTTCATCCTCGATCACCACGATCAGCGCGGCGGTCTCGTTGCTCGGCTGTACCATTATACCCATACCCTTCTGGTCCTTCCCTTCGCTCAGATGGATAATGGGGCATTGCACAAGGGAGGGGAATTCCTTCGATGGGCATACAGCTCTATATCATAGGCAGGGGATAGGTCGAAAAACGCCCTCTCGTCCCATGGGGCGCCACATTGCACAGGGGCCACGCGCGGTGATGGGTTGCGCTCAGCGCCGAAATTCGCTCTTACTTCTGTCTTCGCCCCTTTAGGCCGAGAGATTCATGACCGATACCGTCGTCCTGCCGCCTCCCGATGCCCTGACCGAGGAGCGTCTCGACCCCACTTTGGATTTGGTGGCCGAGATCAACCGGCTGCGGCGCGAAAAGAACGCCATCATCCTGGCCCATTATTATCAGGATGGTGAAATCCAGGATTTGGCCGATTTCGTCGGCGATTCCCTGGATCTGTCGCGCAAGGCCGCCGCCACCGATGCCGACATGATCGTGTTCTGCGGCGTGCGCTTCATGGGCGAGGTCGCCAAGATCCTGTCGCCCAGCAAGATCGTGGTCATTCCCGATGCGGAAGCCGGCTGCTCGCTGGAGGAATCCTGCCAGCCCGATACTTTCCGCGCCTTCCGCGAGAAGCACCCTGATCATATCGCGGTGACCTACATCAATTGCTCGGCGGACATCAAGGCGCTGTCGGACGTCATCGTCACGTCGTCCAATGCCGAAGTGATCGTCAATTCCTTGCCGGCGGACAAGCCCATCCTGTTCGCCCCCGACCGTCACTTGGGCGCCTTCATCGCCAAGAAGACCGGGCGCGACATGACCCTGTGGCCGGGCAGCTGCATCATCCACGAACAGTTCTCGGAAAAGGAACTGGTCAAGCTGAAGGTGCGCCACCCCGGCGCCCTGGTGGCCGCCCATCCCGAATGCCCCGAGACGGTTTTGGGCCATGCCGATTACGTGGGCTCCACCAAGGGTATCCTGGATTTCGTCATCAAGAGTCCGGGCACGCAATTCATCATCGCCACCGAGCCCCACATCATCCATCAGATGACCAAGGCGGCGCCCGAGAAGACCTTCATCCCGGCGCCTTTCGCCAATGGGGCCTGCGCGTCCTGCGCCGATTGCCCGTTCATGGCGCGCAACACGCTGGAAAAGATTTATCTCGCCATGGTCAATGAAGGCCCGTCCATCCATGTGCCCGAGGAATTGCGGATGCAGGCGCTGAAGCCGTTGGAACGCATGCTGGAAATGTCCAAATCGGTGCCCATGTCGCCCGACGCTTCGGGAGCGACCAATGCAGCCTGAACTCGACATTGCCGATGCCCGCCGCGCCATTCAGGCCGGGCTGGACGAAGACACCGGCGGCCAGGGCTGGGAGCACGGCGACATCACCTCGGCCACGGTCATTCCCGCCGATCTGCATTTCAAGGGCGTGATGCAGGCCCGCCACGCCATGGTGGTGTCCGGCCTGCCGGTGGCCGCCGAAGTGTTCAAGATGGTGGTGCCCCAGGCCCGCTTCACCGCCAAGGTGCGCGACGGTCAGATGGTCCCCGCCGGCACCGTGCTGGCGGAAATGGAAGGCCCGGCGCGCGGCCTGCTGACCGGCGAGCGTACGGCGCTGAACCTGCTGCAATTGCTGTCGGGCATCGCCACCCTGACCCGGCAATATGCCGACCGCATCCAGGGCACCGGCTGTACTTTGCTGGACACCCGCAAGACCATTCCCGGCCTGCGCAAGCTCAGCAAATACGCCACCCTGTGCGGCGGCGCCAAGAACCACCGCATGGGCCTGTATGACGGTGTCCTGATCAAGGACAACCACATCGCCGTGTGCGGCGGCGTGGGGGCAGCGGTGCGTGCGGCCAAGCAGGCCGGCCTGCCCAATATCGAAGCCGAATGCGACACTCTGGCCCAGGTGGCGGAAGCGGTGGAGGCCGGCGCCGACATCGTGCTGCTGGACAATATGGGGCCGGACATGCTGCGCCAAGCGGTGGCCCTGGTCGCCAAGCGGGCCAAGACCGAGGCCTCGGGCGGCGTGACCCTGGACACCATCCGCGCCATCGCCGAAACCGGGGTGGATTACGTGTCCGTGGGCCGCATCACTCAATCGGCCCCGGCGGTCGATATCGGTCTGGACTGGAGCTGAAGGGTAACAGCCATGGCGTATGATCTGCTGGTGATCGGTTCGGGCGCGGCGGGGCTGTCGCTGGCCTTGCGCGTGCTGGCCGCCAAGCCCAATGCGCGGGTGGCCGTGCTTGCCAAGGGGCCGCTGTCCGAGGGCAGCACCTTCTATGCCCAGGGCGGCATCGCCGCCGTGCTGGATGCCACCGACACCACCGAATCCCACGTGGCCGACACCCTGAACGCGGGGGCCGGTCTGTGCAATGTGGACGCCGTCCGCTTCGTGGTGGAAAACGCCAAGCCGGCCATCCAATGGCTGATCGACCAGGGCGTTTTGTTCGACCGCCAGGACGGCGCCTATCACCTGACCCGCGAGGGCGGTCATTCCCATCGCCGCGTCATCCACTCCGCCGACGCCACCGGGCGTGCGGTGCAGACGGCGCTGATGGAACGGCTGCGCGATTCGGGGGCCGAGATTTTCGAAGGCTATAACGGCATCGACGTCATCCGCGAGCGTTTGCCCGGCGACCGCCTGGGCCGCTGCGTCGGCGCCTATGCCCTGGACCGCGCCAATGGCCGCGTGGTTACCCTGGCGTCGCGCGCCGTGGTGCTGGCTACCGGCGGTGCGTCGCGGGTGTATCTGTATTCGTCCAACCCCGACGGCTCCACCGGGGACGGCATCGCCATGGCGTGGCGCGCCGGCTGCCGGGTGGCGAACATGGAATTCAGCCAGTTCCACCCCACCTGCCTGTTCCACCCCAAGGCCAAATCGTTCCTGATCTCGGAAGCGGTGCGCGGCGAGGGCGGGCAATTGCTGCGGCCCGACGGCACCCGCTTCATGGACGAATACGATGCGCGCGGCGAGCTGGCCCCCCGCGATATCGTCGCCCGCGCCATCGACGATGTGATGAAGCGCCTGGGCTGCGAGTGCGTCTATCTGGACATCAGCCACAAGCCCGCCGAGTTCATCACCAGCCACTTCCCCACTTTGTACGCCGAATGCCTGAAATACGGCATCGACATGACCAAGGAACCCATTCCGGTGGTGCCGGCGGCGCATTACACCTGCGGCGGCGTGCTGACCGACCATTCCGGCCATACCGATGTGGAAAATCTGTTCGCCATCGGCGAGGTCTCGTGCACCGGCCTGCACGGCGCCAACCGGCTGGCCTCCAACTCGTTGCTGGAATGTCTGGTGTTCGGCGCCGCTGCCGCCGACGACATCATCGCCCGCATGGGCGCCATCGTGCCGCCGCCGGTGATTCCGGCCTGGGACGAAAGCTGGGTCATCGATTCCGACGAGGAAGTGGTGGTCGCCCATAATTGGGACGAGCTGCGCCGCTTCATGTGGGATTACGTGGGCATCGTGCGCTCCACCAAACGGCTGGAGCGGGCCAAGCACCGGGTCAAGCTGCTGCTGTCCGAGATCGAGGAATATTACGGCAGCTTCCGCGTCACCAACGACCTGCTGGAACTGCGCAACCTTGCCATGGTGGCGGAACTGATCGTGCGCTCGGCCCTGATGCGGCGCGAAAGCCGGGGCCTGCATTACACCATCGACTTCCCCACCCTGGACACCATCGCCCCGGCGCAGAACACCATCCTGGTGCCCAAGAACTTCTCCGCCCGGCGGGGAGGGGCATGATGGTCGAACTGGCCGACGTCCGGCGCAAGGTGTTCGAACCCGGCGCCCTGATCTTCGACGAAGGCGAACCGGGCCACGAAGCCTATGTGGTGGAATATGGCCGCGTTGCCATCTTCAAATCGGTCAAGGGCCAGCGGGTCGAGCTGGGTCTGGTCATCCAGGGCGGCATCTTCGGCGAAATGGCGCTGATCGACGACCAGCCGCGCATGGCCTCGGCCATGGCCGAGGTGGAAACCGCCTGCGTGGTCATCGCCAAGGAACGCCTGACCGAGCAATTGGAAAAGGCCCCCAAGGGCGTGCGCACCATCGTCGGCGCCCTGCTGGGCAATATCCGCCTGATGGGCGCCGAACTGGCCGAAGCCCAAGTCATCCTGGCCGGCGAAGACTGATGCCCACCCAACTTCCCCGCCGCACCCTGCTGGCCGCGCTGCTGCTGGCGCCCGTCTTTGCATTAGCGCCCGTCTCTGCATTGGCTGCAAGCAAGGAAGGCGGTGAATTCTTCGTCAAATTGACCACCATCGTCGTGGAATTCTGGGATGCCAACGGCATCTTCCACGTGGTCAACATGGATTTGACCGTGGTCTTCCCCGCCCAGGCCGCCATCAACAAGAAGATCACGGAAAAGATCGCGGCCAATCTGTCGGCCATGCCGTGGGAGGAATTCGCCAAGGGCAACCCCGCCGCCACGGTCAAGGCGGTGGCGTTGGACACCCTGCGCAAGGACCCCACCACGGATAAGGCCACCGAGGTGCTGGTGGGGAAATTGCTGCTGCGGTGAGGAGAATGATCGCACGTGCCACTGCCCTGCCTTAAACCGTTCGTTCGCCTAATGTTCTTGATGTGAGTGGCGCGTAATGGTAGATCTTTTCTGAGAGTGGCCTATCGGCCCACGCCTTTGCCGGGCTGTGGAGAACCGAACCAGACTGCTCTTCCTCGGGTAATCGACGGCCTGTCCGCAAAGCGCGGGCGGAGAACCGGACGCAGTGACCCATTCGCTTCTGGTCTCAACGCGTCCAAACGTCTCTGCGACCTTTTGGTGCATATGGTGTCCCGTATCCGGCGCATGCGGTGCGGAACACGAGGAGGTGCATCTTGTCCTGGTTCAACCTGAAACAAACCATGGGAACGAATTACACTGTCGATCCCGGCGACATCATCAACACCAAAAAGGCCCTCAATCAAATCGGCTATTACGACGTGCCGCCCCATCGCGGTATCGACGACTGGACCGATGATGCCATGTTCAACGGCATCCGCTCGTTCCAAAAGGACAAGGGTCTGAAAGTGGACGGCCTGATGCGGCCCGGCGGGCCGACGGAAACTGCTATCAATAATCAAATGACTGACAATACTTCGAACGGCGACGAAAATGGCCCATTCCAGACAGGGCCTATTTTCATCCCTCCGCTACCGCCGCGGCCACCCATTGTGATGCCTCCGCCCTATGATGTTACGCAGCCTCGGCCACCGTTCCAGCCCCGACCCACTCAGCAACCACCCAAGGTGAGTTATCCGCCAAAAGGGGGGATCCGTGGGTAGTTGGAGGCATCCCCGTGTAATTTCCATAGCCCTGGTAGTCGGGGCTATGGTTTTCCTTCTGAATGACATTTTTCTAAGTACTGGGAGTGTAGTGACGTGGCTATTTCTTGATTATGGCTCGCGGGCGCTAGTGGTATCGTTTTGTTTCATTGCCATGCTGCCGCGACAGCTTCGTCTCGTGAAGCCTCATTCGGTGATTGCAGCATGCGGCTGGGCGGTTGGGATGGTTCTCACGACCGTCATTGCCGACCGCCTGTTGCGCCAAGTGTTGCCCACCGGCGGGTTATTCGCTTACCCGGTTCTTGAAGGGCAAGCGTTGCTGGCAATTGATACTGTATTGGGTATACCCCTTGTCGCCGTCAGCGAGGAGTTGCTGTCGCGGGGGTTGTTTCTGGCATGGGCGGAACGTCGCGGCTGGCGCAGCGGCCCGACCATAATGCTTTCCGCTGCTCTTTTTGCTGCCTTTCATTGGTCTCTTGGACCGGCAAGCATTATCATTGCTGCGGTTTTTGGCATTATAGCCATGGTGTCTGTTTTACTTACCCGCTCGCTTTGGCCTGCCATAGGGGCGCATTGGCTCACCGACCTGATCTTGTTTTCACTCCCGGATTGGCTCGCGCAATAACGGGGATTGCGGCTCGGCGTGCCGCCCGTTTGTGAAAGGAACTGGTCGATCCCGTTCCGCCGTTGATTTAATGGTGCGGACGACGGGACTCGAACCCGAATTCCGGTGACAGTGCACTGATTGACATCGGTTGATCCTCGGCAGAGGATGGGGCACGAGCCGCCTTGCCCGCCTCGTCGTTCCCGGCCTGCCGCACCATGTCACCCAGCGCGGCAACGGTCGCGCGCAGGTGTTTTTCAGCGACGACGATTACGCGTTCTATTGCGCCCTGCTGGCGGAGTCCTGCCTCCACCGCCGGTGTCGCGGTCTAGGCCTGGGTGCTGATGCCCAACCATGTCCACCTGATTGTGGTGCCCTCGGACCCCGACGGGGTGCGCCGCGCCCTGGCTCCGCTGCATCGCCGCTATGCCGGCCACGTCCATTCCCGCCTGAAGCGCACCGGCCATTTCTGGCAGAGCCAGTTCGGCGCCGTCGTCATGGACGAGGCCCATCTGGCCGAGCGGGCGCAGGACTGGGCGTGGTCGAGCGCCCACGCCCATCTCGCCAAACAAGATGACGGCATCACCGCCCTGACCCATCGTTCCCTCAAACCGGCAAAACCGGGACCAAAAACAAAGCCTCCTCGCTATCCAGTGTGGGTAGCCGCCTGACCACAGGTTGAGTCCCCAGCCTCCATCCCTTTGTTCGACCGCCGTGGATGGTGACGGGCAGCAAGTTCGACGCCGCCGCCAAGCGTCTGGGCATCCATTTGGACTTTCCGCGGGGCAGCCGCTTTGCCTGCCCAAACTGGGGCGTGACCGCTTGCCCGGCCCACGACACCGAGGAGATGGCGGGTTCTCCATCACGACGTCGATGAAGCCCGCTCCCGCGCAGACTATTCAAGCGTCACCAAGCGTCACCTGGGCCGCCTTCGACGAGACCGCCGCAAGGCGGGGCCACGATTACGTCAGCCTGTTCGTTGATCTCGATGGGCCGAGGGGACTGTTCGTCACCAATGGCAAGGACGCCGACGCCGCCAGAACCGTCACGCGCCACTGGCACGGCATCCTCCGCTGGTTCGACAGCAAAATCGCCAACGGCATCCTCGAAGGCATCAATAGCCTCGTCCAGGCGGCAAAGGCCAAAGCCAGAGGGCACAGGTCAACCCGCAACTGGGAGGCGATTATCTACCTGATTGCAGGGAAGCTCGAACTCAAGCGACCCACGTGACACAGCGAGGAACCTCGCTTAATTAATGCTTATTAACAAATTATTGCGTTAATATTAACCGTGTCCTTTTATGGACACCGCATACCACCATTGAAAACACAATAACCAAAAGAGCTATGCTGCTCGCATCTTTTTAGGAGGATGCGATGACAGAACGGTCTCGCCCCCGGTTTCATTTCCTGATCGTTGCCTTCGCCCTGTTCGCCGCCGGCTGCACCACCTGCGAGGTGGCGACTCCGCCACCGCCGCCCGAGCCCACTCAGCCGGCGCCCGTGCCCAAGGTGAAGAAGTCCCGCTCCAAGGGCAGCTACCGCATCGGCGAGCCCTACCAAATCGCCGGAGTGTGGTACACGCCCAAGCTGGATTGGGACTACAAGACCGAAGGCCGCGCGTCGTGGTACGGCCAACCCTTCCATGGCCGCCAGACCGCCAATGGCGAAATCTACGACCAGGACGAACTGACCGCCGCCCACCAGACATTGCCGCTGCCCAGCGTAGTCCGGGTGACCAATCTGGAAAATGGCCGATCACTGATCCTGCGCGTCAACGACCGCGGCCCCTTCGTCAAAGGCCGCGTCATCGACGTCTCGCGCAAAGCAGCCAAGCTGTTGAAGTTCCACGACCAGGGCACCACCCAGGTACGCATCGAGGTGCTGGAAAAGGAAAGCCGCGAGGCGGCGGCGGAACTTGGGTGGAAGGGCTAAGGTTCTATTGGTGCCGCCATTGCACCGGAGCAATACCAAGTCCCTGTGAGCGAGACTCACGTAGGGGATTCCCAAACGCGCAGCAATCTGATTCAACATGGCAAACATCAGGAGGTTTGCCATGGCGGCTGCGGTTCAGCTTCGCGGGGA
>JACMKT010000120.1 GCA_014380005.1 Rhodospirillales bacterium
CGGCAGCCGCTGCGCATGGTCACCTCGTATCTGACGCTGCTGGAGCGGCGCTACGCCGGCAGCCTGGATGACGATGCCCATGCCTTCATCGGCTACGCCCGCGATGGCGCGCTCCGCATGGACCGGCTGATCCTTGACCTGCTGTCGCTGTCGCGGATCGGGCGCACTTCCAAACCGTTGGAAGCCACCGCCTTTTCCCAAGTTCTCACCAATGCGCTGGCCGTGTTGCAGGAAGAACTCGCCGATACCGGAATCAGCATCGCGGTACCGCGCGCCCGGCCGAGCGCCGGTGATCAGCGTCGGTTGGCGCCCCAACGAGACCGGGGCGCCGCTGTTCTGGGTGCGGGACAACGGCATAGCTATCCCACCGGAAGATTCGGACCGGGTGTTCCAGATTTTCCAACGCCTTCACGCCGCCGACAGCTATGAGGGCACCGGTATCGGATTGGCCATCTGTAAGAAGATCGTCGAACGCCATGGCGGGCGCATCTGGGTCGAGGCCGCATCGACGCCGAAACCACGTTTTTCTTCACCCTGGGTGCCGCTGTCACCCGTGCCTGACGGGAGTTAAGGAGCGGCGCCAAAATAGCTGAATCGAGTAGGCGCAACTTTCGGTAGGGGATTCTCAGGGGTGCGTTGTTCGGTTCGCCTGGGCGGCATGATCGATGAAAGTGAAATCCGCCGTCACTACGAACTGCTGCAGCCAAGTCTGGACGAGCGCGGGCGTCGCTTGTTCGCGGCGGCCCAAGTGCGGGCGCTGGGCTATGGCGGGATTGCCGCCGTGGCGCGGGCCACCGGCATCGCGCCCAGCACCATTGGGCGTGGGCTAAAGGAACTCGACGCGGGCACGGCCCCGGAGGGAATTAGGCGTCCTGGGGGCGGGCGCAAGCGCTTGGCCGACACCGATGCGGCGCTGGCCGAGGATCTGCTGCGGCTGGTCGGATCGGCGACGCTGGGTGATCCGATGCGGCCTCTGCTCTGGGTGTCGAAAAGCGTGGAGAAGCTGGCGGCGGCGCTGCGCGCGATGAAGCACCGCGTGTCGGCCAACACGGTCCTGCGCCTGCTGCGGATGCTGGGCTTCAGCCGCCAGGGCAATTTCAAGGCCAACGAGGGACTCCACCACCCCGACCGTGACGCCCAGTTCGAGCACATCAACGCCCAGGTGCTGGCCTTCCAAGGCGCCGGGCAGCCGGTGATCTCGGTGGATACGAAGAAGAAGGAACTGGTCGGCAATTACAAGAATGCGGGCACCGACTGGCGTAGCAAGGGCCATCCTCGCCGAGTGAACGGGCATGATTTCGAGGATAAACTCCTCGGCAAGGCGATCCCTTACGGCGTCTACGACGTCACCGACAACAGCGGTTGGGTGAGCGTCGGCGTCACCCATGACACCGCTCAGTTCGCCGTCAACACCATTCGGCTGTGGTTGTCCAAGATGGGCCGCCAGCGTTATCCCGCCGCCCAGCGGCTGATGATCACCGCCGATGGCGGCGGCTCCAATGGCGCGCGGGTCCGGCTCTGGAAGCTCGAACTCCAGAGGCTGGCCGACGAAACCGGCCTGACCATCGCCGTCTGCCACTACCCGCCGGGCACCTCGAAGTGGAATAAAATCGAGCACCGGCTCTTTTGCCATATCTCGCAGAACTGGCGGGCTCGACCGCTGACCAGCCGCCTCGCCGTCGTCGAACTGATCGCCGCGACCACCACCAAAACCGGCCTGAAGGTCGCCTGCGAACTCGACACCGCCGACTATCCCAAGGGCCTCAAGGTCACCGACGCCGACATGGAGGCCCTCGCCGTCACCGGCGACGATTTCCACTCGGAGTGGAACTACACAATCTCACCCCGAAACACAGATGGTGCAGTTGTTTTGGCGTAAGTCCTTAGGTGAGCGACGGGAGGCTCTTGAGCAGTGGGAGCGCTTCGTTCTCTTGCTCACTGAGAGCGATGTGGTGGCATTGCGGTCATAGAAGGGGGGCGAGTGTTGCCCGTCGTGATCGCTTGCGGGGTGAAATTGGTTGACAATTTATCCGCTAATTTTTTCTAGGCATTCCATGTGTCAACGCTAATGCCCTTGCATTGTCATTCAACTTTTGATCAATATGCGCCATGTCTTCAAACCAGCGCGTTAGTCGCCAGACAAAGGGCTTCTGTGTGGAGCGGTTGATGAACGCAGTCGATAGCAGAAATGAAATCAGAGTGCGGGTGCTGGCAGCTATAAAAAATGCGTTGCCCACCAAAGAGATCGTGCCTGAGACAAAGTTCGATGATTTTGGGATCGAATCCCTTGAAGCCATGAGCATGATCTTCATGGTGGAAGAGGAGCTCGACATCGATCTGACTGATATTCCGAGTGGCGCGATCCAAAGCGTCGAAGATGTGGTGACCGCCGTCATGGATCGCATGAAATGCGGGGAGCCGGGCACGCAATGAGACAGGTCGCCGTCAGCGGCATCGGGACCGTTTCAGCCCTAGCAGCCTGTCGGACTTAACCTCGCGCCATGGACATGGCAGAATCGCGGGCACAGTAGATCGCCCGATGATGGATATCCCCCGGCATGAGCAACTTCCGCCAGATCGACCGCGACACCGGCTTCTTGCTGCCGCCGTCCATTGACGAATGGCTGCCGCAAAGGCAC
>JACMKT010000121.1 GCA_014380005.1 Rhodospirillales bacterium
ACATTGGAGTCCGGTTCTGACACGGTGTGCCAAGCGGAGATACCTCCTGCCGTTGGTCGTTCGGGATGACAATCTGATTAAACCGGACAGTCGTGGGCTTGACCCGGCCATCCACGTGGTTCCGTAGCCAATCCCTCTGAAACAGCGCGTTAGGCGTTGACGCGTGGATGCCCGGAACAAGTCCGGGCATGACGTCGAGGGGGTAGAAACGGAACGAAAACTACCCCACCGTCTTATCCGGGAACGCACACAAATCCCGCACCACACAGGCCGGGCAATTGGGCTTGCGGGCGGTGCAGGTGTAGCGGCCATGCAGGATCAGGTAATGGTGGGCGTCATGGCCCCATTTCGGCGGCGTCACCGCCATCAGCCGCTCCTCCACCTCCAGCGGTGTCTTCCCCGGCGCCAGCCCCGTGCGATTGCCCACGCGGAAGCAATGGGTGTCCACCGCGATGGTGGGCTCGCCGAAGGCCACATTCAGCACCACATTGGCGGTCTTACGGCCAACACCGGGCAGTGCCTCCAAGGCCGCGCGGTCGTGGGGCACTTCGCCGCCATGGCGCTCCACCAGCATCTGCGACAGGGTGATGACGTTCTTGGCCTTGGTTTTGAACAGGCCGATGGTGCGGATGGCCTCTCGCAACGCGTCCTCGCCCAAGTCCAGCATCTGCTGCGGCGTGGTGATCCGGGCGAACAGCGGACGGGTCGCCTTGTTGACGCCCACGTCAGTGGCCTGCGCCGACAGCACCACCGCGACCAGCAGGGTATAGGGATTGACGAAGTCCAGCTCGCTTTTCGGGCTGGGCATGGCCTTGGCGAGGCGGGCGTAGAATTCGTCGATCTGGGCGGGGGTCATGGAACACCTGGACGGCTGCGCGGCGGAATAGTCGGTATTTATCACAACAAGGTTTTCTCCGCCGCAACCACCCAGGGTGGCGGGAACAGGAACTCCCCCTCGGGGTCATGCTCCGCATACCGCGTCTTCGCCAGCCCGCGCGAATTGACCGCGTAACAATAGGCACAGCCATGGGGGCAGGTATCGTATTCGCCGATGTCTCGGCTTTCGTGACACAAACAGCCAGCGCGGTTGCCCTTCACTTTGGCCCTAAGGCCACGTGGCACCCCCCAACCCGCCGCCACATCCTCTAGCCGGCGCGCATCCACGCAGACCGCCGGGCTCGTTCCGTCTGCGGCATATTCCGGTTGCGAACAAAGGCTGAGCCGCATGCCCCGCGCCGCCGCCAGCCCCGCCAATTCGCCCGCCAGACTCCGTTTGTCGTCGGCAGGGGCGTCACCCCAGGTGAAACCATGGGCACGCGCGGCCACATCCATGTTGCGGGCGGTCTTTTTGTAGATGGCGGCGAACGAGATCACCACTTCGTCCACCGCGCCTTCCAACGCCGCCGCCAGCCGGGCGAAATTGGCCCGATGACAGTCCGGCGGAGTGAGGGTGGAACACACGATGGGGTCATAGCGCCACACCACGGCGCGCGAACCATACTCCGCCGCCAAGCCCCGCATATCCGCCACCGCCCGTTCCGCCGGAACCACCGAGGTTTCCAGCGCACGGGGGTAGTCGGTGACGGTGTAGCTCACCACGAACGGAATCCCGGCCGCCCGCACCAACTCCAACGCCGGGCGGAACGGTGCCGCATTGCGGGTCCAGAACACGAAGCCGTCCACCCCGGTACGTAGCGGCACGGTGGAGACCTGCCGGCCATAGGGATTGACCACCTTGGCATAGCCGGCGCGGAACCGGTTGGCGAACCACGCGGCATAAAAGGCGGGAATATCGGTGCGGTAGCTGGCCGATACGATCATACGGCCCTAGCCTCAGTTGCCGTGAAGGGTCCGAAAACCTTGGTCACATTCAGGGGATCGGGCGACGGCAAAAATATCCTCACCGGCGGCCCAGCGGGCACTGGCATCAGGCATGGCCAAGGCCACCACCATGGCGCGGCGGAAATGCAATGCCGTGTCGCGGCCCAACCCGGCAGCGTTCATGGCCTCGGCCAAGCCGACCGCCATGGCGTGCCAGATTGCGCTTTGTCCGCCACGGGACTCGATGATCACATCCTCGTCGGCAAACTGGCGGGCACACGCGTCGGCATCGATGGAGCTGTGCGCGCGGCAGACCAGCGGACGGGTGTCATAAGTTTGGCAACGGCCATCGTCGGCCAGCAGCGGGCAGGCGCCGCCCTCGAGCGTCATGTTGTGGCCAAGGGCAGCTAAAGAGGCAGGGTCCGCGCGCGCGCGCAAAGTATCGGCCAGCCACAGCACGAACGGTGCCTCGACCAACAACACCAGGCAGCAGCACCAACTGCACCCAGAGCAGCAGGCCAACGGCTGTTGCGGTGGGATCAACTCGTCCACCCGGCCGACGGCCATCTCGAAGATCGCGGCCAACCGCTCAGCCGTGCGCGAGGCGGCGCCGGCATCGCGCCGCTCGGGCGCCAATTGCTCGGCAGCAAACCGGTGTGCAAGTTCCTTCACCTGTTTGGCGAAGTCGGCGATAAGCTGTGCGTCCCTAGCGGCCATGGCCATTTTTATCCGTTTTCACGCTCCGGGTCGAGGTTGACGTGGCGAGGCGAATTTTGCCACGTCATTCCCCGGAGTTGCAGGATTCTCCCACCACCCTATATAACGCCGGTGCGACATCGTAACGCGTCGTCATACTCGTTTATCCATTTCACCCTGAAGGGGGTTTCGGCGGTTGCCGCATTGCTCCTAGAGGACCGCCGGACCGGCTGCATCGACAAGAGGAAGACATGAGCAAAGTCATTGGTATCGACCTGGGCACCACCAATTCCTGCGTGGCCGTGATGGAGGGCAAAACCGCCCGCGTCATCGAGAACGCCGAAGGCATGCGTACCACTCCGTCCATGGTGGCTTTCGCCGATAACGGCGAGCGTCTGGTCGGCCAGCCGGCCAAGCGCCAGGCGGTGACCAACCCCACCAACACCCTGTTCGCCATCAAGCGCCTGATTGGCCGTCGGTTCGAAGATCCGATCACCAAGAAGGACATGAACCTGGTGCCGTATCACATCGTGAACGGCGAAAACGGCGACGCCTGGGTGGAAGCCGGCGGCAGGAAGCAGAGCCCCAGCCAGATTTCGGCCTACATCCTGACCAAGATGAAGGAAACTGCGGAATCCTATCTGGGTGAGACCGTCACCCAGGCCGTCATCACCGTCCCGGCCTATTTCAACGACGCCCAGCGTCAGGCCACCAAGGACGCCGGCAAGATCGCCGGCCTGGAAGTCCTGCGCATCATCAACGAGCCGACCGCTGCCGCGCTGGCCTATGGCATGGAGCGCAAGGGCGCCGGCATCATCGCCGTGTATGACCTTGGCGGCGGCACCTTCGACGTGTCCGTGCTGGAAATCGGCGACGGCGTGTTCGAGGTGAAGTCCACCAACGGCGACACCTTCCTGGGCGGTGAAGATTTCGACGCCCGCATCATCGACTATCTGGCCGACGAGTTCAAAAAGGACCAGGGCATCGATTTGCGCTCCGACCGTCTGGCCCTGCAGCGCCTGAAGGAAGCGGCTGAGAAGGCCAAGATCGAGCTGTCCTCGTCCATGCAGACCGAGGTCAACCTGCCGTTCATCACCGCCGACGCCTCTGGCCCCAAGCATCTGAACGTCAAGCTGACCCGCGCCAAGCTGGAAGCCCTGGTGGAAGACCTCGTCGCCCGCACCATCGAGCCCTGCAAGGCGGCGCTCAAGGATGCCGGCCTCAAGGCCAGCGAGATCGACGAAATCATCCTGGTGGGCGGCATGACCCGCATGCCCAAGATCCAGGAAGTGGTGAAGGAATTCTTCGGTCGCGAGCCCCATAAGGGCGTCAACCCCGACGAAGTGGTCGCCATCGGCGCCGCCATTCAGGGCGGCGTGCTGAAGGGCGAGGTCAAGGACGTCCTGCTGCTGGACGTGACCCCGCTTTCGCTGGGCATCGAGACCCTGGGTGGCGTGTTCACCCGCCTGATCGACCGCAACACCACCATCCCGACCCGCAAGAGCCAGGTGTTCTCCACCGCCGAGGACAACCAGACCGCTGTGACCATCCGGGTGTTCCAGGGTGAGCGCGAGATGGCCGCCGACAACAAGATGCTGGGCCAGTTCGATCTGATGGGCCTGCCCACCGCACCGCGCGGCGTGCCCCAGATCGAGGTGACCTTCGACATCGACGCCAACGGCATCGTCAACGTCCAGGCCAAGGACAAGGCCACCGGCAAGGAACAGCAGATCCGTATCCAAGCCTCGGGCGGTCTGAACGATTCCGACATCGACCGCATGGTCAAGGAAGCCGAGGCCCACGCCGCCGACGACAAGAAGCGCAAGGAAATCGTCGAAGCCCGCAATCACGCCGACTCGCTGGTGCACGCCACCGAGAAAAGCCTGACCGAGTACGGCGACAAGGTCGATACCGCCCTGAAGGCCGACGTGGAGCGTGACGTGGCGGCCCTGAAGGGCGTCATGGACAGCGACGACGCCGAATCCATCAAGGCCAAGACCGAGGCCCTGATGCAGTCGTCCATGAAGCTGGGCGAGGCCATGTCCACGGCTCAGGAAGCCGCCGGCGGAGCCCAGGCGCCTGAAGGCGCTGCCGGTGCCGGTGCTGCCGGTGCCGGTGCTGCCGGTCACGACAGCTCGGTGGTCGATGCCGACTTCGAGGAAGTGGACGGCGACAAGAAGGGCAAGTAAGCCCTTATTGCCCCGAATCGGGCGGGCGTCCGGGCGGAAGACTCTTCCCCCGGGCGCCTGTTCGCATGCACAGTGCCGTAACTGCCCGCCCTGACTGCCCATCCTGACTGCCCATCCTGACTGCCCATCCTGACTGCCCATCCTGACTGATAGATTGCGAAAGATTGCATGAGCAAGCGCGACTACTACGAGATCCTCGGCTGCGAGCGGAACGCCGGCGCCGACGATTTAAAGAAGGCCTACCGCAAGCTGGCCATGCAGTACCATCCCGACCGCAATCCGGATGCGAATGCGGCGGACAAGTTCAAGGAATTGAACGAAGCCTATGACGTCCTGAAAGACGAGCAGAAGCGCGCCGCCTATGACCGCTTCGGCCATGCCGCCTTCGATGGCGGCGGCGGCTTTGGTGGCGGCGGCGGCGGTTTCGGCGGCGGCGGGGGTGGCGGCGGCTTCTCGGATCTGTTCGAGGAAATGTTCGGCGACTTCATGGGCGGCGGCGGCGGTGGCCGGCGCGGCCAAGCCTCGGGCCGTGGCGCCGATCTGCGCTTCAACATGGAAATCAGCCTGGAGGAAGCGTTCGGCGGCAAGTCCGCCAATGTCTCCGTCCCGTCCTCGGCCCAATGCGATGCCTGTAGCGGCACCGGCGGTAAGGACGGCAGCCAGCCGGTAACCTGCCCGGGCTGCCACGGCGCCGGCAAAGTCCGCGCCCAGCAGGGCTTCTTCACCATCGAACGCACCTGCCCGACCTGTCAGGGCATGGGCCGCGTCATCAAGGACCCCTGCCGGGTGTGCGGCGGCCAAGGCCGCGTGCGCAAGGACAAGACCCTGCAGGTCACCATCCCGCCGGGCGTCGAAGACGGCACCCGCATCCGTCTGGCCGGTGAAGGCGAGGCCGGCATGCGCGGCGCCCCATCGGGCGATCTGTACATCTTCCTATCCCTGGCCGCCCACCGCCTGTTCCAGCGCGACGGCGCCAACATCTATTGCCGCGTCCCCATCCCCATGGTCACCGCCACCCTGGGCGGCACCATCGACGTGCCCACCATCGAAGGCACCATGACCAAGGTGACCATCCC
>JACMKT010000122.1 GCA_014380005.1 Rhodospirillales bacterium
GCGATGGATTGCGGGCTGATCATCTTGCCGGTGACGCCGCCGGTGGTGTTGGCGGTGACCATCAAGACGTCCGACACGCCGACCTGATGCGCGGTCGTCGCCTGCAGCGAACAGAACAGCGCATTGGACGAAGTGTCCGAACCGGTCAGGAACACGCCCAGCCAGCCGAGGATCGGCGAGAAGAACGGGAACAGGACGCCGGAACCGGCCAGCAACAGCGCCAGGGTCGAGGATAGGCCCGAGTAATTGGCGACGAAAGCAAAGGCCAACACGGTGCCGATGGTGTAGATGGGGCGCTTCAGCTCAGCCAGGGTCTCGCCGAAGGTAGCCCAACCATCCGCCGGCTTCATCTTGAGCACGGCCATGGAGATGATGGCCGAAAGCAGGATGGCGGTGCCGGTGGCCGACAACAGGTTCAGGTCGTACACCGCCGGCATGGCAGTGGCCTTGGCGACGATGGGCTCGACCTTGGTCACCAGCTTGTCCAAGCCGCTGATCGGGAAGGAGAACACGGTGGAGTGGAGCTCACCGCCCTTGGCGAACAGCGCCTTGAAAGGCTTCAGGCTCCAGACGGTGACCACGGCGGTCAGGATCAGGAACGGCGACCATGCCTTGAAGATCTGAGCGCCGGTGAAGACGTGGGAGTCACGCTCGGCCTCGGTCACTTCCTTGAAGCGGAAGATGCGCTTGGGCTTCCACACCTTGAGGAACAAGGTCAGGCTGACGAGGCTGATCAGCGCCGAAGTGATGTCGGGCAACTCCGGGCCGATGAAGTTGGAGGTGAAATAGACGCTGACCGAGAAGGAACCGCCGGCAACCAGAATGGCGGGCCACGTTTCCTTGATGCCGCGCCAGCCGTCCATGATGGCGATGATCCAGAACGGAACGATCATGGCCAGCAGCGGCAGCTGACGGCCAGCCATCTGGCCGATGACGAAGGGATCGAGGCCGGTCACCTTACCGGCGACGATCATGGGGATACCCATGGCGCCGAAAGCAACCGGGGCGGTGTTAGCGATCAGGCACAGACCGGCGGCGTATAGCGGGTTGAAGCCCAGGCCCACCAGCAAAGCGGCGGTGATGGCGACCGGAGCGCCGAAGCCCGCCGCGCCTTCCAGGAAGGCGCCGAACGAGAAGCCGACCATCAGCATCTGCAAGCGCTGATCTTCGGTGATGGACACCACCGACGAGCGGATGATGTCGAACTGGCCGGTCTTGACGGTGATCTTATACAGAAACACCGCCGAGACGATGATCCAGGCGATCGGCCACAGGCCATACAGGAAGCCATAGCCAGCCGAAGCCAGCGCCATGCCCACGGGCATTTTGTAGAAGAAGATGGCGACGGCCAAAGCGATGGCCACCGTGATGGTGCCGGCCACATGGCCTTTCATGCGCAGCACGGCGAGTGCTACGAAGAAGAAGATAATCGGCAAACCGGCGATCAGTGACGAAAGCCACAGATTACCGGCAGGATCGTAAATCTGCATCCAGGGCTGCATGTTTCCTCCCGTTGGAACGGCCGTGTGGCCTCCTACGGGAAGCCCTGGGACCGGCCTTTTAGAATAATTCTTGCCTTAGCGGCCACATTGGTAAAATAATATGACCGCGCTAAACAAGTGGATAACTCGATTGCCACGAATTTGTAAACCGGAAAATGAACCCTTCCAATCGCGGGAGTGGATAGAGATGCCCGCGAGAGCTATGTTCGAATCATGACCCTGACCCAGAACAGCCCTTTGGACCGGACCAACGGCGCCGATGCCGGCAGCGCCGACACCCTGTCGCGCCTGCTGCACTCCCACCCCGAGACCGCTTACGACTATCTGGAATTCCGCCGATTGCTGGCCGGTCAGGCCTCGGCCTTCGCCGCCGAGCGCGCCTCCGACGATGAGGTGAAGCGCATCGAAACCAGCCTGCGCGCCATGGAACAGGCCCACGCCCTGGACGACCCCGCCCAAGAAGCCACCGCCGATGCGGATTTCCACCTCGCCATTTACGAGGCCGCCGGCAACACGGTCATGGCGCACATCATGCGCCGCCTGTTCACCATGCTGCAAAGCGGCGTGTTCTATGACCGCGCCGATCTTTACCTGCGCCGTGGCGTGCGCGAAGGCTTCCTGCGTCAGCATCAGGCCATCTATGCCGCCATTGCCGCACGCAACCCGGATGCCGCCCGCGCCGCCGCCGACGCCCATCTGGCCTCCACCACCGAGGCCCTGCGCGAAGCCCAGCGGGCCGATCAACGCCGTGAAGTTTCCGTGCGCCGCCGCGAAGGTTTAGACTTGATGGTCAAATCCCGTCGGGGGAATGACTGATCCGTTAAATTTGGACAAATGATTTTACCGCTTTACGGAATCGGTCAGATTCGATAACCATTTGTGTGCAGCCCGAAAAGAAGGCGCGCACCAAGAGGAAACGCCATGACCGAGATCCAGCGGGCCAAACGGCCGGACACCGTCTATTTCTTTGGCACTTGCGTGGTCGATCTATTCTATCCCATGGCCGGTTTGGCCGGGATGGAGCTGTTGAAGCGCCAGGGAATTCGGGTGGTGTTTCCGCCGGATCAAAGCTGTTGCGGCCAGCCCGCACGCAATTCGGGCTATCTCGATGAAGCCCGCGCAGTGGCGCTGAAGCAGATTGCCACCTTCCCCAATGCCACCTTCCCCAATGATTGGCCCATCGTGGTGCCGTCGGGCTCATGCGCCGGCATGATGAAGACCCATTACCCCGATCTGTTCGAGGGTCGCCCCGAGCACGCAGCCGCCAAGGCCTTCGCCGCGCGCGTGTTCGAACTGACCGATTTTCTGGTCAACGTGCTGGACGTCAAGCTGGAGGATAAGGGCCAGCCGGTGCGCGTCACTTGGCATGGCTCGTGCCATTCCATGCGCGAGATGGGCGTCATCGACCAGCCCAAGCAGTTGCTGCGCCAGCTTGCCAACGTCACCCTGATCGAGAACCCGCGCGAGAAGGAATGCTGCGGCTTCGGCGGCACCTTCTCGGTGCGCCAGCCGGAAATTTCCGCCGCCATGGTCACCGACAAGGTGGCTGCGCTGGAGGAAACCGGCGCGGCGGAAGTGATCTCGGGCGATTGCGGCTGCCTGATGAACATCAACGGCGCCATGGAAAAGGCGGCCAAGCCCATGACCGGCCGCCACATCGCCGAATTCCTGTTGGAGCGAATTGCGGGCCAAGCCCGGGTGGAGCGCGTCAAATGACCGGCGATTTCTCCCAGCGGGCGCCCATCGCGCTGAACGACCCAACCCTGCGCCGCAACTTCCGCCGGGCCATGGACGGCCTGATGCTCAAGCGCGCGGCCCAGTTCACCGACACCCAAGCCTGGACGGAACTGCGCGAGCGCGGCACCCAGGCCAAGGCCCGTGCCATGGCCCGCCTGCCCCAATTGCTGGAGCAGTTGGAAGCCAAATGCACCGAGAACGGCATTCAGGTTCATTGGGCGGAAAGCACCGCTGAGGCCAACGCCATCGTGCTGGATTTGCTCAAGGCCGCCAACGTCAAGAAGGTGATCAAGGGCAAGTCCATGGTGTCCGAGGAGATGGAGCTTAACCACCATCTCGAAGCAAACGGCATCAAGGCGGTGGAATCCGATCTGGGTGAGTACATCATCCAGTTGGCAGGCGAAGCGCCGTCCCACATCGTCATGCCCTGCATCCATAAGAACAAGGCCGAGATCGCCCAGTTGTTCGCCGAGAACATCGAGGGTCTGGCCTATACCGAGGACGTGGACGCCCTGACCGCCGCCGCCCGCAAGGCGTTGCGCGGCGAATTCGCTTCCGCCGATGCCGGTATCTCGGGCGTCAATTTCGCCGTGGCCGAAACCGGCACCCTGGTGCTGATTGAGAACGAGGGCAACGGACGCCTGTCCACCACCTTGCCGCCCCTGCACATCGCCGTCATGGGCATCGAAAAGCTGGCGGAAACGCTGGACGACATCCCGCCGCTGCTGGCGCTGCTGCCACGCTCGGCCACCGGCCAGCCCATCACAACTTACGTGAACATGATCACCTCGCCGCGCAAACCCGGCGAAAAGGACGGCCCCCAGGCGGTCCATCTGGTGCTGTTGGATAGCGGGCGTTCGCGCGTTTACGAAGACCCGGAACTGCGCGACACCCTGCGCTGCATCCGCTGCGGCGCCTGCATGAACCACTGCCCGGTCTATACCCGCGTGGGCGGTCATTCCTATAAATTCGTCTATCCCGGCCCCATCGGCAAAATCCTGACGCCCCAATTGGAAGGCCTGGATTGCGCCGGCGATCAGCCCCATGCCTCGACCCTGTGCAATGCCTGCGTGGAAGTTTGCCCAGTCAAGATCCCCATCGCCGATCTGCTGGTGCGGCTGCGCACCGAATCCGTGCAGCCCTCGGCCAGCCCGGCGGTCAAGGGCGGCGGTTGCCGCCGTAACTGGCGCGAAACACTGGGCTGGCGTGGCTGGGCCTTCATGTATGCCCACCCCATGGTCTACGCCGTGGCAACCCGCCTGATGGCCCGGCTGGGTAATTTTATTCCGGCCAGCGCCCCCATGTTGCGCGAATGGACCAAGGTGCGCACCAAGCCGAAATTCGCCGGCAAGACCCTGCACGAACTGGCGCGCGAGAAGGGATACGATCATGAGTGAGCTCACTGGCATGAATAACAACGCCAGCAACGCCGCCCGCTCGCGCATCATGGCCCGACTGAAGGCCGCGCCGGTCAGCCCCGCGCCCGAACTTCCGGCATGGTCGGCGCCCGTCTATCTGCCTGAGGAACGTCTGGCCCGCTTCACCGCCCTGATGCAAGCCCTGCATTCCGAGGTCTACGAGGTCACCGCCGCCGACTGGCCCGAACGCCTGCGCACCATCCTGTCCAACCGTGGCGTGGACCGCGTCATGTACGCCCCCGCCACCCCGGCGGGCCGGCAATTGGCCGAATCCTGGACCAGCGACGCCCCCACCCTGGTCGCCTATGACCGCCCGGTGGAAGACCTGAAGGAAACCCTGGTCAGCGGCGTGGATGCGGCTGTCACCACCACCCTGGGCGGCATCGCCGAAACCGGCACCCTGGTGCTGTGGCCCACCGCCGACGAGCCCCGGCTCATGAGCCTGCTGCCGCCTATCCATGTGGCGTTGGTCAAGGCGGAGTCCGTGGTGGACAATCTGGCCGGGCTGATTGCTCAGGCCGGTTGGGCCAAGGCCATGCCCACCAATGCGGTGCTGATCTCGGGTCCATCCAAGACCGCCGATATCGAGCAGACCCTGGCCTATGGCGTCCATGGCCCCAAGGAATTGATCGTCCTGGTGATCAAGTAATGAATAACATCGTCAAAAGCACCGTGCGCGACTACGAAACCCTGGCCCGCGAGCTTAGTGCCTTCATCCCGCCGGCCCGCCTGATCCGCGATCCGTTGCGCACCCTGGCCTACGGCACCGATGCCAGCTTCTACCGCATGATCCCGCAGATCGTGGTCAAGGTGGAGAGCGAGGCCGAGGTGCTGAGCGTGCTGGAGGCCTGCCGCCGCCACCAGATCCCCCTGACCTTCCGCGCCGCCGGCACCAGCCTGTCCGGTCAAGCGGTCACCGATTCGGTGCTGCTGGTGCTGGGTGACAAATGGGACAATGCGGTGGTCGAAGATGGCGGTGCCCGCATCCGCCTGCAGCCCGGCGTCATCGGCGCCGACGCCAACCGCCGGCTGGCCGCCTTCGCCCGCAAGATCGGCCCCGATCCGGCCTCCATCGATTCGGCCAAGATCGGCGGTATCGCCGCCAACAATTCCTCGGGCATGTGCTGCGGCACCTCGGATAACAGCTATAAGACGCTGATTTCCATGCGGCTGGTGCTGGCCGACGGCACGCTGGTGGATACCGGCGATGTGGAAAGCGTCGCCGCCTTCCGCCGCAGCCACACTGCCCTGCTGGCTGACCTGGAGACCCTGGGCCGCACCACACGCGACAACCCGGCTTTGGCCGAGCGCATCCGCAACAAATTCGCCATCAAGAACACCACCGGTTACGGCCTCAACGCCCTGGTGGATTTCACCGATCCCATGGACATCCTGACCCATCTGATGATCGGGTCCGAGGGCACCTTGGGCTTCATCGCCGAAATCACCTACCGCACGGTGCCCGAGCACGCCCACAAGGCCAGCGCTCTGCTGCTGTTCCCCGATATCGCCGAAGCCTGCCGCGCCGTCGCCTTGCTGAAGCCCGCCCCGGTTTCGGCAGTGGAATTGATGGACCGCGCCGCTTTGCGTTCCGTGGAAGACAAGCCCGGCATGCCGGCGGAAATCATCGGCGTGGCTGAGGGCGTCACCGCTTTGCTGGTGGAAACCCGCGCCGCCGATGCGGTCGGTTTGGCCGCCAACATCGCCGCCATCAACGCGGTGCTGGACACCGTTTCCACCCTGCACCCGCCCGCCTTCACCGCCGATGCGGACGAATTCGGCAAGCTGTGGAAAATCCGCAAGGGCCTGTTCCCCGCCGTGGGCGCCGTGCGCAAGACCGGCACCACCGTCATTATCGAGGACGTGGCGTTCAAGATCCCCGATTTGGCCCAGGCGACGCTGGATTTGCAGGCGCTGTTCGTCAAGCACGGCTATAGCGAGGCCATCATTTTCGGCCACGCCCTGGACGGCAATCTGCACTTCGTCTTCACCCAGGATTTCGGCGACCGCGCCGAGGTGGAACGCTACGGCGCCTTCATGGACGATGTCTGCCATCTGGTGGTGGACAAGTATGACGGCTCGCTGAAGGCCGAGCACGGCACCGGCCGCAACATGGCGCCCTTCGTGGAAATGGAATGGGGCCGCGAGGCCTATGCGTTGATGTGGCGCATCAAGCAATTGCTCGACCCCGGCCAGATGCTCAATCCCGGCGTCATCCTGGATGATGATCCCTACGCCCATCTGTGGAATTTGAAGGCGCTGCCCGCCGCCGATCCGCTGGTGGACACCTGCATCGAATGCGGCTTCTGCGAGCGCATGTGCCCCAGCCACGGCCTGACCCTGTCGCCCCGCCAGCGCATCACCGGCTGGCGCGAGATTTCGCGGCTGGCCGCCGAAGGCAGCGACCCGGCCCGTGAGAAGGCCTTGCGCGATCTATATGATTACCAGGGCCTGGACACCTGCGCCGCCTGCGGCCTGTGTTCCACCGCCTGCCCGGTGGGGATCGAGACCGGCCTGCTGACCAAGGCCCTGCGTGGCCGCAAGCTGACGCCCATTCAAAAGATGGTCGGTGGTCTGGCCGCACGGAATTTCGGCACCGTCATGGCCGCCGCCCGTGTGGGGCTGACCGCCGGACGGGTGCTGAAAGCGGTGACCGGCGGGGCGTTGCCCAAGACGGGTGCCTCCCTGCCCCGCCCCGGCTCGGTTCCCGCCGCATCCAGTGTGGATGGCACCGAGGTGGTCTACATGCCCAGCTGCGCCACCCGCACGCTTGGCCCGTCGGTGGGCGCACCCGAGCAAGACGCGGTGCCCGAGCGCATGACCAAGCTGCTGGAAAAGGCCGGCTTCAAGGTCATCTTCGCCGCACGCATGGGCGATCTGTGCTGCGGTCAAGCGTTCGAGAGCAAAGGCATGGTCGAACTGGCCGATGCAAAATCCCGTGAGATGGAAAGAGCCCTGCTGGCCGCGTCCGACAATGGCCGCATCCCGGTGCTGATGGATGCCTCGGCCTGCACCTTACGGCTCAAGCGGGTGCTGGACCGCCGCCTCACCGTGCATGATTCGGTGGAATTCCTGCACGACCAAGTGCTGCCGCGCCTGGAAGTGACCAAGCAGGCGGAACCGGTGCTGGTGCACATCAATTGCTCGGCCCGCCGCATGGGCCTGGACGGAAAAATGGTGGCCCTGGCAAATGCCTGCGCCGACCAAGTGGTGGTGCCGGACAATGTGGGCTGTTGCGGTTTCGCCGGTGACAAGGGATTCACCACGCCCGAGTTGAACGACCACGCCCTGCGCCGTCTGCCGGAAGCGGTTCCGGCGTCGTGTGAGGGCGGTTACTCCTCCAACCGCACCTGCGAGATCGGCCTGTCCGACCATTCGGGGAAGCCCTATCGCTCCATCGCCTACCTACTCGATCGGGTGAGCCGCCGCCGCAACGTCTAAAGTGGGGCCGACCCACCATATATCGCGGCACGTGAACACCGAACGTACATATATCCATATTTGGGTAGGCGTAGGTCTGGCAGAAGAGGTGCCTCGGATGCTAGACTTCGCCCTATGGGAAAATACCTAAGGGCGGCCGAGCGCCTTTCCGACCACCTGTGGCTGTTGCGGGGCGTCTTCGACCGCCCCGAGCGCCACCGGCTTGCCTGTGCGCTGGCGGCGGAAACGCTGGGTTGCCATGCCCATGGACTGGCGTTGACCACGGATACCAATGGTAGACCGACTCTCAACGCCCCCCTTTCCCTCAACCTGTCCTACCGCGACGGCCTGTTGCTGGTGGGCATGGCCGACAGCGCCATGGGCGTGGATGTGGAATGGGTGGACGGTGATTATGCAGACGTGGCGCGCGACCAATTCAGCCCCGGCGAGTGCCGCTGGCTGGCCTCAATCCGCCAGCCCGACGCCTTCACCCGGCTATGGACCGGCAAGGAAGCGGTGCTGAAGGCCACCGGCCAAGGCATCGCCTTAGGCATGGCTGAGCCCGATTTTGCCCCCCTGCTCCGCTTGGGGCTGCCTTTCGAGGCAAGCGAGTGCGAAATCGACTATGGCGGCCGGATTTTTGGCCTGCATTGGCGGGCATTGACGGGAAACCGTCCTGCCTTGGCGGCATCGGCGCTGCTTCGCCATCCGCTCGTCACAATTTTCCTGCTTACCTTTTCCTGCCCCCGCGCCGCGCCCCCATGCGGCCCAAAGCGGGGTGATGGAGTGATATGAAGCTCGTTTCCGGCCTTGCCACGCTAAATCACCCGCGCCCCGAACTGCTGCGTCCCGACTTGCTGCGTGATGAACGTCTGGGCGAAATCTTCGCCACCAGTGCCGCGCGAGCGCCGGACGCCACCGCCATCGTCTTCGCCGGGCAATCCATCACCTATGCGGAGCTGGACCGCCGGGCCAACCGCATCGCCAATTCCTTGCGGGCACGCGGCATTGGCCGGGGCGCCTTCGTCGGGCTGTGGATGTCGCGGTCTGCGGATATGCATGTGGCGCTGCTGGGAATCCTCAAGGCCGGGGCCGCCTATATCCCCTTCGATTTCGACGCCCCGCCCGAGCGTGTGGCCGCCTGCATGGCCGATTGCAGCGCCCGCGCCATCATCGTTGACGGCGCCACCGTGGCCCGCGCCGATGGCCTGTCCGCCCCCATCCTGCCCGTGGGCCGCCTGCTGGGCGAAGAGGTCAGCGAGATCGAGCCCGACCCGCGCGCCGATGGCGCCACGCCCGACGATCCGGCCTATGCCATCTACACCTCGGGCTCCACCGGCAAGCCCAAGGCCGTAATCATCAGCCACCGCAACATCTGCCACTATCTGCGCGCCGCCAACGACATCTACGGGCTGACCGCACAGGACGTGGTGTTCCAGGGCTGCTCGGTGGCCTTCGACCTGTCGCTGGAAGAGATTTTCGTCCCCTACATGGTGGGCGCTACCTTGTGGGTTGCCGCGCGCGAGACCCTGCAGGAAGCCGACCGCCTGTGCGACGTGCTGGAGAACGCCGGCATCACCGTGCTGGACACCGTGCCCACCCTGCTGACCCTGCTGCCCCGCGACGTCCCGTCCTTGCGCGTCATCATCCTGGGCGGCGAGGCCTGTCCCCCCACCGTGCTGGAACGCTGGTGCCGCCCTGGCCGGCGGGTGTTCAACAGCTATGGCCCGACCGAAACCACCGTTGTCGCCACCGTGGCCGAGCTTCAGCCCGGCCAGCCGGTCACCATCGGCTACCCCATCCCCAACTACACCTGCTATGTGGTGGACGATGCGCTGAATCCGGTGGAACCGGGCATTGAGGGCGAGCTGCTGATCGGCGGCCCCGGCGTGGCGGCGGGTTATCTGGGCCGCCCCGACCTGACCGCCGAAAAATTCGTCGCCAACCCGTTCCACACCCATGGCCATGACCCGGTGCTGTACCGCTCGGGCGATGCGGTTGTAATGGACGGGCAAGGCCGGCTGGAATTCCATGGCCGCATCGATGATCAGGTCAAAATCCGCGGCTTCCGCGTGGAACTGGGCGAGATCGAAGCCAAGCTGTCCGCTTGCGAGGGCGTGGCCCAGCCGGCGGTGGTTCTGCGCCGCGATGACGGCATGGACCGCCTGATCGCCTTTGTGGTGCCCATTGCCGATGCCGAGTTGGACGTCACCGCGTGGCGCAACCACCTGCGGGCGGAGCTGCCCAGCTACATGGTGCCTTCGCGCTTCGAGGTGCTGGACACCCTGCCCCGTCTGATCTCCGGCAAGGTGGACCGCAAGGCCCTGATGGCGCGCCCCCTGGCCGACCTAGAGCCGGAAGTGGGCGACGAACCGCGCACCCCCACCGAGGCCATCCTGCTGGAGGCCTGCCGCTCGGTGTTCCCCGGCCAAGCCATTCCGTTGGAAGCCGATTTCTTCATGGACCTCGGCGGCCATTCCCTGCTGGCCGCCCGCTTCGTCTCCGCCGTGCGCCAAAGCCCGGCCCAGGCCGGTTTGACCTTACAGGACGTCTACGCGGCGCGGTCCTTGCGCGCCATGGCAGAGCGGCTGGACGGCCGCGTCAGCACCGCCAGCCACGCGGGCGGATTGGGCTTCACCCCGCCGCCACTGCTGCGCCGTATCCTGTGCGGCACCGCCCAGGCTGCCGTGCTGCCCATCATCCTGGGCCTCGCCACCGCACCCTGGCTGGGCGTGTTCGTCAGCTACATGCTGCTGTCGGGCGAAGATGCCACCTTCATGACCGAGCTGGTCACCCTGCTGGCCACCTACAGCGTCATCAATATGGGCACCATCGCGCTGGCCATCATCGGCAAATGGCTGGTGCTGGGCCGGGCCAAGCCGGGCCGCTATCCCCTGTGGGGCGTTTATTATTTCCGCTGGTGGCTGGCCCAGCGCCTACTGACCCTGGTCCATCTGAAGTGGTTCCAGGATACCCCGGTCATGCGCTGGTTCCTGCGCCTGCTGGGGGCCAAGATCGGCCGCGACGCGCTGATTGGCGAGGTCGAGGCCGGTGCCTTCGATCTGGTCACCATCGGTGCCGGCGCCACGGTAGGTTCGCGCTCGCATCTTGCCAACGCCGAAGTCATCGGTGATGAACTGGTCATCGGTTACGTGACCATCGGCAAGGATGCCATGGTCGGCACCTCTTGCGTGGTCGGCCATGATTGCACCATCGGCGAAGGCGCCGAGCTGGAAGACCTGACCGCTTTGCCCGCCGGTGCCAATGTGGGCGCGTATGAGCATTGGGACGGCTCGCCCGCCCGCCAGATCGGCGTCATCGACCGCGCCGCCCAGCCGGTGCCGCCGCAGATCACTGCCCTGCGCCGCTTGACCCTGTCGGCCATGTATGTGCTGGCCTTGCTGGTGCTGCCGCCGGTCAGCCTGATGCCCATCTTCCCCGCCTTCTACCTGTTCGACCAATTGGCCGACGGGTTCGAGAAGACGCTGGGCTTCGGCTACATGAAGATTCTGCCCCTGCTGGCATGGCCCACCGCCATGGCCCTGGTGGTGGTCACTGTCGGCCTGATCGCCGCCGTGCGCTGGATCGTGCTGCCTTCGGTCAAGCCCGGCCTGTATTCCGTCCATAGCGGCTTCTATTTCCGCAAATGGGTGGTCGCCCTGTGCACCGAGCTGACGCTGGAAACCCTGTCGTCGCTGTACGCCACCGTCTACATGCGGGCGTGGTATCGCCTAATGGGCGCCAAGATCGGCAAGGGCTCCGAGATTTCCACCAATCTGTCGGGCCGCTACGATCTGATCGAGATCGGCGACAAATGCTTCATCGCCGACGAGGTGGTGCTGGGCGACGAGACCATCCGGCGCGGCTGGATGACTCTGGCCCCGGTGCGCACCGGCAGCCGCGTCTTCGTGGGCAACGAGGCGGTGGTGCCGCCGGGCGCCGACATCCCCGACGGCTCGCTGATCGGCATCAAGTCCAAGCCGCCCACCAACGAAGAAATGCAAGGCGGCGGCATCTGGTTCGGCAGCCCGCCCATCAAATTCCCGCTGCGCCAGCAATTCGGCGACGTGGCGGCCAATTGGACCTATGAGCCGCCCCTGTGGCGCCGCGTCACCCGCGCCATCTTCGAGGCCTTCTCGGTCTCGCTGCCCACCATGCTGTTCATCACCTTCGGCACGCTGGCGGTGGAAGTGCTGGCGCCGGCCATCCTGGCCCATGATCTGGAAGCGGTGCTGCCCCAGTTCCTGGCCGCCAGCGTCGCCATCTCGCTTGCGCTGATGCTGTCATCCGTGGCGGTGAAATGGCTGACCATGGGCGTGTATAAGCCCACGGTGAAACCCATGTGGTCGTGGTGGGCTCTGCGCACCGAAGCCGTGGCGGTGATGTATTGGGGCATGGCCGGCAAGGTCCTGCTGGACCATCTGCGCGGCACCCCGTTCCTGCCCTGGGCGCTGCGGCTGTACGGCGCCAAGATGGGCAAGGGCATCTATATGGACACCACCGACATCACCGAATTCGACTGCGTGTCCGTGGGCGATTACACCGTCATCAACTCCACCGCCGCCTTGCAGACCCACCTTTACGAGGACCGGGTCATGAAGGTGGGCCGCGTCACCGTGGGCGAAGGCGTGACCATCGGCTGCACCGCCACCGTGCTGTACGACACCCATATCGGCGATTACGCCCGCATCGGCCCGCTGTCGATCATCATGAAGGGCGAGGATTTGCCGCCGCACACCGCATGGCATGGCGCCCCCGCCCAGGTCCAGGCGGTGATCCATGTGGAGGGCGGCAGCTACGCCGCCGCTCCGGAAGGATTAGCTGTGCGCGCCGCTGCTTAACGGCTTTCCGGCGTCTGCGCCTTCTGCTCACTGCGGATAGGCGTGCCGTCGGGGGCAACCAGATACCACTCACCGCCAAAGCCTTTTTTGTCCTGGCCGGCGGTCTGCCCCGCCTTCATGTCCTGGGCAAAGTGGTATAACGGGTGGCCGTCATAGGTCAGTTGGCTGGCGCCGTCTTTACGCTGGATCATGCCCACCTTGTCCTTGGCCAGCCCGCTTGCCAGTTCGGGCTGCCCCTGGGTGGTGACAGGTGGCCATGCCTGGGCGCATTGGTCGGCGCAAGCGCTGGAACTGCCGCCCTTCTTGTCGGCGGTGAACAGATACAGCGCACGCCCGTCCGCATCGGTCAGATGCTTGCCGAACGGCGCCGCCTCGGCGACCTCCAGCCGGGCCTCGGATTTGCCTTGAGCCCAGGCGGCACCAGACGCAAGCACCAGCGCCGCACCCAGCATCACGAAGTTCCGCATGGCATTACCCTCCAATTTGGCGATGGAAGGCTAACAGACGTGCGCGCGGGTGGTTCCATATTGGGGGTGGCCGCGCCAACTATTGCAATGCAGCATAAAATGTCGCATTGTCCGCAAGTTCAAGAAACGGTCCATAGGCCGATTTGACTGGGGGTTAGGCAGATGTCAGTTCCGCGTAGCTATGTTCCCATGGTTTCGGCTTGGCTTGCCCGCGAAGGCTACACCATCCTGACCGCCCCGCCGTCCTTGGTGGCGCGCGCTTTGGCCGCCGTCCGCGCCGAAATCTGAAACGCCTCGTTAACGACAGGCGTGCTATACTTAGAAATAACATCAAAAAATGCCTCTGGGGAGAGACATCCGCTTTCATCGCGGGCCGATTTTATTCGGCCTCCAGGAGGTTTTTTTTGAGCATGTCCAATTCCGCCGCCGAGCGCATCCACGCCATGATCTCCGCCGCCCGCTCCACCGCCAAGGGCGAGCTGGATATGCACGAGGTCTACGTCAAGGCCCTGGTCCGCTGCGGCATCGGCCGCGAGGAAGCCGCCGAGTTGCTGGCCAGCAACGACCAGGACCCAGTTGCCCGCATCTTGCATTTCGCCGGCGAATCCCACAATTTCGCCGTCCTTGCCGTTGAAGAAGCCTTGGCCGCCGCCTGACCATGAAGCGTGTTCTGACCATTCTGGCCGTCCTGGCCGCCGCTTTGGGCGGCTGGGCCGCATTCCAATTCACCAGCGCCCCGGCTGCCCCCTCTCCGGCGGCCCCCTCTCCGGCGGCTAACGCCAAGACCGCTGAAGTGTGGAAGTCGCAAAGCTGCGGCTGCTGCACCAGTTGGATCGCCTATATGGAAGACCACGGCTATCAGGTCACCGTCCATGACATTGACGATGTGGACCCCATCAAGGACCAATTGAAGGTGCCCGAGCAGGCGCGGTCGTGCCACACCGCCAAGATCGGCGGCTATGTGGTGGAAGGCCATGTGCCGGTGGAGGCCCTGGACAAGCTGCTGGCGGAACGCCCCAAAGGCGTCATCGGCATTGCCGCCCCCGGCATGCCCACGGGCTCGCCCGGCATGGACGTCGATGCGCAGCCCTATCCGGTGGTCACCTTCGGCGGTGGCAAGGTCACCCTGCTGGGGAAGTATTAGGATAAGGCCTTCGGCTGGCTTGCATGCCCGCGGATTATGGGGCGATATGCAGGGGTGCCTGGACAAGGAGCCCCCTGCATGATCAAAGCCCTTTGCACCGCCGCCGCCCTTGCGCTGCTGGCCTCCGGCCCCGCCTTGGCCGCCCAAAAAGCCGCGCCCGCCTGCGCCGCCGTCTCGTTCAAGCCCTTGGTCAACACCGCCAATGATGGCGAGATGACCGCCGGCCATTACAAATCCCGCTTCGCCACCATCGACGTGCTGGCCCGCATTCAAGGCGGCCAAGCCAGCTATCACCTGCGGGTGAACAACCAGCCGGTCAAGCCGCTGGCCGGGGACATCCCCAAATCCGCCTATAAGTGCCTGGAATCCAAGAACATCAAAACCCCGCCCCAACCCGTGGGCGGCACCTGCGACGGCTCGCGCTTCCGCGTCGCCATCGACAGCACCACCAAGCAAAAGCTGTACATGCTGTTCGCCCTGAAGGGCGACGATTGGAAGCTGTGCGAGGCCGGTACGGCGGGCTAAGCCGCCAGCCGCGCGATCCAGCGCTCGATGGCTGCCACGTGCTCGGCCTCTTCCTCGACGAACTCCGCCGCCATGACCTTGATCTCAGGGTCCGTGGTGGCGGACAGCACGTCGGCGTAGAAAGCGAGGCCGCGCTTTTCCGCTTCCAGGGCCAGATCCATGGCCTGATTCACGTCCATATTGGGGTCGGCGCCCCAGATGGCGGTGGCTTCGGGGCTTTCGTCATCGGGCCAGTGGAACTGGCCGGGGCTCATTTCCGGCAGATCGTGAAAGCCGCCGCGCTTCTTGGCTTCGTCCAGATGCAGGCGCGAGAAATGCGCCATCTGACGGAAGAATTCGGCCACCTCGCGGTTGGCGAAAGAGCCGGCGGCATCGGCCAGCTCGTCGAATCTGAGGGCGGCTTCCTGCTCCAGCTTCGCGGCATATGCCAGGAATTCTTCAACAGAGTTCATCGCTGCGCTCCTCACTGCCGGAAGATCATCAGCCTAACTTTTGTGCGAAAAATCTGCCAGCCTATTTATTGCGCAGACGCGATCCAGCCGCCGCCCAGAACCCGCTCGCCCGCATAGAAAACGCAGGCTTGGCCGGGGGCGACGCCTTCCTCGGCATCATCCAGCACCACCAATGCCCCGCCACCCGGCAGCAGGGTCAGGGTGGCCGGCTTGGGCGGGCGGGTGGAGCGCACGCGCACTTCCACGCGAACATCACCGTCAACATCGTCCCCCAGCCAATTGACCTGCCGCAGGGTGATGGTGGTGCGGGCCAAAGCCTCGCGCGGGCCGACCACCACTTGGCGGTTGGGCGCGTCCAGGCGGACCACGTAAAGCGGCGCGCCGCCGCCCAGGCCCAGGCCTTTGCGCTGGCCGATGGTGAAATGGATGATGCCCGGATGGCGGCCCAGCACGGTGCCGTCCACATGGACGATATGGCCGGGCTCGATGGCGCCGGGGCGCAGACGCGACACCAGACCGGCGTAATCGCCATCGGGGACGAAGCAAATATCCTGACTGTCGCGCTTGGTCGCCACCGGCAGGCCGTAGCGGGCGGCGATGGCACGGGTCTCGGTCTTGCTGGAGATGCCGCCCAGGGGGAAGCGCAGGAAGTCCAATTGTTCGCGGGTGGTGGCGAACAGGAAATAGCTCTGGTCGCGGCTGGCATCCACGCCCTTGAGCATCACCGGCCCGTCCTCGCGCCGCACATAATGCCCCGTGGCCAGGGCGTCGGCGCCCAAATCGCGGGCCACGGTGAACAGGTCACGGAACTTGACGGTCTGGTTGCACAGCACGCATGGGATGGGCGTTTCGCCCTGCACATAGGATTCGGCAAAGCGGTCGATGACGTCGGCCTTGAAAGTGCTTTCCATGTCCATGACGTAATGGGGAATCCCCAACGCATCGGCCACGGCGCGGGCGTCATGGATATCCTTACCGGCGCAACACGTATTGGGACGGCAGACGGCCACGCCATGGTCGTAAAGCTGCAGCGTCACCCCAACCACGTCCCACCCCTGCTCTTTGAGCAAGGCGGCGGTTGCGGAGGAATCCACGCCGCCCGACATGGCGACGACGATACGGCCCTTACTCATGTGACCCTCTTATACCTATCCACATGTCGGGCTATCGCCCGAACCCATCTGGGGCGATGCCCCAGACCCCATTTGATTTATCGAATAAACAAACAAGAGGTTTGGAGGCCGCGCCTCCAAGCGGGGCCGGGGCGGCAGCCCCGCAAGGGCTTTCAGCGCGCCGCCAAAATATCAGCCAAAGTGCCCAGGCTCTTCGAGCGGAACTCGCGGCGGTACAGCACACCCAGCACCAAGGCGGCGGCGGCCAGGAACACCCAGGCGTGGACAAACCACAGCATCATGGCCAGGGCAAAGTAATAGGCGCGCAGGCCGCGGTTGAAGCTGTTGGCTGCGAGACTCTGCAGCCGGGCGGCGTGGGTGGCGAACACGTCCTTGACCCTATCTTCCGCCTCGGGCTGCGGTGCGGCGCCGATCAGGATGCAGCAGTAATTGAACTGGCGCAGGCACCAGGTGAATTGGAAGAAAGCGTAGACGAACACCACCGCCAGCAGCAGCACCTTCATCTCGAAGGTCTCCAGCCCGCCATTGCTGGCGAACGGCATTTCGCTGTAGACGGCAAAGGCGCGGTCGCCCGAGCCCATCAGCGCCACCAGACCACCCAGCACCAGGATGGAGGCCGAGGCGAAAAACGCCACAGAGCGCATGAGCGAGCCCACCAGGGCGGTATCGGCGACCCGGTTCTCGCGCTCGCACATGGCGCGCATCCAGGCGCGGCGATGGCGCGCCATCACCGCCGACAGCGACCGCCCCAGCAGGAAGCGGTGCTCGGCCACCATGGTATAGCCGATCCACATGACCATGAACGCCGCGAAGGCGGCGATATCCATGATGGGGATGCCGCTGATCATGCCTGTCATTTCCCGAAATGCGCCCCTCCCCCGGCCCTGCCGAGGGAGGCAGCGGAAAATCAGTCCCGCTCGTCGATCCAGGTCATCTGAATGGCCTCCAGGATCTTCTCGTTGGACTTGGCCGGATCGTCGTCGAATTCGTCCAGGGCGCAGACCCATTGATGCAAATCGGTGAACCGCAGGTTCACGTTATCCGTATCGGGATGGGCTTCCTCAAGCGCGATGGCGATGTCGAGGACATCCGTCCATTTCATTTCTTGTCGACCATCATGTTGCGGGTGGCGGCGGGCACGGAAACCACCAGACCGTCCAAATCCTGCTTCATGATGATCTGGCAGCCCAGGCGCGAGGTGCTGGTCAGGCCGAAAGCCAGATCAAGCATGTCTTCCTCGTCTTCCGTGGCCGGGTTGACCTTGTCGTACCATTCCGGCGCCACCACGATGTGACAGGTGGAACACGCCAGCGAGCCCTCGCAAGCGCCTTCCAGCTCAATCTTGTTGCGATGGGCGATTTCCAGCACGGAGAGGCCTTCGGGGGCCTCGACCTCGAGGCGGGCGCCGTCGGGCTGGATAAAGGTCATCTTGGGCATTTACGCTATCCTTGGCTAACCCCCGAAGCGCCCGTTGGTACGATCGGCGCTCGGGGAGAGTTCGATCCCCAACGGTATTATTCGCCGCCCCCCAGGGCGTCGTCGAGGCGGTCGACCGATACGCCGGCCAGCGCTTGGCGGATGCCCCGGTCCATGCGCTTTTCGGCGAAGGACTTGGTGGCAAGCTCCAATTGCTCCACGGCGGCGTTGACGTCGTCGCGGTCTTTGCCCGCGCACGCCTGATCTACACGCTTCATAGCCGCATCGATACCCTGCCGTTCGCTTTCCGACAAGAGGTCCGCGTCGACTCCCAATGCAGAACGCACCGCAAGCACCGACCGCTTGGCCTCCACCACGGATTCCGCCAGCAACCTTTGCGCCATGTCGTCGCGTGCATTCTCCAAAGACGCGCGCAACATATTGGCCATTTCGTCTTCGCTCAGGCCGTAGGACGGCTTGACCGCCACATGCTGTTCCACCCCGGTGGTCAGCTCGGTAGCGCCGACGGTCAGCAGGCCATCGGCATCCACCTGGAAGGTGACGCGGATACGGGCCGCACCGGCGGTCATGGGCGGAATGCCGCGCAGGATGAAGCGGGCCAACGAGCGGTTCTGGTCCACCATCTCGCGCTCGCCCTGGACCACATGGATGGACATGGCCGATTGGCCGTCCTGATAGGTGGTGAATTCCTGGGCCATGGAAACGGGAATGGGGGTGTTGCGCGGAATAACCTTTTCCACGATGCCGCCCATGATCTCGATACCCAGGGACAGCGGGGTCACGTCCAGCAGCAGGGTGTCGGAACCGGCGGTCAGCGCCTCGGCCTGAAGGGCGGCGCCCACGGCCACCACCTCGTCCGGGTTGATATCCGACAGCGGCTCCTTGCCGAAGAATTCGGCGACACGGCGGCGCACCAGCGGCATGCGGGTGGAGCCGCCCACCAGCACCACGCCACGGATGTCGCCCACCTGGATGCCGGCGTCCTCGACCACGTTGCGGCAAATTTCGATGGTGCGCGAGACGAAGGGCTCGGACAGGCTTTCCAGGGTGTCACGGTCCAGATGATGGCGCGACGGCTTGCCGTCCACTTCGATCATCCATTCGCCCTTGGCCCGGCCGGTCAGGCATTCCTTGGCAACGCGGGCGGTCATCAGCGCCTGCTTGGCCTCGCCGGCGGAAATGGTCTGCTCGCCCAAGGCGGCAGCGCGGTCGGCCAGGAAGTGTTCGGCGATGGCGTGGTCGATATCGTCGCCGCCCAGCACGGCGTCGCCGCCGGTGGACTTCACCTGGAACACGCCCTTTTCCATCTTCAGGATGGAGATATCGAAGGTGCCGCCGCCCAGATCGTAAACGGCGTACAGCCCTTCCACCGCATTATCCAGACCATAGGCCAAGGCAGCGGCGGTGGGTTCGTTGACCAGACGCAGCACCTCGATATCCGCCAGACGGGCGGCGTCCTTGGTGGCGGTGCGGGCGGCATCGTCGAAATAGGCGGGGACGGTGACCACGGCGCGGCTGACATGCTTGCCCAGCAGGGCTTCCTCGGCGCGGGCTTTGATGGCGCGCAGGATATCGGCGGAAATCTCCACCGGGGTCAACACGCGACCGGCCACCCGCAGGCGCACCATGCCGCCTTCGGGCGAGGGCTCCACCGTGTAGGGCAGCGTGCCGGCCAGGGATTTCACGTCTTCGATGCCGCGCCCCATCAGGCGCTTGATGGAGGACACCACGTGATCGGGGGTTTCCAGGATGGCTTCACGGGCATGGGCGCCCACTTCCACCGAGCCGTCATCGCCGTAATGAACCACCGAGGGGATCAGCGCCTTGCCGTCGGCGCCGCGCAAGACCTCGACACTACCTTCGAAGGCGATGGCGACCACGGAATTGGTGGTGCCAAGGTCGATGCCGACCGCAGCCCCGCCCTCGGATTCGTGCGGCGCCGGGGTCTCACCCGGTTCATGCAGCTGAAGCAGGACGAGACCGTCGCTCATTGTTTGATCCTCTCTATTCGTTTTTTCGTCACCCCGGACAAGCGAAGCGCCGATCCGGGGTCCATAGTGCCGCTCCCCGCCATGGATCCCGGCTCTTCGCTACGCTGCAGCCGGGATGACGAGGCAAGGGGGGATCAGCGCAGGGCGCGCAGCATGCGCGTCTTCTTGTTGCGGGCCTCTTCGGCCAGTTTCGTCAGGTATTTCAGGCGCGTGGTCAGATGGGCGGCCTTTTCCAGATCGCCCGCGGTGAACGCCGCTGAAATGTGGCATTGGGCCGACAGCACCTCGGTATCGGCATCCACCGAAAGACGGGTGATGGATTCCACGGTGTTGGCGTCGGCCAACGCCTCGCGCTTCTCCATCTGCTCCATCAGCAGCACGGGGTCCGAGATGGTGCCGCAGCCGGTCAGATCGACCTTGCGGCCCAGCAGCTCCAGCAAATAGGCGGCGCGCTTGAGCGGGTCCTTCAGGGTCTCATACGCTTCGTTCAGCGAGGTGGCCTGAGCCTGGGATAGCGCCCGCTCTTTGGGCGATTTCGAGGCGAATCGGTCGGGGTGCAGCCGACGCTGGAAACCAAAATACTGGCGCTCCAGGTCTTCCATCTCCAGCTCGAAGGTCGGACGCAGACCCAAACGGCTGTAATGGTCGATGACGCCCGGCCCCTGAACCGCCCCGCAGACGGAACAGAACAACGCGCGTGACGCCACCGGCCCCTTGCAGGACCAGCACGGCACAACGGTGGCGACGGCGGACGCGTTCATTCAACCCCCTTCAACAAAACAAGTCCTAGAGCGCAGGGGCTCTACACATGGAAGGATTCGCCGCAGCCGCAGCGACCCTTCTCATTGGGATTACGGAAGACGAAGCCCGACTGCATCTTTTCCTCGACCCAGTCCATTTCCGTGCCGAAGACGAACATGCTGGCCTTGGGGTCGATGAGGACGGTGACGCCATTTTGCTCGACCACTTCGTCAAACTGCGACTTTTCGTCGGCGAATTCCAAGGTGTAGGACATGCCAGAGCAGCCTTTGGTGCGGACACCGATGCGCACGCCCACCGAGGGCTTGCCGCGTTTCGCCAACATGGTCTTGACCCGCTCGGCGGCGGCGTCGGTTATCGAGATGGGCGCGTTCATCGTGACTTCCCCTTACTAGTTTACGGGCGAGACTCAGACCGTTGCCGCTTCGCTTTCAACATCGGTGCCGGCCTTCTTTTTGTAGTCGGCGATGGCGGCCTTGATAGCATCCTCGGCCAGAACCGAACAGTGGATCTTGACCGGCGGAAGCGCCAGTTCGTGGGCAATGTCGGTGTTCTTGATGGCCGCCGCCTCGTCCAGCGTCTTGCCCTTCACCCATTCGGTGACCAGCGAGCTGGACGCGATGGCCGAACCGCAGCCGAAGGTCTTGAACTTGGCATCTTCGATGATGCCGTCAGCCGAAACCTTGATCTGCAGCTTCATCACGTCGCC
>JACMKT010000123.1 GCA_014380005.1 Rhodospirillales bacterium
GACCAAGCGAGGGCAGATTTCGCTTAAGGCCTTGTCGATGCCGTCGCGCGCCGGCCCTGCCGGTCCCCGCGTTCCGATAATCGCGATCCTCATGCTGAAGACGTCCTCTTGCTCTCGCCAGCCGGCGCGCAAAAGTGGGCCGGCGATGCGCGAATTGTCGGCGCGAGCATGGCTCGACCTCAATCCGGGCATCGGGGGTAACCGAGCCTCTTCAGAGGGAAGACGGTGGGGACTGTGGTCCTATGCCGCTACGCGGGCGGCTTGGCCGAACGGCTGCAACAACCCCAGGAAATCGCGTGCCACCCTGTCCCAACCAAAGCCGCAGGCGTAATCGCGGCAGTGTTCCGCCGGGATGTGTAAGGCCGCCAGGGCGGCTTTGCGCAGGTCATGGTCCAGCACGCCCACCGGGGCATCGCCGATCACGTCCAGCGGGCCGGGGACCGGGAAGGCGGCGACCGGGACGCCCGAGGCCAGGGCTTCCAGCATGACCAAGCCGAAGGTGTCGGTCAGCGAGGGGAAGACGAAGCAGTCGCCGGCGGCGAAATAGCGCGACAATTCGGTGTCGCCATTGGCGATGCGCCATGCCACTTCGTGGAAGCGCGCCATCAGCCCGGCGCGGGCAGGGCCGTCGCCCACCACCATCTTGGTGCCGGGCAGGTCCAGGGACAGGAAAGCGGGCAGGTTTTTCTCCACCGCCACCCGGCCCACATACATGAATAGCGGGCGGGGCAGATCCACGAAATCCTTGGGTTGGGGGTGGAACACGGCGGTATCGACGCCGTGGGACCATTCCACCGCATTGGTGAAGCCCCACTGGGTCAGTTCCGTATGGACCGAAGGCGACGGGCACATGACCGCCGAGGACGGGCCATGGAATTTCCGCATCAGCGCATAGGGCCATGACAGCGGCATTCCGGTGCGGGCGCGGACGTAATGGGGGAATTTGGTGTGGTATGCGGTGGTGAAGGGATGTTTGTTGCGCAGGCACCACGCCCGCCCGGCCCAACCCAGCGGCCCCTCGGTGGCAAGGTGCACCGCGTCGGGTTCGAATTCTTCCAGCAGGCGGGCCAGCCGGGTCTTGGGAAACAGCGCCAGCGGGATTTCCGGGTAGCTGGGGCAGGGCAGGGTGCGGAACTGACCGGGCTCGATGACCGCCACCACATGATCCTTGGCGCGCAGGGCCTCCGTCAGGGTGGACAATACCCGCACCACGCCGTTGCGTTGCGGATGCCAAGCGTCGGTCACGATGGCAATGCGCATGAAAAGGCCCCCTGGCTGAAATGGCAGGGCATGCCTAGGGCTACCGGACCGTGGCGGCAAGTGAACGTGGCGTTACAAATTCGCCAGTTCCACCGCCGGCACCTCGCCCAAGGCGGGGAACAGGCGGATGGCCATGCGGGCGAAGCGGTCGGTGGCGTCGGTGGCGATCAGCGACAAACCACCGGAATTGGCCGCATTCGCCGCCAAACCGCGGGCGGCCAGCACATGTTCGGCCTGTTCGGCCACCGCCTCGGCGCAATCCACCAGCAGCGGGCCATGGCCCAGGGCGCGGCGTAGCGCGCCGGTCAGCAGGGGGAAATGGGTGCAGCCCAGCACCATGCAGTCGGGGGGCTCGGGGACGTCGAAGGCGGCGGCCAGATAGTGGCGGACCATGTCCTCGGCGATGGGGCCGTCGGTCAGGCCCTCTTCGGCCAAGGCGACGAAAAGCGGGCAGGGGATTTGGCTGACCTTGGCCTCGGGCCGCTGGGCCAGGATGGCGCGGGCGAAGGCGTCCGAGCGGCAGGTGCCCTCGGTGGCGGCGACCACGATGGTGCCGCTGCGCGACAGCCGCGCCGCCGCCGCCGCGCCGGCCTCGACCACACCCAGAATGGGCAGGCCGGGATGGGCGCGGGTCAGGGCGGCCAGGGCGTGGGCCGAGGCGGTGTTGCACGCCACCACCAGCATCTTGATGCCGCGCGCCACCAGGAAGTCGGCGGCTTTCAGCGCATAGCGCTCCACCGTGGCCGGGGATTTGGTGCCATAGGGCAGCCGGGCGATGTCGCCCAGGTATAGCAACGTCTCGTGCGGAAGCCGCCGTCTCAGCGCCGCTGCTACGGTCAGCCCGCCCACACCGGAATCGAATACACCGATGGGAAGGTTGGCGTCGGCAATGGATACGGTATTGACCTTATTCAATTCAGTTTCATCCACAAATATTGCATGGGCATGGAGCGGCGCCACTGAGCATTTGCTACGACCAATGGCCTATTTTCCATCGGCACTTGATGACCGCCTTGGCCGGTGCGCACAAATGTCCTATAAACACATTGGGTGAGAGGCAACCCCCATTGGGGTGGGGTGCCTTAAAAATAGCGGGGTCGAACCTTGAAACGCAGTGCGTTCTCGGCATGGAATGGGCGCGGTGACGTGCTGGCGCAGCGGGCGTGGTGCTAGCCATGTCGCTTGCCCGCAAGGTCTCCATGGCGTTGTTCGCCATCCTGTTTGCCACCATGCTGACCACGGCAGGGTTCGGCTACTACAAATTCGAAGATGTGCTGTCGTCGCTGGTGCGTTCGCGCTACAGCTTCGTTGTCTTCACCATCAAGCAGAAGGTGGAGGACAGCCTGAATCTGGGCTTCGCTCTGCGCCAATTGCGTCAGGTGCAAGAGATCATCGAGCTGGAAAAGGCGCGCGACGACCAGATCCAGGGCATCGACGTCTACGATGCCAATGGCGAGGTGCTGTTCGATACCGATCGCGGCGCCCTGGGCACGCGGGTGCCGGCGCGTTGGCTGGAGACACTGAACGCGCCATCGGCCGGTTCGGGGGCAAGCCAGCAATTCTCGTTGATCGACGACGATGCCGTGGTGGTCGGCCTGCCTTTGGTCAACACTCTGGGCAAGGTCGAGGGCGCCGTCGTGCTGCGCTATCCCGAAGCCTATCTGGAACGCGAGCTGGGCAATCTGCTCAGCCGGCTGGCGGCGGAATTCCTCATGGTGCTGGGCGCCTTCGCCCTGGTGGGAATTCTGGCCGCCTATGTGCTGCTCCGCGTGGTGGGGCGCCGTTTGGGGGCCATGGAAACCACTCTGGCCAAGGTCCTGGAAGTGGGCGGCGAAGCGGTGCCCAATCCCGATGCGGACGAGTTCGAGCTGCACTTTGCCGAGTTCTGCGACAAAAGCCGCGAAGCCGTCGAACAAATTTCCGACGCCAGCGCCGAAGTCGAGCGTCTGGACCGGTTGGCGTGAGGACATCATGAAGCTCGACAGCTCACGCTCCCTGCTCATCCGCCTGTTCACCCTGGCCGTGCTGGTGCTGGTGACGCCCATGACCCTGATCTCGTTGCGCGCCATGGGCGAGTTCGAGCTGGGCATGAACCCCGAGATGGACAAGAAGGCCGCCGCCATCGGCCGCGACGTGGCCGCCCAGGTGGACCGCGCCGTGGGCTATGGCATCCCCGTGCACAAGCTGGTGGGGGTGGAGGAATTCTTCGATCCGGTGTTGGCGGCCAATCCGGAAATCCGCTATCTGGCCATCACCGACAAGCTTGGCCGGGTGCTGTTCCTGCGCGGCGCCCATAAGGCCGTGCTGGAGCCCCATTATCAGGCCGCCGATCTGGATATGGACAGTGTCGAGGGCACCAAATCCAGCATCGACAATTACCTGGATCTGGCCTTGCCGGTGGCGCCCAAGGGCAGCCTGATCGGCCATGTGCATGTGGGTTTCGACCAAAATTACGTGGCGACCAAGCTGCACGAAATTCTGTACGACGTGCTGGTGGTCATGGCGGTGTCGCTGATCATCGCCTTCGAAATCCTGCTGTTCGTGGTGTTCTTCAACGTCACCGGCCCGCTGAAGCTGGTGGGCGGCGTGGTGGAGCGGGCGCGGCGCGGCGATCTGTCCCATGTGCCCGGCGGCGCCTCGGACGACGAGGTCGGGCGTTTCGTGCGCGCCGTTGCCGCCAGTATCCGCATTGTGGATGATCGTTACCGCCAGCTCATGGCCTATATCCATGAGGTCAAGGCCGCCCATTTCCATAAGGGCGTGGTGGAAAAGGTGGGCGAGATCGAAGCCCGCATCAACTTCCTGTTCCGCTTCTCCAGCACCGGTAAGCCGGAAGTGCTGCTGGAACGCCGGGCCACCGACATCCGCCTGCCGCTGTTCCTGTTCGTCTTCGCCGAGGAATTGTCGCGTTCCTTCCTGCCGCTCTATGTGCGCGACATCGGCCAATCCTTCTACAGCCTGTCGCCCGAGATGATCATGGCGCTGCCCATGGCGGTGTTCATGGCCTGCATCGCCTTGGCCTCGCCCTATGGCGGCCGCCTGATCGAGCGTCTGGGCGCGCGCCGCGTGTTCCTGCTGGGCATGATCCCGGCGCTGTTGGGCTATGTCATGACCGGGGCGGCGGTGGGGGTGACGGATCTGGTGCTATGGCGCGGCCTGACCGGTCTGGGCTACGCCCTGGTCACCATGGCTTGCCAAAGCTACATCTTCGGCGCCACCAAGGACGGCAGCCGGGCTCAAGGTCTGGGCGTGTTCGTGGGGGCGGTGCTGACCGCCAGCATCTGCGGCACCGCCATGGGCGGCGTGCTGGCGGAACGGGTGGGCTTCCGCGCCACCTTCTTCGTTTCGGCGGTGCTGGTCCTGCTGGCCGGCATATTGATCTCGCGTATGCTCGCCAGTCCCGAGACACCCGCTGTTGCCGCCGCGCCGCGCCGCGGGACCTTGCGGCTGTTGTCCAACTGGCGTTTTTCGGTGCTGATGCTGTTCGCCGCCATGCCGTCCAAGATGGCGCTGACCGGCTTCCTGTTCTTCCTGGTGCCGGTCATTCTGAGCCAGGGCGATTGGGGCGTGGCCGATATGGGCCGCATGATGGTGTTGTATCCGCTGGTTATGGTGGTGGTGTCGCCCCTGGCGGCCTGGCTGGCCGACCGCATGGGCTGGCGCGCCGGTCTGGTGGCGCTGGGCGGGCTGATCGGCGGCGCCGGCCTGCTGGCCCCCATGGTCATGCCGGGGCAGTTGGCGCTGGTGATCGCCATCGTTGCCCTGGGCGTGTCCCACGGCCTGTCGGCCTCGCCGCAATTGGCCATGATCCCCAACCTGTGCTGGACCGAATGCCGCAATATGGGCCAGACCAATGTGCTGGCCTTCGTGCGGCTGATGGAACGGGTGGGCTCCACCTTGGGGCCGTTGCTGGCCGCCGCCTTCATCCCGGTGTGGGGGTTGAACGGCGCTGTGGTGGCGTTGGGCGCGGTGGTGCTGGTCATGGCGGTGGTGTTCGCGGCGGCATCGCTGGCTTACGGCTCGGGACCGCATATCGAAGCCGAGGAGGATTTGGCATGAAGCGGCGCGACATCCTCGCCGGCTTGGCCGGATTAGGCGCGGCTGCGGCCTGCGCCGGCCCGGCGTCGGCGGCTGAGAAGAAGACCAAGCCGTTCCGCATCTACATGGCCCTGTACCGGGGCTGGGAAGAATGCGCTCAGGGCTTCAAGGACTATTTCACCAATCAGAACATCCCGGTGGAACTGATCGTCCGCGACGCCGCCCAGGACAAGAGCAAGCTGCCCGAATTCGTCGCCGAGGCCAAAAGTCTGGGGGTGGATCTGGTGTTCACCTGGGGCACCACGGTCACCCAGGAAATGCTGGGCACCTTCGATACGGTCGATCCCACCAAGCACATCACCCATATCCCGGCGGTGTTCGCCATCGTGTCGCAGCCGGTGGGCTCCAAGGTGGTGCCGAGCCTGAAATCCTCGGGCCGCAACATCACCGGCACCAGCTATCTGGTGCCCATGGAAACCCAGGCCAATCTGATCCAGTCCTACCATCCCATCACCCGGCTGGGCATGGTCTATAATCCGCTGGAAAAGAACTCCCTGGTCGCCATCGACGAATTGACCGCTTTGGGCGGCCAGATGAACTTCACCCTGACTGCCGTGCCGGTGGATGTGGTCGAGGGCAAGCCGTCGGTGTCCAGCATCCCGGCCAAGGTGGCTCAGGTGAAACAGGACGGGGTGGACTTCCTGTACATCCCGCCCGACACCTTCCTGAACGTCAACCGCGACACCCTGACCCAGGCGGCTCTGGATCAGATGCTGCCCAGCTTCGCCGCCGCCGAGAACCCGGTGGTCAATTCCAAGGCCATGTTCGGCGGCGTCTACCGCTATTACACGGTGGGCCAGCTTACCGCCTATATGGCCGAGCAGATTTTGGTGCATAAGAAAGCGCCCGCCGATATCCCCATTGAGCCGCCCAAGCGGTTAACGCTGATCATCAACATGCCGGTGGTGCGCCAGCTTGGGTTCTATCCACCCATGAATCTGCTGGGCCTAGCCGAGATCAACGACCTGGACGCCAAGCCATGACGAAGCAATTACGCATCATCGTTTGCACCAAGCGTGATCTGGCCGGCGCGCTGGTGCTGAACAAGCTGCTGCCCCAATTGGCCGGCGATCAGGTCATGGTGCTGCTGTCGGACAAGACCCGTCCGGTGGAAAAGGCCGTGCCGGAACTGGCCGAGATGAAGTTCCTGGAACGCGATTTGCCCATGGACACCATTTTCCCGCTGGTGGACATGGCTGGCGGCGGCGCTTCTCCCATGGCGACCTTCAACGGCCTTGCCGCCCGCCACGGCGTGACCATGAAGACCATCACCACCATCAACGACCTGGAAACGGAAGCGCTGATGCGCGAGTTCCAGCCTGATTTGATCCTGTCGGTGCGGTTCTCGCTGATCTTCAAGCGCAATATCTTCGACATTCCCACCATGGGCACTTGGAACGTCCATCCCGGCGCTTTGCCCCATTATGCCGGACTGTTCGCGCCGTTCCGCTGCCTGGTGGAAGGCGGCGACCGCATCGGCTGCACCCTGCACCGGGTGGATGACGGTATCGACACCGGCCCCATCCAGGGCATCGGCTGGCTGCCGGTGGATCCGCAACGGTCGTTGCTGTGGCATGTGGCCAACTCCTACGGGCCGGGTCTGGATTTGTTCATCCATATGCTGGAAGACATGCGCGCGGGCCGTTCGTCCACGCCGTTGGTGCAGGACCGCTCGCAGCGCGCCTATTTCTCGCTGCCCAATGCCGACGATTTCCGCCGGTTCTGGGAACGCGGGTTCCGGCTTTACGATCCCAAGGACTACATGGAATTGTTGAACGGCTTCCTGCCGCCGGGGGTATCGGTGCCCGTGGATAAAATGGTCGCAATGGCCGCTGAAGGGGTGGGGGCGCCATGCTGCTGCGCACGCGCGTAACGCTGATCGTCTCGGTCACCTACTGTTTGCTGGTGGGCGGTCTGATGTTCGCCGGCCTCAAAAGCGAGGAACTGGCTGACGAGCGGTATTCCCAGGCCACCCTCAACGGGCAGGAAATCTTCTGGCAGAAGCTGGTGGAAAACACCGTGCAGCGGCTGGAGACCGACGCCCGCGCCATCGCCGCCGCCGCCAATCTGGCGAATGCGGTGGACCGCAAGGACCCCACCCAGGTGCTGGTGGCCGCCGGTCCCTTCGCCGAAAGCTTGAACGCGCGCCATTCCATCGCCCGCTTCGAGGTGGTGACTCGTGACGGCGAGCTGCTGTATTCCTCGCGTTCGCTGCTGGATTCCGCCACCATCGACGCCGGCACCGTGCGCAGCATCGTCGATGGCAACCGCCCGGTGCGCGGCATCCACCAGGACAGCAACCACACCTTCACCGCCACCTTGGCCTTCCCGTTGGAGGGTGAAAAGGATGTGGTCGGCGTGGCCGTGCTGGCCGCCGATCTGACCCCGCCGCTGAACGAGTTCAAAACCTCCACCGGCTCCGACATCTTCCTGCTGGATCATTCCGGTCACATGGCCCTGGGCACGGACGACGCCCTGTGGCAGGTGTTCGACGGCAAAATTCCCGTGCGCAAAAGCCGCATGGAAATGCGCGAGGTGGGGGGGCGCTTCTATTCGGTGGTGGTGCTGCCCCTGCATGACGGCGTGGGCCGCGTCATCGGCGCCCTGGTCACCGTGCGCGACTTCACCGCGACCCAAAGCCGCCAGAATCTGATCCGCAAGGTTGCCATCGGCGCGGTGATCGGCTTCCTCGGGCTGGTGCTGGGTCTGTTCACCGTCTATCTGCGGCGCTCGTTCCATCCGCTGGACGAAGCCATCGCCGTGTTGAACGCGCTGTCGCGCGGCGACACCTCGGTGACGCTGGAGGTCAAGAACGAGCAGGACGAGATCGGCCGCATCGCCGGCACGGTAGGCGTGTTCCGCGAGAACACCATCAAGCTGGACCTGCTGCAGCAACGCCGCGAACGCCAGCGCCGCCGCCAGGAATTGTTCATCCGCATGCAGATGCAGGGCCTGAGCGAGACCCTGGCGGAAGACGCCCGCGCCGCCGTGGAAGCCGACCTCAAGCAGATCGAGGAATTGGCCAGCCGCAAGCAATCGGGCGACCACGAGGCCGGCTCGGACAAGGGCGAACTGGACGTGCTGGGCGTGGCCTTCCACACCATGTCCGACCGCATCCGCGAGCAGCATGAAAGCCTGCAAAGCCTGATCGCCGTGCGCACCCGCGACGTGGAAGTGCTGCGCGAGGCCTTGCGCACCCGCGACCAATTGGCGGTGCTGCGTCAGGAACTGGACTTTGCCCGCGAGCTGCAATTGTCCTCGCTGCCCCAGGTGTTCCCGCCTTTCCCCGACCGCAACGAATTCCAGATCCATGCCGCCATGGTGCCGGCCAAGGAAGTGGGCGGCGATTTCTACGATTTCTTCCTGATCGACAGCACCCATCTGGGCTTCGTCATCGGCGACGCCTCGGGCAAGGGCGTGCCGGCGGCCATGTTTATCGCCATCACCCGCTCGCTGATCAAAGCGGTGGCGCCGTTGTCCAGCAGCCCGGGCGAGTGTCTGGCCTTCGTCAACACCATGCTGGCCGTGGACAACCCGCAGACCCTGTTCGCCACCTGCTTCTATGCCGTGCTGGACACCCGCACGGGCGAGGTCGCCTTCTGCAATGCCGGCCATCCGCCGTCGCTGATCCTGCGCACGGACGGCACCATCGACGCCATCCGCGATGTGTCGGGCGTGGCCCTGGGCGTCATGGAAGATTTGGAATACGAGACCGGCACCTTCCATCTGTCGCCGGGCGACACCGTGCTGCTGTACACCGACGGCGTGACCGAAGCCCAGGACACCTCGGATGCCCTGTATGACGAGCCCCGGCTGATTGCCGAATTGGGCCGTCTGGGCGGGTTGGAACCGGAAGCGGTGATCGCGCGGGTGCAGATTGCGGTGGAAGCCTTTGTCGGCGACGCGCCCCAATTCGACGACATCACCATGCTGACCCTGCGCTTCGACCAGCACTCCGCCGAGGGCGACAGCCAGATGGAGCCGCAGCGCCGCCTGACCCTGACCGGCTTCAAGCCCGAGCAAGCGCCCGAACCGCCGCCGCCCCCTCCTTCGCCGCCGCCTGCCGCAGCGCTGGCCGTGCCCAAGCCGCTGACCATCAAGATCGGTGCCGTCAAGGCTCGGCCTGCGCCCGCAGCACCGGCATCAGCACCAGTTCCGCCGCCCGTCATCCCGGAAGCCGCCGCTTTGCCCCATACGCGCCTTGAGGTCACGATCGGCAATGATCTGGACGAGTTGACCCGCCTTGCCATGCTGGTGGATGACTTCGTCGAGAAGAATGGAATGCCGGAAAGGATTTCGTTCAACCTCAACCTATGTTTGGACGAATTGATCACCAACATCGTCTCGTACGGGTATGACGATGATCACCGCCATGAAATTCATGTGCGCTTCTCGCTTGAGGACGGCACGCTGATATGTCAAATCGTCGATGACGCGAAGGAATATGACCCCTTCACCGAGGCGCCGGAGCCCGATCTGGATGCCGGCGTGGACGACCGGCCCATTGGCGGCCTGGGCGTCTTCCTGGTGAAGGAATTCATGGATCGCACCGAATACCGCCGTGACGGCGACCGCAACATCGTGACGCTGTGGAAGCGTCCCTAAGACAATTCCATCCGCATGGCGGATGCACAGGAGAATTGAGGCCATGGAGATCAAGGTAGAAACCTTAGGCGAGGTCACGGTGGTCGTGCCGGTCGCGCGGGTGGACAGCTCCACAGCCAAGGCGTTCGAGGCCAAGGTGCTCCAGGTGGTCAATACCGGTGTCGCCCGCATCATCATTGACTTTGCCGAGATGGATTACATCTCCAGCGCCGGCCTGCGCGTGGTTCTGGTGGGCGCCAAGATGACCCGCGCCCCGCGCAAATTCGTGCTGTGCGGCATGAAGCCCCATATCCGCGAAGTGTTCGACGTGTCGGGTTTCGCCAAGATTCTGAACATCCAAGCCGACCGCGCCACCGCCACCGCCGCCTGAACCCTAGAGTGCCGAGCGTCAAACCTGACGCACGGCGCGACAAGCGGCCATTGAGGCCGCGGCCAAGCGCGCGGAGGCGCGCGCCCGGCGAGGGCCACGCAATAAGTTTAGAGCGTGATGCACATTTAGGGCATTACGCTCTAAAGAGGCAGCGCCGGATGAATTCGGCGCGCCTGGGTGGCGGGTGGTCCGGGATTCTGATAGGATGATCCATCAAATCAGGATCAAGGCCGCCGTGCGCCGGGCGGCCAACCCCGGGAGGGTGCCATGGCCGATCCCTATAAAAATCTTTCCGCCATGCAGACAGCCTGGATGCAGGCATGGGCGAATTCGGCCCAGCAGATGTTCCAGTGCTGGCAGCACGTGTTCAACATGCAGCAAGGCTTCTTGAAGCATGCCGACATCCATCATCGCGAGCATGTGGAAATCGCCAGCGGCGCGTCGCTGACCGATAAATACGGCAAACGTTCCCACGACATCGACCCCGAGCGGGATGTCTAAAGGGCTAAGCCCCTCGTCGCGTGGCGATGGTGGTTGATCGCGGCATTGCCGTCACCAGATATCATGAGCGGGGCCGTACTCCCCCTCGCGGCCCCCAAACGAGCCCACTCGCCCTCCGGCGGTGGGCTCGGGCTTTTTGCCCTCCTCGACGCCACAAATGGAATTCGGCTGAAGTCGGCGGCATGATCGGATAGCCTCCCGGTGGCTTTTCGGGGGGCTTGCGATGGACGCGGAACAGGTTCTGGCGCTGGAGCTGTCAAGCGACACCAGGAACTGATCCCCTGGCGACACGAAGAATTGGCCCCTGTCGATGGTGATGACGTGGCTGTGGTGAGTGGCCACCACGGGGTCGCCGAATACCGTGCCCCATTCGCCCACGGAGCGGTTGCTGGTCACCAGCATGGCGCCGCGCGACACCAGTTGGAAGAACAGGTGGGCGGCGAAGTCGAAGCCGTCGAGGTCACGGACGCAGGGGAAATGGGCGATTGATGTCCATGGCGGCGTCGCCCGTGGCCGAGCCGGCGCTGTCGCGTCTGGGGCCGGCCAAGCTGGACGAAGCCTTCGCCTTGGGCCGCTTCAACACCTTCGCCCGCCAAGCGCAGAGGAACGGTAATCCCGAGGGCGTGGACAACGTCACCCACACCATTTTCGCACCGCTGCTGCGCTCCGGTGACGGCTGGGGTTTTTGTGATAGTAACGGCCCGACGTGATGCCCCTTGCGGGGCTGCCGCCCCGACCCTGCTCGGAGGAAACCTCCGAACCTCTTTTTCTTTATTCCAAAATCAAAGGAGGTCTGGAGCATCGCTCCAGATGGGTTCGGGCGATAGCCCGAATAGAAAAAGCCCCGGAGGTTTCCCTCCGGGGCTTCGTCTTGCACCAGCGACAGGCCTAGTTGCGGGCCTTGTCCACCAGCTTGTTCTTGCCGATCCACGGCATCATGCCGCGCAGGCGCTCGCCCACCTGCTCGATGCCATGCTCGGACTGGATGCGGCGGGTGGCCTTGAAGGACGGCTGGCCGGCCTTGCATTCCAGCATCCAATCGCGGACGAAGCGGCCGGACTGGATGTCTTCCAGAACGCGCTTCATCTCGGCCTTGGTCTCTTGGGTGATGATGCGCGGGCCGGTCACGTAGTCGCCGTATTCGGCGGTGTTCGAGATGGAGTAGCGCATGTTGGCGATGCCGCCTTCGTAGATCAAATCCACGATCAGCTTCACTTCGTGCAGGCACTCGAAATAGGCCATCTCGGGGGCGTAGCCCGCTTCGACCAGGGTCTCGAAGCCGTACTGGATCAGCTTGGTCAGGCCGCCGCACAGGAC
>JACMKT010000124.1 GCA_014380005.1 Rhodospirillales bacterium
AAGCCGATCAAATGCGCGAGCGTGCCGCCGATGTTGCCGGAGCCAACGAGAGCGATCTTCTTGCGTGCCATTGGTTAGGTTCCCTCGAAAGGTGTCTGGTCAAACGGGTGGGCTGAGACACGTCTCAGCATAGGCCATGGGGGGCTTTGGTAACGCGATTCGACGTTGAGGGCAAGGGGATTGGCGTATGCTAAACGAACATTAGCATCGCCTGATATTAACGGTATTACCTTGGTTTGCGGCCCAACAAGCCTGCCTTCCAGGTTAAGCCCTTGGACTCATTACCAAATGACCTACCCGGGAGGGGATTTCACCCACCCCCTTGGGTGGTATCCCCAGGGTAGGCGGTGCGTCCAGGGTCACCACGCCCCTACCCATGACGAGGCGTATAGGCCGATGGGGAGGGGGTAACGCATGCAATATGGCCCTAGCCGTTGGCGGCAATGACCTTGCGCAAGCGGGCCAACTCTTTGTCATTTCGAACGAAGCGAAGCTGAGGAGAAATCTTGCCTCAGCGGAGAGACCGTCAGTGTGGATGCGAGATTTCTCCTCGCCTGCGTCTCGTTCGAAATGACACGGCTCCTCACTAATCCGTGATGAACCGCACTTCGGCCAGGATGCGTTCACCGATACGGCGCCTGAGCGCGGCCTTGTCGGCAAGGTCCACCTTCAGACCCAGCGCATCGCTGAGTTCCATCTGCAAGCCCACATAGGCCGGCAGGGTCATGCCCTCGCCGATTTCCACCAGCACGTCCAGATCGCTATCCTCGCGCTGCTCGCCGCGCACATACGAGCCGAACACGCCCAGGGCACAGATGGGGTAACGGCGCTTGAGCTCCGGCTCCAGCGCCCGCAACTGGCTGATGATGTCGTCGACGCTTCGCATGACCAAACCTTAGCCGACCGAAAGCCCGTTAGTCCAACCCCACCAACGAGCGGGCAAAGGCTTCCGCTTCGAACGGGCGCAGATCGGTAACCTTTTCGCCCACGCCGATGGCATGGACCGGCAGCTTGAACCGTTCGGCCAGGGCCACCAGCACGCCGCCCCGCGCCGTGCCGTCCAGCTTGGTCAGGACCAGACCGGTAACGCCCACCATGTCGCGGAAGATGTCCACCTGGGAATGGGCGTTCTGACCCACGGTGGCGTCCAGCACCAGCAGCACGTCGTGAGGGGCGGTGGGGTCCTGCTTCTTGATGACGCGGACGACCTTTTCCAGTTCGGCCATCAAATCGGATTTGTTCTGCAAGCGCCCGGCGGTGTCGATGAACAACAGATCGTCGCCGCGCGCGCTGGCTTCGGCCATGGCGTCGAACACCAAACCCGCCGCATCGGCGCCGGTATCGCGGGAGATCACCGGGCAATCGGCGCGCTCGCCCCACACTTTCAGCTGTTCCACGGCGGCGGCGCGGAAGGTGTCGCCGGCGGCCAGGGTGACGGCCTTGCCCTGGTCGCGGAAATGCTTGGCCATCTTGCCGATGGTGGTGGTCTTGCCCGAACCGTTGACGCCCACCACCAGAATCACATGGGGCTTGCGCGAGAAGTCCGGCACCAAGGGCTGCGCCACCGGTGCCAGGATTTCGGTGATTTCCTCGGCCAGGGTCTGGCGGATTTCGGCGGCATCCACGTCCTGACCGAAGCGCGATTTGGCGAGGCGCTTGGTAACGCGGGCGGCGGTGGCGACGCCCAGATCGGCGGTGATCAGCAGGTCTTGCAGTTCCTCCAGCGCCTCGTCATCCAGCTTGCGCTTGGTGAACAGATCGCCGATGCCCTGGGTCAGCTTGGACGACGATTTGGCAAGGCCGGATTTCAGCCGGGTGAACCAGCCTTCCGGTTCCGGCTCCGCTACGGGTTCGGGCGCAAGCATTTCGGCCTCGGCGGGAGTTTCCGATTCCTCGCCCTTACGCCCCAACAGCCGCCCGAAGAAACCCGTCTTGCTCATGTCATTCCCCCGGCTTTGATGCCGTTGATTATTATCGGTTAAACCGCCTCGGCCACCAGCTTGCCGCCATCCAATCCGGTGACCCGCGCCCGCACCACCGAGCCCACCGGGGCCGGAACGGACAGGCGGACAGGCAGGTAATGTTCGCAGAACCCCTCGCCTTCGGATTCCACCAGCACCGAGACCTCGCGGCCCACGCGGTCGGCCAGGAAGGCGGCCATGGCGGCCTCGCCTCGTACGCGCAAGCGCGCGGCGCGTTCCTTGACCATGTCGCCGGGCACTTTGGGCATGCGCGCCGCCGGGGTTCCCGGGCGGGCCGAGAACGGGAAGACGTGCAGATGGGTCAGCCCAGCTTCGTCCACCAAATCCATGGAGCGCTGGAACATGGCCTCGTCCTCGGTGGGGAAGCCGGCGATGATGTCGGCGCCCAAGGCCACGTCGCCGCGCAGATCGCGCAGGCGCTGGGCCAGGGTGATGACGTCATGGCGCAGATGGCGGCGCTTCATGCGCTTGAGCACCATATCGTCGCCGGCCTGCACCGACAGATGGAAATGGGGCATCAGCCGGGGCTCTTCCGCCACCAGCCGCAGCAGATCGTCATCCACTTCCACCGGGTCCAGGGAGGACAGGCGCAGGCGCGGCAATTCGGGCACTTGCGCCAACAGGCGGCGGGCCATCTGGCCCAGAGTGGGAGTGCCGGGCAAATCGCCGCCATAGGCGGTGATGTCCACGCCGGTAAAGACCACTTCGGCGAAGCCTTGGGCGACCAGGGAACGGACCTGCTCGACAATGCGGCCCATGGGCACCGAGCGGTTGTTGCCCCGTCCGAACGGGATGATGCAGAAGGTGCAGCGGTGGTCGCAGCCGGTTTGAACCTCGACGAAGGCGCGGGCGCGGCCCTCGAAGCCCGAGACCAGATGCTGGGCGGTTTCGCGCACCACCATGATGTCGGCGACGACGATGCGCCCCAAAGGCGGCTCGACGAAGATGCCGGGCTGCATCTTTTCCGTATTGCCCAGAACCTGATCCACCTCGGGCATGGCGGCGAATTTGGCCGGGTCCACCTGGGCGGCACAGCCGGTCACCACGATGCGGGCGTTGGGGTTCTCGCGGCGCAGCTTGCGGATGGATTGGCGGGCCTGACGCTCGGCCTCGGCGGTGACGGCGCAGGTGTTGACGATAATTGTCTCGACGCCGCTTTCGCTGGCGCGGGCGTGCTCGCGCATCACTTCGGATTCGTAAGCATTCAACCGGCAGCCGAAGGTGACCACCGTGGCCTTGTCGGTGGTCATGCCAGCAAGCTCGCGTCGATCCGCCCCGCAGCCACCAGCGCCACCGGCCCGGTCATCAGCACATGGTCATCGGGCAGCCATTCGATGGTCAGCGTGCCGCCGTCCAGCACCACATCGGCCTTGCGCCCGGTCAGGCCACGGCGCGCCGCCGCCACCAAGGTGGCGCAGGCGCCCGAGCCGCAGGCCTGGGTGATGCCGGCGGAGCGCTCCCACACCCGCATGCGGATGGTTTGCGGGCCAACCACCTGGGCGATCTCGATATTGGCGCGCTCGGGGAACAGGGCGTGGTTTTCCAGCCCCGGACCCAACGCCGCCAGATCGATCTTGGCCACGTCGTCCACGAAAAACACCGCATGGGGGTTGCCCATGTTGACGCCCACCGGGTCGTGCAGCGGACCGCTGGCGATGCCCATATGCAGGGTATCCACCGCCTCGGCCAAAGGGATGTCGCGCCAATCCAAGCGCGCCGGCCCCATATCCACCGCCACCAGACCGTCGCCGCGCCGTTCGCCATCCAGCAGGCCGGCGCGGGTTTCGATCACCACCTTGTCGGACTTGGCTTCGTTCATCAGCAGCCACGCGACGCACCTTGTGGCATTGCCGCAGGCGCCCGATTGCGAGCCGTCGGGATTGTAGATGGTCATCCACGCGTCCGAGACCTGATTGCGCGGCTTTTCCACCACGATCAACTGGTCGCAGCCGATGCCGCGACGGCGATCGGCAATGGCCCGCACTTGCCCTTCAGTCAGGGCAAGCCCACTGGCACGGATGTCGAGGACGACGAAGTCGTTCCCCAACCCATGCATCTTCACAAAGTCGTGTCCGCCAGCATTGGTCATGAAGCGGTTATATGGGGGTAAACCCTTGGAAGTCCAGCCTTACGGGGGGCTTGAGGTTTTTCACCACAAAGGCACAAAGGACACCAAGAAAACGGTGCGGGTGACCATCAACCAGTCACCATAGGCACTTTCGCACCCCCTTACCGTCATGGCCGGGCTTGACCCGGCCATCCACGTGGCGCCGCAAAAAAACTATTTTAAACATCGCGTTAGGCGATGACGCGTGGATGCCCGGAACACGTCCACGACTGTCCGGTTTGATTTTCAGCTTCGCCTGGAAAGCCAGGGGCACCGTGCCTTTGCGGTTCCAACCGTCACATTGAACATGAATAATTGAACCACGGAGACACGGAGGCACGGAGATACCTCGCCAGACGGAGCCCGAATCGGGTTCCGTTTGATAGACATCTCCGTGCCTCCGTGGTTCATCTAAAAGCGCTTGTCAGAGGGTAAGTGCCTGAAGGAAAGACCTGTTCGGCGCCACACATAGGAAGATGGAACACGAATGAATACGAATGAACACGAATAAGAACGAATTCTAGGCGCACAGCCGGGGCCGCCTGCTCTGACCCATTCGTTTTCATTCGTGTTTATTCGTGTCCAATTTCAAGGTGGCAGCCGCTCCCTTGCTGTCACACCATGCCCGTCAAAATTTAAACCTGACAGCCGGGGAGCAAGTCCGGGCATGACGGTGAAGGGACCGGAGCGGGCTCAGTAAACCCGCGCAATCAGAGCAGCGCGTATTGATTGGCACCCGGCTTTGCCTTGGCGCGCGGGGCCGCCCGCTTCCTGCCATCATCATGTGGAGGTGTCGTCGCCCGCATTTCCGCCAGCTCCACATTCAGCGCGTGGCTGGCGTGCAGCATGCGGCGGTTTTCCGCCTCGACCCGCAGGCGGCGGGCTTCCACTTCCGTCACGCGGGCGGCCAGCTTGTTGGCGGTGGCGAGCGCGTCCTGCAACGCCGCCTCCACCATCTTCAGCCGCAGAGTTTCCGCCCGTTCAAGCTCCAGCGCATCGGTCAGCGCGGCCAGTTCGGCGCGCAGGCGGATGGCGGCGGCGGCATCGCGGGCGGCTTCCTGGAAGCTGGCGGGTTCAGCCACGGCCACCGGAGCACGGCCCTGCTTGAGCCGTTCGTTCTCGCAGCGCAAATGACGGACTTCGTTGCGCAGATCGAAGACGGCGTCTTCCAGCGCTTCATTACCCAAAGTGGGCGAGCCCTCGGCCACCCGGCGCGACAGTTCCACGAAATCCAATCCATGGGCGTCGAGCATCCGGCGCGCCATGCGCAAGGCATGCACCGCCTCGGTCTCATTGTCCGAGGCGGCCAGCGCCAGCACCTTGGCAAGCTTCTGGACGTCCATGGCAAATCTCAACGGTCAGTGGATATTCAACCGCGAGAGTTTGAGTCCGGCGAGTCCGGAAAGCAATTTATTTCGG
>JACMKT010000125.1 GCA_014380005.1 Rhodospirillales bacterium
GACGGCGAAATCATTCTCGATACGAACAACGAGGCCGCTGATCACAGCGCCTTCGAAGGGGTTGCCACCGCCGATGGTCTCATCGAGCAGAGCGGCGAAATCTTCCATAGTCATGGGGTTACAAATCCTTTCAGCATTTTTTATCCGGCCTGCCGGTTGGTTCCGGCGGTCTTTTGAATATGCAAAACGAAAACCAGCCCCGGGCCGAAGCCGGCCGGGGCCAATTCCCACTCAAGTCTCGCCTTGTTTCAGGTCCTGGACCGGATGAACTCGACCGCCGCGGCGAAAGCCTGATCGGCATCAAGGTCAGACGTATCCAACACGAAGGCGTCATCCGCGGGGATCAGGGGGGCGACGGCGCGCTTGGTATCGCGCTCGTCACGCTCCCGCATATCCGCGAGGACGGTGCTTGGTATAGCTTCCAGGCCGCGATCAAGCAACTCTTTCAGCCGGCGCTCAGCCCTTTTTTCCAGGGAGGCGGTGACGAACAGCTTGATGGGCGCCTGGGGGCAGACCACCGTGCCGATGTCGCGGCCATCCAGCACGGCACCGCGCCCGCCGGGCGGTTGAGCGGCAAACAGGCGCTGGAATTCCAGCAGCGCGGCCCGCACGCCGGGGATCACCGCCACCTTGGACGCCGCCTGCGCGGCCTCGTCATTGCGCAAATCATCGGCGGCCAGATCGGCGGGCTGAAGCGCCAAAGCGGCGGCTTCGGCCTTGGCCACGTCGGCGGGATCAAGGCCGGCACGAACCAAGTTCATACCCACGGCGCGGTAGATCAGGCCGGTGTCCAGATAGTCATAGCCCAACTCGGCGGCAAGGCGCCGGGCCAGGGTGCCCTTGCCGGCAGCGGCGGGGCCATCGATGGCGATGATGGTGGTCATTGGAAAACCCAACAGAAAGAGTTCTGACACGGATGGACACGGATAAACACGGATGAAAAAAAGCTTACTTATCCGTGTTTATCCGTGTCCATCCGTGTCATCAAAAATTTAAACGTCCGTGATCTTCGCACCCAGCCCATTCATCAACCCGGCAAAGCCGGGGAAGCTGGTTTCCATGGCTTCGGCATCGTCCACCGTCACCGGCGCTTGCGAGGCCATGCCCATGACCAGGAAGGACATGGCGATGCGGTGGTCCAGATTGACGGCGATGCTGGCACCGCCGGGGGGCGGGTTGCCGTTGCCGTGAACGATCATGGTGTCGCCGTCTTCCTCGACCTTGACGCCGCAGGCGATCAGGCCGCGCATGACGGCGGCGAAGCGGTCGCTTTCCTTCACCCGCAACTCGGACAGGCCGAACATGCGGGTGGTGCCCATGGCGAAGGACGCCGCCACCGCCAGCACCGGATATTCATCGATCATGGACGGGGCGCGGGCCGCCGGCACGTCGACGCCGCGCAGCAGGGAATGCTTGATGATGAGGTCGGCCACGGGCTCGCCACCCTCTTCCCGCGGATTGTCGAAATGGATGTCAGCGCCCATCTCGCGCAGGGTCTGGAACAGGCCGATGCGCAGGGGATTCATGCCGATGCCGGGCAACACCACGTTGGAGCCGGGCACGATCACCGCCGCCACCACCGGGAAGGCGGCGGAGCTGGGATCGGACGGCACCACCACATGGCGGCCGGTCAATTCGGGGAAACCGGTGACGGTGATGGCGCGGCGGCCATCGTCCAGATGCTCGACTTCCACGCTGGCGCCGAAATTGCGCAGCATGAGCTCGGTGTGGTCCCGCGTCGCTTCCTTCTCGATCACCGTGGTGGCGCCGGGGGTGTTCAGGCCGGCCAGCAGGATGGCGGACTTGACCTGGGCCGAGGCCACCGGCAGCTCATAAGTGATAGGCACCGGGCTGCCCGTCCCCACCACGGCGCCGGGCAGGCGGCCACCGTCACGGGTGAAGAAGCGGGCACCCATGCGGGTCAACGGCTCGGTCACCCGCTTCATGGGGCGCGAACGCAAGGACGCATCGCCGGTGAAGATGGTGGTGAATGGGTGGGTGGAGACCAAACCCATGAGCAGTCGCGCGCCGGTGCCGGCATTGCCCAGATCCAGCACGTCGGCGGGCTCCATCAAACCGCCCACGCCGCGCCCGAACAGGCGCCAGGTGCCGTCTTCCAGCCGCTCGACCTCGGCGCCCAGGGCGCGCATGGCGGATGCGGTGCGCAGCACGTCATCGCCCTCCAGCAGGCCCTCGACCCGGCTTTCGCCCACCGCCAGCGCGCCGAACATCAACGCCCGGTGCGAGATGGACTTATCGCCCGGCACCCGCGCGGAACCGGTGAGCCCCTTGGCTCGGCTGGAAATCAGCGGCTTGGTCATGATCTCTCCCGCAAAACGAAGCTCTGGCGCAAAACGAAGCTTTGGCGCGAAACAAACTTTTGGCTCTGTACCCGTGCCGGGCGCCTGATCTACCATAACCCCGCCGCTGGTAATAGACTTGGCTAGTCCAAAGGGCTCCGCAGCAGGGCGCGGATTTTTTTCGTTTTGACACACAGGGGGGAACATGGCAAATGCCCCCCACCAGCCCTGCCCCTCTGGCGGGGGCCTGGATGCCAAAGTGCAAGAAGGAGTTTGACTTGGCCAAGCCGGAATGGGGTCAGAAGCGTACGTGCACCAGCTGCACCTGCCGTTTCTACGACATGCACCGCTCGCCCATCACCTGCCCCAAATGCGGCGGGACGGTTGAGCCAGAACTGCCGTTCAAGGTCCGCCGCGGCGGTTCCGTGCCGTCTGAGTCCAAGGCTGCCGCCGCTGCCTTGAAGGCCAAGGAAGCAGTTGCCGTCGTCGCCGACGATCTGGTCGCCCTGGATGACGAAGACGTCATCGAAGGCGCGGAAGAGACTGCGGACGAGGACGAGAGCGGCCTGATCGAAGACGCCTCTGATCTGGGCGAGGACGATGACGACATGGCCGAAGTGATGGAGCACATGGACGAGGAAATGGGCGACGAGGTCTAATCGTCCCCGGTGGATTTTAAATCTGTCATGGGGATGAAATTTTCCTCTTGACCCCAGGTTCTGAAATCCATATGTTCCGCCTCCACCGACGCAGGCAACCAGAGCCGACGTTGAAGAAAGTTTCGGGGCCATAGCTCAGCTGGGAGAGCGCTACAATGGCATTGTAGAGGTCAACGGTTCGATCCCGTTTGGCTCCA
>JACMKT010000126.1 GCA_014380005.1 Rhodospirillales bacterium
CTGATGACCTCGGTGCTCATGAGCCCCGATGGCAAGGTGGTCGAGGCCGAGGCCGCCCACGGCACCGTGACCCGTCACTACCGTGAGCACCAGAAGGGCAAGGAGACCTCGACCAACCCCATCGCGTCGATCTTCGCCTGGACCCGTGGCCTGTACTACCGCGCCCAGTTCGACAACACCCCGGACGTGGCCGAATTCGCCACCGCCCTGGAAGAAGTGTGCGTCGAGACCGTGGAAGCCGGCTTCATGACCAAGGATCTCGCCATCCTGATCGGCCCCAAGCAGGCTTGGCTGACCACTTCTGGCTTCCTGGACAAGCTGGACGAGAACCTGCAGAAGCGTATGGGCGCATAAGCGTTCACAGCGTTCTTCGGGAAACACGAAACCCCGCCGGTGCGAACCGACGGGGTTTTTGTTTGGGGATGTGCGAGCTTACAATGGGCCTGAACGCCGCCGAAAGGGATTTCGCAGATGAGGACGCGCCTGATTGCCACGGTTTTCTGCCTCGCAACACTGCTTCCCTTGGCCGGGCATGCGGGGGATGGCACCGGTACGTGCCGGTTTGCCAATGAACAAGTCCGGCAGAAAACGGCAGCACAAAGCGGCGCTCTTTCCACCGGCATGGTTGCGCTGGACCGGGGCGACGTCGAGGCGGCCCAAGCCATTTTCGACCGGGCTTTGGCCGAGAGGCCGGGCGACACCGGCCTGATCATCTTCATTGCCGGCTTCTACCGGGAGGGCACGTGCGGATTGCCCAAGAACCTCGCCAAGGTCGCGGCCATTTACCGCAACGGAGCGGCCCGAGGCGATGCCGGGTCCATGCTCAATTTGGCGCTCATGCTTTGGCATGGCGAGGGCGCGCCACAGGACAGGGCCGCCGCAATCCATCTTTTTCGACAGGGTGCCATCGCCTTCGGGATCGTCGGCGGAAAACCAGCCGCCGATGAACTTGACGGATTGGCCGATGGCCCATTCCCGCCGGAGCTGGTGGATGAACTGGACTGGGTCAAGGAATTCGTCACCGTCCCGGGAATGGGACGGGCCGTTGCTGACGAACTTCTTAATGCACCGGCTCCTAATGCTGTATTTGCCTGCCGTTACTTGTTGGAGTCGTTTGATATACTTCCAGATGCCGACACCGCCTATCTACTCAGCATGATGCATCTGGAGGGGCGTGAAATATTTACATCACTCTTCCATGGTTTTCTCTACCTGCACTACGCGGCCATTAAAAGTCATCCGGCGGCCAATGCAGAGATCGGACGCAGGATCATGCGCGGCGACATCCGAGCCCGTGAAGAATGGGAGGGGCTCGCATGGTTAATGCGAGCCCAGCGGCTTGGCGGACAAGTGAAAGAGGAAGTTGAAGAGGCCAAACGCAACCTCTCCGCCTATGCAATTAAGGAAGCTGAAATCCAGGCCAAATTGCTACCTAATCTCGCAACCCCGCCTCCAGACAATAGTCAAAGGTGTATTGCAAACTAGACACAACCTCCCCTGGCCATTTCCTCCTCCAATTTCGCCACGATGGCCTTTTGACCGTCTAATGCAGCAAGCCTTTTTTCCATTTCAGATTTTGCGTTTTGAGTTTGCGTTTCGGTGTCCCGCCATTGGCGAAAGGCTTCGAAAGCAGAACTTAGGTCGTTAACAAGCGACGGATCGCTGAGCACCTTTTTTAGACAGGCAAGTGCCCGTCGCGCGATTTGAGCCCGTAAATCACCGCTACCGGGCTGCAGCAAACCCTGAGCACAATTAGATCCCGCGCCTGCCGCTGCCTGGGTGACTGACGAGACAAATCCGTCCCAGGCTGCGGTTTCCTTGGCCACCGCCCGATCATAGGTGGCAATGGAGTCCGTCCAGCCATTCTCCAGGTTCCGAAGGTTGGCACGAGCGCGTTCCAGCGTTGCCCGTAATTCCTTGCACTTATCCTCCTTCGGCGGCTCCGGCTGCGGTTCCGGATTGGGCTCCGGTTCCGGTCCGGGACCCGGGTTCGGACGCGGCTCGGGAACCGGGATCGGCGTGGGGCGCGGTTCCGGTATGGGGATGGGCGCGGGGTTCGGGGCCGGTTTCGGCTGGGGCTTGGGGCCGGGGCCGGGCTCCTCTCCGCCCGTATCGATGGGGCCGGGGACTGGTCCAGGCTGAGGGGCCGGGGCAAACGCCGCCAATGCCAGCTCCCTGAACAACGGCACGCCGTCGTCGTCGGGAAGGTCGGCCACGCGCACGCCGAACGGACGCTTGGCCGGCGGATCGCCGCCGAGGAGGGCCTTAGCGTGATCGGCGGGAAGTTGGCGGATGATGCCGTTCGGCTCGCTGGGCCTGATGACCTCGGTGCTCATGAGCCCCGATGACAAGGTGGTCGAGACCGTGGAAGCCGGCTTCATGACCAAGGATCTGGCTATCCTGATCGGCCCCAAGCAGGCTTGGCTGACCACCTCGGGCTTCCTGGACAAGCTGGACGAGAACCTGCAGAAGCGTATGGGCGCGTAAGCGTTCTTCAAAAACACGAAACCCCGCCGGTGCGAACCGGCGGGGTTTTTTGTAACATGGCACCGCATTTAGAAAGGCTGGAGGGGCCAGATGACCAACACTTTCCTCATTGAGCTCTCGTCCTGGATCATTCAGGACGGCAACTACCCGGACTTCCAGCGAGGCCAGTTGGCCGCGTTCGCCGTCGAATTCGGGGCAGCCTTCCTGACGCCGTGCCAACCACCTGATGACCATCGCCCTGCGGCACAGCCCGTTGAAAACGATTTGTACCAAATCACGGGCCGGGTGATTCATGCGACGCCCGAATGGCAGTGCCTTGATATGGGCATCCGGGTCTATTGCAACCACGCGTCACCCGGCCACCTTAACGAGGGCGAATGGGTGCAAGGACAGACCGGCTTGGGCGTCGATCCTTATTTCTACTTCGGGCATTTTGCGCAACAGCAGGGCGCCCCGGCATTGATTTACGACTGGTGGATTGACGCCATCGAAGTGCAAACGGCCCCGTTCGTTGAAGTCTCGCCACGCGTGATGGCACGCGACGAAAGCCAATCCCGATGGGAACCACTCGACAGGACGGATGCCTGGAATGACCAGGGCGGCAGGGCGGCGTATCGCCTAACGTGCCGACTGAACGACAGCCCCCCCAGAAAGTGGCTGTAACACAAAGCGAAGCCGCCGACCGAGCAATGGCGCGAAAAGGCGTGAGGCGCCCCTCACCCTTCCCGCAGGAAGTAGATCAAATCCAACGCCGGCGGCTCCACGTTGGTCGACGACAGCATGTCGTGGACTTGGCCGCGATGGTGGGTGGCGTGGTTGAACATGTGCATCATGGCCCAGCCCAGCAGGGATTGGGTGGCTTGGCCTTCCATGGTGCGATAGCTGAAGACGCGGTTCAGATCGCCGCGCAAATCGTCGAAATAGGCCACCAGCGCATGATCCAATTCGGCGCGTTCAGCGGCGAGGCCTTCGAAATCCGGGTGCAGGATTTGGCCCAACGAGACGATGTCGGTACGCGGTGCGCCCTGGAACCGGCCCATCCACAGCCGGTCGCCCACCAAACCGTGGTTCAGCGTCGCCAGGATGGAGCCGAAATAGCTGGGCCGCGACACGGCCAGTTCCGTTTGGCCCACTTCGCCGCACGCGGCATACAGCCGTCCATTGGCCCAACGATTGTAGCGGGCCAGGGTGCGGAAGTGGTCGGGTGTCATGGGCTTAGAACTTGTAACCGACACCGGCGCCGAAGCGCAGAGACGGTTCGGTCTGCTGTTCGTCATCCTTGCGGGTGGCGGCGGCGAAGCCGCCCAGGCTCAAGGACGGGGTGACGTCATGGGTGAAGGACAGGGTCAGCGACAGATCGCCCACCGGACGGCTGGGATCGTAGCCGCTGGTGAAGGCCGACAGGCCGGCCTGGGCCGGATTGACGCTGAAGGCCTGCTGCTTGCCCCATTGATAGCCCAGCTTCATGGCGGCAACACCGTCCACGCCCATAACGCCGCCCAGATAGGCCGCGCTGAAATCAGCAGCGGACATGACCGAATCGCCCTTGAATGACGACGACAGGTTCAAATCGCGGAAGGCATAGGCGGCATAACCGCCCAGCGCCATGCGGCCATGCTCAGCAGACGAGGCGTCGGAGGCGGCACCGGCGGAGAAGGCGCCCATGGCGAACAGCTCGGTGCGCAATTCGGGCTGGGACAAATCCATGCCGCCGGCCACCAAGCGCGGACGCGTCACATCCCCTGCCACCGCAGGCGCGGCGACGAGAATGGAGGCAACCACAATGGCGAAACGATTGAGCATGACCCGTTCACGAAAAAGCAACATCTAGCGGGATTCATATAGGTCTCCCCGCGCATATGGGAAGAGCGAATCCGCATAGGGTGAATCTTCCGAGTCACACTGTTGCAACCGGGATACAGTCGAGCGGGTCACTTCACCATGGCCTTAACGCCCGTTGCGCCCATTCCGCCCCTGCGCACCGCCCACCGCATCGTCGAAGCGCCGGGCAAAAGCCGCCAGACGAGCCTGGACTTTGCGGTTGATGGTGCCCGCCGGATAGTCGCCCCGTTCATCCATTTCCCCCGCCGGAACGTCGGTCAGCAAGGCAATGCCCTGGTCGATGGTCTCGATGGGATAGATGGCGAAGCGGCCTTGGCGGCAGGCCTCCACCACGTCGCGGCGCAACATCAGATGGGGCATGTTGGTGGCCGGGATCAGCACGCCTTGGCTGCCGGTCAGGCCGCGCGCGGCGCACAGATCGAAGAAGCCCTCGATCTTTTCATTCACGCCGCCGATGGCCTGGACCCGGCCATTCTGATCCACCGAGCCGGTGACGGCGAAGCCTTGGCGGATGGGCACTTCGGCCAAGGCCGACAGCAAGGCATACAGTTCGGTGGAGGATGCGGAATCGCCATCCACGCCGCCATAGGATTGCTCGAACACCAGACTGGCTTCCAGGGACAGCGGCATCTGGGTGCCGAAGCGGCCCGACAGGAACGAGGTCAGGATCAGCACGCCCTTGCCATGCAGCGGCCCGCCCAAATCCACCTCGCGTTCGATATCCACCACGTCGCCCTTGCCCAAGGACACCCGCGCACTGATGCGGGACGGGCGGCCAAAAGCGAATTGGCCCAGTTCCAGCACGGCCAAGCCGTTGATCTGGCCGATGGCGCTGCCGTCGGTGGCGATATGAACGATGCCCCGGCTGATTTCCTCCAGCACATGTTCGCGCACGCGGTCCTGGCGATAGGTGGAGGCATCCACCGCCTGCTGCACGTGAACCGCCGAAATCACCTTGGCGCCCTCGCGTTCGGCCCAGTAATTGGCTTCGCGCACCAGATCGGCGAGGCTGGCCATGTGGGTGGACAGCTTGTCGGCATCCTCGACCTCGCGGGCCGATTGCTCCACCGCGCGGGCCACGGCGCCCCGGTCCAGCGGACGCAGATCTTCCTTGCGGGTCAGGGTGGCGATGGAGCGGGCCACGCCCATGACGTTGTCGTCATTGCGGTCCATGCGCCAATCGAAATCGGCGGCCACCTTGAACAACTCGCCGAATTCCGGGTCGTGGTGGGACAGCAGGTAATACAGCTCGGGGTCGCCGATCAGCACCACCTTGATATCCAGCCCGATGGGTTCGGGCTCCAGCGTCACCGTGCTCATCAGGCCCGTGCTTTGGCCGGGGCTTTCGATGCGCAACTCGCGCGCCTTCAACGCCCGCTTCAAATCTTCCCAGGCAAACGGATTCAGCAGCAGCTTGCGGGCGTCCAGCACCAGATAACCGCCATTGGCCTTATGCAGGCCGCCGGGCTTGATCAGGTTGAAATCGGTGATCAGGGCGCCGTAATGGGCAAAATGCTCGATACGGCCGATAAGGTTGGGCTGGGTCGGATGGTCCTCATGCACCACCGGGGCGCCGCAGGTGGCGGAATTGTTGACCACCACATTGATCCGGTAGCGCCGGTGTCCGGTGGCGCCGCCTTCGCGCTTGCCCCCCTCCTCGCCATCCTCGTCACTGCCGAGGAAATCGCCCGCGTTGTCGGCGATGTCGTCGGCCACCATGAGCAGGTAGTCCAGCACCTCGGGCAGATCGGAATAGCGGTCGGTCAATTCGTCCATCAGATGCTCGATGGCGATGGCGACCACTTCCTGGTCCAGCTCGCGCAGCTTGGCGCGGGTCTCACGCTCCCAGCGCGGCACCTGCTTGATGGTGGCTTCCAGAGTCTCCTGCAAGGCCGCCATGTCGGCCTTGAAGGCGATTTGCTCGATTTCGGGCAATTGCTTGAAATCTTCCGGCGACAACACCTCGCCGTCGCGCATGGGTGCCAGGGCCAGACCCACGGCGGTGCGCACCAGGGCGACGCCTTGTTCCTTGGCGGCTTGGCCCACCGCACTCAGGGCTTCCTCCTGGCGCTCCTTGAAGGCCTCTTCCAGCACATGCTTCTTGGCACGGTATTCGTCTGCGTCGAAGCCGGCGGGCAGTGCCATCGCCAATTCCTCCACCAGCCATTCCATGTCCTTCTTCAGGCCCATGGCGCGGCCCGCCGGCAGCTTCAGCGCGCGCGGACGGTGGCTTTCGGTGAAGTTGTGGACATAGACCCAATCATCGGGCACCGGCTGGCGCGCGGCTGCCTGGGTCAGATACTGCATGACCAGCGAGCGCCGCCCCGTGCCCTCGGCCCCCAAGGCGAACAGGTTGAAGCCGCGATGGCGCATGCCGATGGCGAAGCGGATGGATTCCACCGCGCGGTCCTGGCCCACCGGCTCCTCGGTATCGGGCAGCTCGGCGGTGGTGGTGAAGGCGAAATGCGCGGGGTCGCAGACCCGGTACAGCAATTCGGGCGCCAGGGGGGCGGGACCCATTGGATTGGGAGCGGCCAAGGGAGCGGGAACAGTCAGGGCAGTCTCCTCAGGCCTCGTCCTCGATGCGCTCCATGTCATCGTCGCTGAGGCCGAAATGGTGGCCGATCTCGTGGATGAGGACGTGTTTGACCAAGCAGGTCAAGTCCTCGCCGGTTTCGCACCAGTAATCCAGGATCGGACGGCGATACAGGAAGATCATGTCCACGTCGGAACGGGGCATGGTCTCGCCGAAGCTCACATGGGGCAGCGCCACGCCGCGATACAGGCCCAGCAGATCGAAGGGCGTTTCCAGGCCCATGTCCTGCTCGGTCTCCTCATCGGGGAAGTCCTCGACACGGATGATCACGTCGGCGGCGTAGCGGCGCAGCTCGTCGGGGATTTCGGCGTAGGCCGCATGGGCGATGGTCTCGAAATCGGCCAAGGTCGGCGGGGTGGTATGGGGAGGCAATAATCGCGGCATGTCCGCACCTTACCCTGGCTTGATGGACGCGGGAAGGCCGCCCATTAGAGTCTATAGGTGTTTCCTGACGAGGAGAGAGAAAATGGCCCAATTGAGTGGCGCTGCCCAATTGACTGGCGCAGACCGCGCCACCGCCCTGCTTGGCTTGGCCGGCTGGCAGGAATGCAAGGATCGCGATGCCATCCACCGTCAGTTCAAATTCCACGATTTCGTCGAGGCCTTTGGCTTCATGACTCAGGTCGCCCTGGTGGCCGAACGCATGAACCACCACCCGGAATGGAGCAACGTCTACAACCGCGTCGAGGTGACCCTGACCACCCATGATGCGGGCGGTCTGACCCAGCGCGACATCCGCTTGGCCCATGCCATGGAGGACGCCTACCGCCCCGCCACCGACCACTCCATCGGGCGGAAGCTGGGGGGCTGAGGCCGGCGCAATACACCCAATGCGAGGCCGACATTTACAGGACCTTGGCCGTGTGGAATCATACGCGTCTAACCCTTTGGCCATCCCCGCCGCGTTGGCCCTTCGCATCAGAAAGTCGTTACCCCCATGAGGATTGCCGCCGCCGCCGCCCTGCTTGCCGCCCTGACCGCAAGCTCGGCCCTGGCGCAAACGCCGCCCCGTCCGTCCAAGGCGCCCAAGCAAGCGGTTCCTGCCGCGCCGGCCAAGCCCAGCCTGTCGCAATTGGCGGCCCTGGGCGATTCCGCGGCGCAGTATTTGTTGGGTCAGGCCTATCGCGACGGCAAGGGAGTGAAGAAGAATCTGGCCGAAGCCGCCTCGTGGTTCGCCATCGCCGCCGGCAATGGGGAAAAGGGCGCCGCCATGGATCTGGCCCGCGCCTATGAGCAAGGCGCCGGGCTCAAGCGCGACCTGCATCAGGCTGCCCAATGGTGGTTCCGCGCCGGCGTGCTGGGCGACGAGGCTGCCAAGACCCGTTTCCTGGACCTGTTCCTGGCCGGCGAAACCGATCAGATCGGCGGCCCCACCGGTGCCGCTTGGCTGGAGGCCGTCGCCGTCACCGGCAATGTGGACGCCATCCTGGCCCTGGGCGAAGCCTATGAAAAGGGCGAAGGCCTGCCCGCCGACCTCGCCAAGGCGCGCCGCTGGTATCTGGAAGCCGCCTATGGCAACGATGCCGAAGCCAAATTCCGCCTGGGCCGCATGCTGCTGAGCGAACCCGGCGCGTGGCGGCTGGTCTATAAGGACCGCTCGCGCGAAGTGGACAACAAGGACCGCGACAAGCTGTACCCCACCCGCGCCGCAGCCCTGCAGGCCGGCGGCGACGAGCGCGAGCCCGACGTAATCCGCCCCGGCATGGTGGAAGCCGAGCAATGGCTGCTGGAGGCCGCCCGCCAGGGTCACGCCGAAGCGCAATACAGTCTGGGCATGGCCTATCTGGGCGGCATGGATTTACCGTTCAGCCTGACCAACAGCGTCGGCTGGCTGTCCGCCGCCGCCTGGAACGGCCACGCCCCCGCCTTGATGGTGCTGGCCGATCTGGCCGCCAAAGGCCAGGGCTTCGCCGGCAAGGACCCGGTGCGCGCCTGGGTCAATTACGACTTCGCCGCCGCCCAAGGCGCCAAGCCGGCGGAAGAAGCCCGCGACCGCCTTGCCAAATCCATGAACCAGCGCCAGTTGGGCCGCGCCCGTCAGGTCGCCCAGGATTTGCGGGGGAATTAGGAGCCCTTGGCCCAACATTGCACCAACACCCCTCTGTCGTCATGGCCGGGCTTGACCCACTGCTGTCCGGTTTAATTTCTCAGCACACCAACCGGCCCGCCAACGCGTCTGCACCGCGCTATGAGACACGGAGGACACGGACGCCCGCTGCGCGGGCCACGGAAAGCACGGAGGTTAATTTTCTCTCGTCATCCCCGCGAAAGCGGGGATCCATGTCGGGAAACTGCACCATGGCCCCCCGGATCTGCGCTGCGCTTGTCCGGGGAGACGAAGAATATTCCGTGCTTTCCGTGGAGGCAAAGCCGCCTTCGTGTCCTCCGTGTCTCATGGCGGACCGAAAGCCGCAAACGCTAGACGGCCTGTGCTCTTCAGCGCCTCTCGGCTGATTTAAACCGGACAGCAGTGGGCTTGACCCGCGTATCCCCGTGGTTCCATCTGGCACAGTTTTCGCCCCTACCGCGTGGATGCCCGTGTCAAGCACACGACTGTCCGGTTTAAATTTAACGTGAACGATATGGTGGCAGTGAGCGCGGCTTCTGCTTTGAAACTGGACACGAATGAAGAGAAGGGCACGAAGCCAGCCATTTGTGAGGTGGCTCCGCGTACGTCCCGGCCTTCGTGGTGAAAAATTGGCACCCACCAAACCGGCCCCGCCAATCCGCGAAAAAATCGGCATAGGGGGCGGCCGTAAGGCCGCTCCCCTGCCACACCACCCGGCATGCGGGTCCGCACCAGGCGGTTCGAGGGATTGAGGTCAGGCGAGTCTGGGCATTCCGAGTTGGTCTGCCCA
>JACMKT010000127.1 GCA_014380005.1 Rhodospirillales bacterium
AACGGCGCCGGAGTGACCTTGCGGCCCTTGCCGAATTCCTTGAACACGCCTTCCAGCACCGGTTCGATGGCGGCGAACACGTCGTCTTGCGTCACGTAGCTCATCTCGAAATCGAGCTGATAGAACTCGCCGGGCGAACGGTCGGCGCGGCCCGCTTCGTCACGGAAGCACGGCGCGATCTGGAAGTACTTGTCGAAGCCGGCCACCATCAGCAATTGCTTGAACTGCTGCGGCGCCTGGGGCAACGCATAGAACTTGCCGGGATGCAGGCGCGACGGCACCAGATAATCACGGGCACCTTCCGGCGAGGACGCGGTCAGGATGGGGGTCTGGAACTCGGTGAAGCCCTGGTCCAGCATGCCCTTGCGCAGGAAGGCGATGACCTGCGAGCGCAGCATCATGTTGGCGTGCACGCCTTCCCGGCGCAGATCGAGGAAGCGGTATTTGAGGCGCATGTCCTCGGGGTATTCCTGATCGCCGGCCACCTGGATGGGCAGCACGTCGGCGATGGACTGAATCTCGATTTCGGCGACCTGAAGTTCGATGGCGCCGGTGGGCAGGCGCGGGTTCACGGTGTCGGCCGAGCGGGTGACCACCTTGCCGGTCACGGTGATGACGCTTTCCGGCCGGGCCTTTTCCAGGGTCTGGAACACCGGGCTGGAGATGTCGAGCACGCACTGGGTCAGGCCGTAATGGTCGCGCAAATCGACGAACAGCAGATTGCCGTGGTCGCGCTTGCGATGAACCCAACCGGAGAGGCGCGCGACATTGCCGGCATCCTCGATCCGAAGCTGGCCGCAGGTGTGAGTACGGTAAGCGTGCATGAAAGCCATCTCCGCTGGCGGAAACGCCCCGAAAGGCGAGAAGAAACTGAAACCGGGAAAAAGGCATATGGGGCCGCATTCGTCAAGGCTGGCAATGGCACGCGGACCAAAGGCGGGCCATGGCGGCATTGTCGGGTGATGCCCCGATTGCCTCAAAGACGGCCCTCCGCTAAGATTTTTGATTGCAGAGCATACGAACAAAAATCTTATAGAGGGCGGACCATGACCAAGCAGATCCAACCGATCATCATCGACACCGACATGGGCTGGGACGACGTCATGTCGATCCTGCTGATGATGAAGAATTCGGACGTGACCATCGCCGGTATCACCGTCACCGGCTGTGGCGAGACCTATCTGGCCGATGGCGTGGAAATCGCCCGTGGCCTGCTGGCCTTGGACGGCAACCCGGCGCCGGTCTGCGCGGGTGCCGACCATCCCAGCAGCTATGACCACGTCTTTCCGGGCTCGTTCCGCGCCAATATGAACGACGTCATGGGCCTGCGCCTGCAATTGCCGGCCTCCAACTTCCCGCCCGACCCGCGCAGCGCGGTGCAATTGATGAAGGACGTGCTGGATCAGTCGAGCCAGCCGGTCACCTTCATCTCCATCGGCGGCCTGACCAACATCACCGCCCTGCTGTCCGAGGCCACGCCCAAGCAATTGGCCAATATCGGCAAGATTTCCATCATGGGCGGCGCCGTGGACGTGGCGGGCAACGTGGCCGATCTCAACGATGCCATGAAGCAATGGAACCAGGGGCCGATCTATTCCAGCAACAAAACCGCCGAATGGAACCTGTTCCTGGACGCCCTGGCGGCACAAACCGCCTTCCGCTGGACCGCGCCCGCCTTGCCCATCGCATTGGTGCCGCTGGACGCCTGCAACAACGTCATGCTGACCCCGGCCTATGCCGATCTGATCGTCGCCACCGATGCGGTCGCCAGCTTCCTGAAACAGGTGATCATCCAAAAGACCGGCACTTCGGCCGAGCCCTCGCCGGTGCCGGTGTTCGATCCGTTGGCGACCACCTACGGCGTCGGGCTGCTGACCGACTGCGTGGTGGAAACCATGGTGCTGGACATCAAGGTGGTGGACACCACCACCAGCAACACCTGCGGCCAGACCGTGCGGTCCAGCGATGCCGCCATTCCGCCCAAACAGGTGGTGATGAGCGCGTCCGAGGCGGAATTCATCAAAGTGTTCACCAAATTGGCCAACGCGCCCATGCCGAAATACTAAGTCCCGCACACGGAAATAGGGGGAGGACGCGTCGGTGGCGCGCCTTTCCCCACCCCCGCCCTTGCCGCAACCGCTCGGTTGCGGTATTTCTGTGCCCATGCCCATGATCGCCGATACCCAGGAACTGGCTGCGTTTTGTGCGCGGCTCTCCTCCGCCCCGTTCATCACCGTCGACACCGAGTTCATGCGGGAGAAGACGTACTTCCCCCAGCTATGCTTGGTGCAGGTGGCCGGTCCCGATGAAGCACGCGCCATCGATCCCCTTGCACCGGGCATCGATCTGGCCCCGCTGTTCGAGCTGCTCGCCAATACCAAGGTGCTGAAGGTCTTCCACGCCGCCCGTCAGGACATCGAAATCTTCCTGTACCAAAGCGGCTCGGTGCCCACCCCCATGTTCGACACCCAGGTGGCGGCCATGGTGTGCGGCTTCGGCGATTCCGTGGGGTACGAGACCCTGGCGACTCAGCTTGCCAAGGCCCGCATCGACAAGACCCAGCGCTTCACCGATTGGTCCTTGCGCCCGCTGACGGAAAAGCAGGTGCAATACGCCCTGGCCGACGTCACCCATCTGCGCGTGGTCTACGAAAAGCTGGTGCGCAAGCTGGAGAAGAATGGCCGGCTGGCATGGCTGGACCAGGAAATGGCCGAGCTGACCGCGCCCGGCACCTACCGCACCCAGCCCGAGGACGCGTGGCGCCGGCTGAAGCCGCGTTCCAGCAGCCCCCGCTTCCTAGCGGTGCTGAAGGAATTGGCGGCATGGCGCGAGCGTGAGGCGCAGGAACGCGACATTCCGCGCCAGCGCATGCTGCGCGACGAGACCCTGATGGAAATCGCCGCCCATCACCCCAAGGACACCAACGAACTGGGCCGCACCCGTGGCCTGGGCAAGGGCCTAGTGGAAGGCAAGATGGGCGTGGCGTTGCTGGACGCGGTCAAGCGCGGCCTGGACATGCCCGAAGACCAAATCCCCAAACCGCCCGAGCGCGTCGAACTGCCGCGCGGCCTTGGCCCGGTGGTGGATTTGCTCAAGGTGCTGCTGAAGATGAAGTGCGACGAGCACGACGTGGCCCAAAAGCTGGTCGCCAACTCCGCCGACATCGAAGCCATCGCCGCCGACGACAACGCCAAAGTGGCCGCCCTGCATGGCTGGCGCTTCGAGCTGTTCGGCAAGGACGCGCTGAATTTGAAGCATGGCCGCCTGGGCCTGGGCTTCTGCACCGATGGCCGCAAACTGCGGCTGGCCCCGCTGGAGCCGGTCCCGCCGCCGCCGGCTGAACCGGCCACCGCCGATCTGGAATGAGCGCCCCGCCGCGCTATTCCGACGGCGAGGCCGCTGCCCGTAACGCTGCCGCTGCCGAATTAAAGGCCGGCAACGGCCCGGCGGCAGCGGCGCGGGCCGCCATCGCCGCCGCCGATGCCTTCCTGGCCAGGATCGTGACCGTGGTCGGATTGCAGCCGCAATTGGAGTCCATCCAATGCGGCGCCGGCTGCTTCACCTGCTGCCACCAGATGGTCGGGGTGACCATGGCCGAACTGGCCCTGGTCAAAGATTTCATCGCCACTTTGCCCGAGCCTGAACGTCGTGAACTCTTGGCCCGTGGCGCGGATTCCGCCCAACGCGCCCAGGGCCTGACCCAGGCGCAATGGTGGGCAGCCAAGCTGCCCTGCCCGCTGCTGGACGATGGCGGGCGCTGCCAAGTGCACGCCGCCCGCCCGCTGCCCTGCCGGGCCATGAACTCCGCCAGCGCCGAAACCTGCCGCCGGTCCTTCGAGGGCGAGCCCCTGCAAATCCCCATCCTGGCCGCCCAGCACCACATCTACGGCCACGCCCAGGCGGGACTGGCGCAAGCCCTGGCAGCACACGGGTTGTCGGGGGAGCCGGTGGTGCTGGGGGCGCACCTCACCTAGACCAGCACCATATCCGACGCCGCCACCCCATCGCCCTCGATGGTCGCCATGATCACCGGGTCAGCCGGGCCGGCGCCGTCGGCATCCCAGAGCAAATGAGCATTGGCGGCATCGAAGGTCACCGTGCCAACGCCTACCGCAGCGGAATCCACCTCGATGTGGTCCAGGCCGGTTTGGAAGTCGCGGATGGTGTCGCCGAAATCCAAGCGGTCGTTGAATACGAAAATATCCGCGCCACCGCCGCCGCGCAGAACGTCGCCGCCCACTCCACCCACCAGCCGGTTGGCGGCGCCATTACCGCTTAGAGTGTCCTGGCCGAGGGAGCCGATGATGTCCTCGATCCCCGACAGCCGGTCAATGGCGCCCGAGGCATCCAGCGCCTCGCCCGACACCAGACTAGCCCGCACCGGGCCGGCGCCGGAATAGTCTGCGGTATCGCGACCGGCGCCGCCTTGCAGCACGTCGACACCGTCACCGCCCACCAGGATATCGTCACCGGCACGCCCCTGTAGGGTATCGTCGCCCTTGCCGCCCTCCAGCCGGTTGGCAGCCGCGTCACCGCGCAGGGTGTCGTTGAAATCGGTGCCGATGGCGCCGACGATGTTGACCAGATTGTCCTGGCCGCCATCCCATTCCACCGCATTGCCCGCCGCCAGATCCACGGTGACCGCCCCCACCTCTCCGGCCCAAATGGCATAGGCGCCGTCCTTGCCGCCATCCAAAATGTCGTTGCCCAAGCCGCCGCCCAGCAAATCCAGGCCGGAATTGCCCAGCATCACATTGTCGTTGTCGTCTCCCAGCAAGGTGTCGCCGAACACCGAACCGGTGAGATTCTCCACGTTCTGGACGAACTCGAACACGCCGCTGGAGACCACCGACGAGTTCTGCAACGCCACATTGGCCGGGCCGTCCGCAACGCTGAAAGTCAGAGTGTCGGTGCCGGGACCGCCGTCATAGCTGTCAAAGCCCGGCCCGCCCTCCAGCCGGTCATTACCGATGCCGCCCTTCAGGCTATCGTCGCCGGCCCCGCCGAACAACACGTCATCGCCCCGGAAGCCCTGCATGTCCTCGTTGGCATTGGTGCCGATCAGCACGTCGCTGCCCGGCGTGCCCTTGACCTCGATCACTTCGAATTGCGGGAAGGGGAAGATGTCCGAAGCCGTGCCAACGCTGGACTCGGCCACGCCGCCGGACGTTCCGCCACCACCAGCGGTTCCAACGGCGCCGACCACACTGGACGGGGGCAAGGATGCATTCGCCATAACATATCTCCACCTGAATGACTTTTGGTCAGGTGGCTTGCCGAAGGGAGAAACGCCAGAGCATCAAACGGGTGCCCAGACCCGGTCATGCCATTTTGCGGAACACCAGATTGTTGCAGTCCAGCACGCGGGCCAAACGGTCGAAATTGCGTTCGTTCTCGATGGCGAAGGCGGGGTTGCCGGCGGGGACTTCCAGAATCAGATCGCCCTGGTCGGTGAACAGCCGGGTCTGGCGCAGCAGATTGGGGGCGCCGCCCGACAAAGTGTGGGCCAAACGCAGGGCCACGCCGGTCACGCGCGAGCGTTGGAGCCCCACCTCATCCAGCAATTGGGCGGCCATGCGGGCGTGGAAATTATCCTCGTCGCCTTGGTAGCGCTGGAAGATGGTATAGGCAATGGCGGCGCGGTCGCAATGGCTGACACCCATGAAGGGCAGCCGCAGGATACGCAGGAAGGCCTGTTCGGCGCGGTAATCCGGGTGCTCGTTCCAGAAGATATCCGACACCAGACAGGCGGCATGGCGCAGCCGGGCCTGATGGGGAGTCTCATTCGGGAACAGCGGCGCCATCCACGCCATCAACTCGTCGCCATGTTCGGGGAAGCGGGCGTTGGTCAGGGCCATCAGGCGGCACACCGACAGCAACGGGTCCTCGGCGCGCAGGCGGTCGGGCAGCGTGCGGTAGAACTGACCCTCACGCATGCCGTAGATGGAGAACACCAAACGGTCGGGATTGCAGGCGCGGATGACCTTTTCCAGCAGCAGCGCCGCCAGCGGAAGATTGGCAACGCGCTTTTTGGAAACGCCGGGCACCTTCTCCAGGGACTTTTTGCTTTGCGACGACACCAGATCGATGATGCGCAAACCCTCGCGCGGGTCGATGGAGAAATTGTCCAGCACGGTCAGCGGGTGATGGGTCTGGGCGATGCAGATGCGCGCAATGGCCCGCCACGCGCCGCCCACGGCATAAAGGTTACGCCCCTTGCCTTGGGTCAGCCAGGGAATGCCGGCCAGATATCCATCGATGATTTCATTGGCCTTGGCCCGGTTATCGCCCGAGGCCTCGGACAGCCGCAGCACACCCAGGGGCATGGTCACATGCTCGCCGAAATCTCGGTTCTGCACGGTGACCAATTCCAGCGAGCCGCCGCCCAAATCGGCGACGATGCCATCGGCATCAGGGGTGCCGCACAGCACGCCCATGGCCGCCGCCTTGGCCTCCTGCCCGCCGGACAGCACCTTGACCTCGACGTTATAGCCTTGCTCGATGGCTTGAACGAACTCGTCGCCATCGGCGGCGTCGCGCACGGCGGCGGTGGCCAGGATGTCCAGGCGCTCCACCTCCATGGCGCGCGACAAGGCGATGTAACGCCCGACCACGGCGATGGCCTGGGCCACGCCATCGGGGTTCAACCGGCCAGAGCCGGCCAAGCCCAGGCCCAAGGCACACACCGCCTTTTCATTGAACAAGGGCACCGGCACCCGGCTGGCGCCGTCATAGACGCACAGACGGATGGAATTGGAACCGATGTCGATAATGCCCACCGGTTCCAGGCGACGTTTGATTTTCATGCCTCAGCTCACGAATTCTTGCCGCCGAGAACCAGCTTGGATTTCCGCCCATGCCCCTTTTCCAGGGCGCTGCCGCGACCGGACAGGCTGGGATTGGTCATGAAATAGGTGTGGGCGTTGAAGCCGGCCTCGCCCGCATCCATGCGCCGATAGATGGCGTCCGGCCCCAAAATCCAGCTTTGCTCATTATCCTTAAGGTTCGCCACCATGATCTGTTCCAGAATCTGGCGATGGACGGTGGCGTTCTCAATGGGCACCAGGGTTTCCACCCGCCAATCCATGTTGCGCTGCATCCAATCGGCCGAGGAAATGTAGATCTTGGCCTGACGGGACGGCAGACGGGCGCCGTTGCCGAACACCATCACGCGGGAATGTTCCAGGAAACGGCCAACGATGGATTTGACCCGGATGTTGTCGGACAGGCCCGGTACGCCGGGACGCAGGCAGCAGATGCCGCGCAGGATCAAATCGATCTGCACGCCGGCTTGCGAGGCGCGATACAGCGCGTCGATCAGCATGGGGTCCACCAGCGAATTCATCTTGAGCCAGATGGCCGCCGGCTTGCCCGCCTTGGCGTTGTCGATTTCCGTGTCGATACAGGCCAGCAGGGTCTTCTTCAGGGATAGCGGCGCGATGGCCAGCTTTTCCATCTGATCGGGCACCGCATAGCCGGTCATGTAGTTGAACGCCTTGGCCGCGTCCTGGGTCAGCTGCGGGTCGCAGGTGAAGAAGCTGAGATCGGTGTAAATCTTGGCGGTGATGGGGTGGTAATTGCCCGTGCCGAAATGCACATAGGACACCAGCCCGCCGCCCTCGCGCCGCACCACCAGACTGATCTTGGCGTGAGTCTTCAGTTCCAGGAAGCCGAACACCACCTGGGCGCCGGCGCTTTCCAGATCGCGGGCCCAGCGGATATTGGCTTCTTCATCGAAGCGCGCCTTCAGTTCCACCATGGCGGTGACCGACTTGCCGGCCTCCGCCGCTTCCACCAGCGCCTTGACGATGGGGCTGTCCTTGGAGGTGCGGTACAGGGTCTGCTTGATGGCAACCACATTGGGGTCGCGCGCCGCCTGACGGATGAACTGCACCACCACGTCGAAGCTTTCGAACGGGTGGTGGACGATGATGTCCTTCTTGCGGATGGCGGCGAAGCAATCACCGCCGAAATCACGGATACGCTCGGGGAAGCGGGCGTTGTAGGGAGGGAACAGCAAATCCGGGCGCTCGTCCGTGATGATCTGCTTGGTGTCCACCAGCCCGATGGCGCTGTCGAATTCGTATACGTCGCCCTCGGCCACGTGCATTTCTGCCACCACCAGCGCCTTCAAATCCTCGGGGATGCCGGTATTGAAGGTCAGCCGGATGACGTGGCCGCGCCGGCGGCGCTTCAGCGCCGATTCGAACACGCGGACTAGGTCCTCGGCCTCTTCATCGATGTCCATTTCCGAATCACGGATGACCCGGAACATGCCGTGGCCTTCCATGCGGAAGCCGGGGAACAGCCGGTCCAGGCTCAAGATGACCAGAGTTTCCAGGGGCAGGAAGCGGATAGCCTCGCCCGGCAAGCGGATGAAGCGCTCGATCTGCGACGGCAGCGGCACCAGGGCGCGCAGCACTTCACCGGTATCGATGCGGTACAGGTGCAGCACCAGGGCGATGCCCGCATTGGGGATGAACGGGAACGGGTGGGCCGGGTCGATGGCCAGCGGCGTCAGCACCGGGAAGATGTGTTCCATGAAGCGGCTTTCGGCCCACTTCAAATCGGATTTGGACAGCTCGGACGCGTCCACCACGGCGATACCCACATCGCGCAGCTCGCCCTTCAGCTCGCTCCAGCAGCGCTTCTGGGCGGCCAGCAGCTCGCCCGCTTCCCCATTGATGGCGGCCAATTGCTGGGCCGGGGTCAAACCGTCTTCCGAGGTGGTGATGACGCCCGCATCCACCTGCCCCTTAAGGCCGGCGACGCGCACCATGTAGAACTCGTCCAGATTCGACGCAGAGATGGACAGGAAGCGCAACCGCTCCAGCAGGGGGTGGCGCTTGTTGAACGCCTCCTCGATGACCCGCAGATTGAAAGCGAGCCAGGACAACTCGCGATTGATGAAGCGGTCCTTGGACTCAAGGTCGATCACAGGGACTTCGACGGCTTGCATGGTTGTCACGGACGGCTCTCCACCGGGTAAGTAGCGTCAGGTCCATCCTTTATATATGCTCCTTGCGGCCCTGTCATGGCCGCGAGGATGACGGAAATGCGACAGATTTTTCTGCTACGCCACGCAAAATCCAGCTGGGACGACCCGGCTGTGGACGATTTCGAGCGCGGCCTGAACAATCGGGGCCGCAAAGCCGCCCGTATTATGGCTAAATACCTAGGGAAAACGCGCATCCGCCCGGCCATGATCCTGTGCTCGGCAGCCACCCGCACCCGCGCTACCTTTGAGATCATCGCGCCCAAATTGGCCGGCGTGCCGGTCAGTTTCGAAAATGAATTGTACGAAGCCGCCAAGGGCGATTTGCTGGACCGCCTGCATCGCCTGGACGACCATTTGCAATCCGTCATGCTGATCGGCCACAATCCCGGCCTGGAACGCCTGACCAGTTTCCTCTGCACCGGCCATGGCGAGCCCCAAGCACTGTCCCGCCTCGCCGAGAAATTCCCCACCGGCGCGTTGGCGGTGCTGGAAACCAAGGCACCGCGCTGGGCCGGCCTGGATGAGGGCGATTGCCGGTTGGTGGACTTCGTGCGGCCTGGGGATTTGGCGGATTAGGAACCTTGGACGCCTGCCGGTGTACACCTGCCTAAGACGGATCGTTCCTGGGAGGCAGCATGTCCATCCGATTAGGCATTTCCATCCTGGTCTTCCTGCTGATCGCCCCCATAGTGTTCGGCACGGGATTGGTCAGCGTCCTGATGCTGACCGACCAGTCCAGCGTGCGCGCCTATGCCATTGCCGCGGTGGTCACCGCCACCGTGCTAATCGCCGCGCCCCTATCGTGGCTGGTGGCGCCGCGCCTAAGGTCGCACTTCCTGCGTCAGCATCCCCACGCGCCGCTGGATTAGGCCAGCGCCCTCAAGCGGTCCATCCACCCGCGGAAATGATGGCATTCCCGTTCCATGACCTCAAGGGTGATGCGCTCAGCCGCCAAAGGCCCGTGGCGGGTTTTCTTATAGCCCGGCGTGAGGATTTCCAGGCGCTTGGATGGCCTTGTTTCCCAGCAGCCATTGATGTGCTCAGGCGTTTCGGCACCCTGGCGAATCTTGGCAAGTTCCGCTAAAAACACGTGCCATCCTGGTTCTGTTCCGGCCAAGGCCGTGACGTCGGAAAACAGCAGGCCTTCATATTCATGGGGCTGAATATGCGGGATAAAGCGTTCAGGCCGGCAGCCCACATGATTGACGATCGCCCCATGAAGGGCCGCCTCCAGATGACCGGCCTTGCCGCCCGGAAGCGGCTTGTTCCGCGCTTCGTCGAAGCCGGGAAAGTCCGTGTCCAATCCATAAAGATCAAGGAAGGTCGAAAGGACGACGGTGGAGGATTGATTTAAGGTATTACGGGCACTGCGTTTCAACCGATCGAAGCTCACCGCTCCGCCCTTGGAATCACGAGACGTGTTCAGAGTCTGCGGCTTGACGAAAACCTTCAGCCCGCGCAGGGCCGGGGCGACCACGAGCTTGATGAACTTTTCCTCGGTCTGCCCCTCGGCGAAGATGATGACTTCAACCACGTCACGGCCTCCCGCCTAAGACATTGCGCTTCCACAATTCGCCCATGGCGTATTCCTCCAGCCAGCCGGCCAGCTCGGCGCTACTAAAGCGGCGGAAGGTGGAGGCGCCATCCTCCTGATCCACGGCGATCACATCCTCCGGAGAAAGCTCGTTGACCAGTTCCACAGACTGGGTGGAAACGATCAGCTGCTTCTGCTCGGCCACCTGCTGGAACATCTCGGCCAAAACGGTGATGGCATAGGGGTGCAGGCCCAACTCGGGCTCGTCGATGAGGATAGTCTCGGGCAACAAAGCCACGGGTTGGAGCAATAATGTGGCAAGGCAAATGAAACGTAGCGTCCCATCGGACAGCATATGAGCTTTGAAAGGCGTATCAGGGCGTCCCTGCTGCGTCCATTCCAGTTCAACCGTTTCCGGGTCACCGTCACGATGAACGAAGTCGCCAAAGAACGGTGCGACAAGGCGGATGGTGTCAACGATACGGCGATATTGCGGTTCATGCTTTTCACGCAGCATCCGCAGATACGGAGCCAGATTTGCCGCATCAATATTCAGACGCAAATTGTCGTTGGTCGGGTGCTTCTGCTTAACTTTTGCGGTCTCACCGGTGTCATGAAAGTGATAAACGCGCCAGTTTTTTACGGAGGATCTCACCCATGGTGAGATGATATCCGTCGCATCTTTCAACTTTGATTCGCCATGGCCCGTCCCAAGAATTTTTTCCGTGGACGTTGGGTACTTCACCCCCGCGAACCAACTGATTTCACGTTCGAAGATCAACCGATTATCGACAGTCGGCACTAGATCAAACTTGTACCCGTTATTTTCAAAATAAAACTCAGCATGCAGCTTATCGGACTCGTTTCGCCCAAAATGAAGCAATGCATCAGGCCCGCCCTGAAGCGGCACGTACAATTGCAGCCGCTGTTCGTACATCTCGTTGAGCAGGCGGAACAGACTGATAAAATTGCTCTTACCGGCACCATTAGCACCGATCAGAACATTCAACTGGTTCAGCTTGAATTTGCGCAACTCCCGGATGGACTTATACCCGGTGACGGTCAGCGACTTCACGCTGGACATGGGTGCTTCCTCTGCCACGGCTCCACGGCGGAACCAATGTTGTCATCGCCGTCGGTTTTAACCAAACGCAAAAGAGCTTGCCCCCCTACCACGCCAATTCGCCCTGACGGTCGTCGCGGTCCAACCCCTCCAGCACCGCGCGGGCCAGGGGCACCGTGATCCCCCGCCGTTCGGCCAGGGACGCGTTATCCAACGCCTCCACCACGGCGCGGGCGGCGGCGAAGCTGCGTTCCATGCGGCCTAGGATATAGGTCAGCACGTCCTCGCCCACGCGTAATTGGCGGTCGGCGAATTGTTTGACCAGCAGGGCGGCCAGCAGGGAATCGTCGGGGGCGCCGATGCCCACCGCCTGGGTCGCCACTAAGCGGGAATGGACGCGGGGCTCCTTGACCGGCAAGTGCGACGGCACGGTGCGGCTGGTCAGGATCAGGTAGCGGCCCTCGTTCATCACCCGGCTCCACAAATGATGGAAGGCCTCCTCGTCGGTGAGGCGGTCCATGTCCACCACCGCCACCACCTGGGGCAGTTCCCGCTGCGCCAGGGCCTCGGCGTCGAGATGGGCGGCGTCCAGAACCAGAAGATCGGGGTGGCTTTGGGCAAAGGCGGCCAGCAAATGCGACTTACCGCATCCCGCCGGGCCATGGATGGCGAGCGCGTGCAGGCGCCAATGGGGCCAGCGCTCCAGCCACGCCACCGCTTCCGCATTGCACGGCGCCACCAGAAAATCATCCCGCCCCAACGCCGGGCGGTGCCCAAGGTCGAGGGCGAGTTGGTTCTCAGTCACGATGTGTCCCGTAATAAAGCGGGCTTTCCAGATAGCGGGAGATGGCGAAGCGCAGCAGCACGCCGATCACCGCCGCCAGCGGCACCGCGATCAGGATGCCGACGAAGCCGAACAGCGAGGCACAAGCCAGCAGGGCGAACATGATCCATACCGGGTGCAGCCCCACCTTGTCGCCCACCAGCTTGGGCGTGAGGAAATTGCCCTCCATGACTTGGCCGGCCATGAACACGCCGGCGACCATGGCGGGCAGATGCCAATCGCCGGTCTGGGCAAAGGCCAGAGAGATGCCGATGACGAAGCCGGAAATGCTGCCCAGATAGGGGATGAACGAGAACAGGCCCGCGCCCAAGCCGATCACCAGACCAAGGTCCAGCCCGACCAGGGACAGCCCCAATCCATAAAAGGCACCCAGGGCCAGACACACCGTGGCTTGGCCCCGGATAAAGCCGGACAGGGTGCGGTTGATCTCGCGGAACTGGGCGCGGATGGTGTCGGCATGCTCGCGCGGCAGCCAGCTATCCACCTTGCCCACGATCACATCCCAATCGCGCAGCAGGAAGAACGTGATGACGGGGGTGACGAATACCAGGGACAGCACGTTGACCACCGCCAGCGAGCCGGTCAACACGCCACGCACCACGCCGCCCAGCCATGACACGGCGGTGCCGGCGTACTCGCCCGCCGAGGAGCGCAGCTTTTCCAGGTCGCGCGGGCTCAGGCGCCGCTTGAGTTCGGCCAACAGCGGCTGAATCCGCTCGTTGATGGTGTCCAGATAGCCCGGCACTTTCTGGGCGAAGGCAACCACCTGATGCTCGATCAGCGGCACCAGGATAATCAGCACCAGCACCATCACCAGGAAGAAGCTGGCGGTGATGACGCTGGTAGCGGCCATGCGCGACAGGCCGGTGCGCTCCAGCCGGTCGGCCAGGGGGTCGAGGAAATAGGCGATGGCCATGCCGGCCACGAAGGGCAGCAGCATACCGCTGAGCAGATACAGCGCCCCCAAGCACACGGCCAAGCCGATGAACCAGAAACGATAACGTTGCGCCGAGGTCATGACGTTCCCCCTCAGGAATTGCTGGCCGGCACCTTACGGCTGGCCGCCATCAGATAAGCGGCGCCCGAAGCGGTCGTCGTGGCCGCCACCACATACACGAAACTCTCGACCAGCACCGGGCCACCCCACCCGGGCCCGAGATGGGCCAGCACCAACGCCGCCAGCATCAATTGGGCTGCGGTGTTGATCTTGGAAATGAACAAGGGCGAGCCCGAGAACGACCCCGCCAACACGTAGACCACGGCATAAAGCACGATGAGCACATCGCGCAAGACCACCAATACCACCAACCACAGTGGAATGTGATTTTGTGCCACCAGGGTCACATAGATGGCAACCAGCAGCACCTTGTCGGCCAAGGGATCAAGCCAAGTGCCCAGCTTGGTTTTGGCATCGAACAGCCGGGCCACCGCGCCGTCAACCGCATCCGTCAGCCCAGCGGCCATGAACAGCCAGAATGCGGCCGTCATGCCGCCATGGCCCATCAACCAGACGATGAGCGGAACCGAGAGAAGCCGCAGGATGGTCAGCGCGTTGGGAACGTGCCTGATCACCTGCGGCTCCTGTCATTTTCGGTTTCCCACCGGGCGCATGACCCAGTAGCCGTCACCCCAATCCAGTTGCAGCCCCGCATTGGACAGCGCACCTTTGACTTGTTCCTGGTCGCCGACGATGTGCAGCACCAAGGCGGCTTCGGCCTTGGACAGCGACACCAATTCCCACCGGCGGACCTGCGACACCCGGCCCAGACGCTCGCGCACCGCCATCCAATCTTCCATGCCGGCCAGCGGCACCAAAGTGGACAGCGAGGCAGCCCGGTCGAACTGCAACAGATTGGGTTGCTTGAACACGGTGTCTACCGCCCGGTCCATATCGCGGACGGCGCGGGCCATCATAGCGTCCACGGATTCAGTCTCGCCCAATTGATAGGCTAGGCTGTCGAACGGCTTAGGCGCTCCCGGAGTGGCAATCAACGAAACGTCCATGGCCTTGCCGCCAGGAGTCATGGTCGCCACCGCCACCATGACGTCGGTGGTGCGCCAGCGCGCCGCCAGGGCCTGCATGGCATCGGGATTGCCGGCCACGGCCTGTTCCACAGTCATGGCCTGCGCATCGGTCAGATCGCCCGTGGGCACCACGATGGGCACCAGCCCACCGCCGCCCAAGCCCGCCCAGGCGGCCCGCCACGGATTGGGGTCGTCCCACAGCACCGGCTTGGCCGAAGGCGAGGCCTTGAACACCGGCACCACCACCAAAGCGCGGTTGCGCGGCTCGGCATAGGCGATGCCCGCGCCCTGCAGCAGCTTGCGCACCGCCGGCGGCGAGAACCGCACGGTCAGGGTGGCGATATAGCGGGTGGTCGAGGAGCGTTCGGACTCGATGCTGAAATCGCGTACATATTGAGTGCCGTCCACCTTGGGCAGGCGGGAATGGTCATTGGGCGCGGTCAGCCGCTCCAGCAGCAGGCGGAAGGCCTGACGCTGGCCCTCGGCAATGGCCTGATCCTTGGCCGCCTGAGTGCTGGCGGCGGTCACATCCACATCGACGCCACGCATGGTGAAGGCGTCGCCAACGGTTTGCGCATGGGCCGGAGCGGCAATCGGCAGCAGCATCCAGAGCACCAGCAACGGCGCCACGCGAAGGAAGCGGAGAGAAGACATTGAAAACCGTCCGGGTTGGAGTATCTTCGGCCCGCTTACGGGCTCCCCAGAAGCGAGCCTGAACCATATCACACGCAAGCCGACGAGGAATATCATTCCCGCCTCCATCGAAAAGCAGGGCCTGACCTACCGTGATGCCGGCGTTGACATTGACGCTGGCGAAGCTTTGGTCGAGGCCATCAAGCCGCTTGCCAA
>JACMKT010000128.1 GCA_014380005.1 Rhodospirillales bacterium
CAAGCCATCGCCGATTGGATCGTCGGCATGGATTTCGGCGCCATCGCCTTCCTGCTGGTGGTGAATATCCTGCTGCTGATGGCCGGCAACTTCATGGAACCGTCCTCCATCGTGCTGATCATGGCCCCCATCCTGTTCCCGGTGGCCATGAAGCTGGGCATCGACCCGGTGCATTTCGGCATCCTGATGGTGGTCAACATGGAGGTCGGCATGTGCCACCCCCCGGTGGGCCTGAACCTCTACGTGGCCTCGGGCATCACCAAGATGGGCATCTCGGAACTGACCGTCGCGGTCATGCCGTGGCTGCTCACCATGATCGGCTTCCTGGTGGTGGTGACCTACTGGCCGCCGCTGTCCATCTGGCTGCCCAAGATATTGGGCGTCATGTAAAGATTGGGGCCGGTCCGCAGGGACCGGCCCTTTTCATTTTCACCACAAAGACACAAAGGACACCAAGAGAGCGACCGGATGGCATTCAGCCGGCCATCCGGCGGGTATCTTCGTGTTCTTTGTGTCTTTGTGGTGAAACCCGCCTACATTGGCAACCGGTGCCCATCATTCCGGAAGCCCGCCATGCGCCCTCGCGTGATTATCACCATCTTGGCCGCCCTCCTCGTTTCGCCCGCCCTGACCATTTCGGCTGCTTCGCCCGCCCTGGCCGCCGAGTCCCTGCCCGCCTTCACCACCACCACGGCCGCCGCCAACCCGCTAGTGGGCAAGGTGTGGCTACCGCCATCCAATGAATTCATCGCCGTGGACGAGTTGGTGCGCCGCGCCCAAGCCGCCGACGCCGTGCTGCTGGGCGAAACCCACGACAATCCCGACCACCACGTTTTGCAGGCCTGGATGCTGCGCCGGGTGCTCGAAAGCGGCAAGCGCCCCCTGGTGGCCTTCGAGATGTTCGATTCCAGCCAGCAGGAACGCCTGGACAAGTATCTGACTGAGAACCCGCTGGATGCCGCCGGCTTAGGCCCGGCGGTGGCATGGGAAAAAACCGGCTGGCCCGCTTGGTCCAACTACCGCCCCATCGCCGAGGCGGCCCTGCTGGGCGGCAGCACGCTGGCGACGGCCAACCTCGCCAAGGCCGATTTGCGCCGCATCGCCAAGGGCGACATCCCCGAAACCCTAAGCCAACTTGGCCTGGACACGCCGCTGGCCCCGGCGGTGCAGCAAGCCATGGAGCAGGAAATCGCTGCCGGCCATTGCGGCATGCTGCCCACGCCATTGGTGCCCGGCATGGTCCAGGTCCAACGCGCCCGCGACGCCATCATGGCCCGCGCCGTGGCCGACGGCTTGGTTGCCCGCGGTTCGGCTGTGCTGATCGCCGGTGCCGGCCACACCCGTTCCGACCGCGGCGTCCCCGCCCAGCTTGCCGCCATCGCCCCAGCCAAACGCAGCCTCGCCATCGCCTTCCTGGAAGTGCGCGAAGACAAGGCCGACCCGGCCACCTATGGCGAATTGTTCGACACCAATTCCGTCCCCTTCGACGCCGTCTGGTTCACCCCCCGCGCCGAGCGTGAGGACCAATGCGAGGGACTGAAGAAGCATCTGGAGAAGAAGGCGGGGTAGAGGAATTCACCACCAAGGGCACGAAGGGCACGAAGCGACCGAGCCTGGGACGCCCTCTTGGTGTCCTTGGTGCCCTTGGTGGTGAAAACTCATTCCCAGGAGGCCCTAAAGCCCCTTCTCGAAATCCGCCGGCGAGCGCAGATAGGCGCCGAACACGTCGGGCAGGCGGCGGCGCAAGTCTTCGATGGGATCGGCAGGGTCCAGCGGGGTGTGCTTGACCTTTTCGCAGAACATCTTGATCAGCTTCTTGTTGCCCGGCGGTCCGAAGACCTTGGCGAAGGTGTCTTCGCCCAAGCGTTCCTGGGCGACGCTGAGGAAGATGGGGGTCTGGTTGAACTGGAGGTAATGGACCAACTGGTTGATGGTGTCACCCGAGATCAGGTGCAGCCAATCCGCCATGTTCTCCAGATCCTTGGCGTTCTGGACCTCCATGGCTTCCAGGCGGTCGCAATCCACGCACACCTCCCAGAACTTGTCGCCCATCTTGTCATAGACGGCGCCGTGCAGGAATTCGTAGCGCTCCTTGCCCAGGAAGGCGACGCCCTTGGCGGCCAGCGGCTGGGTGTCGAGCATCTCGCGCATCATCTCATCCGAGAGGATTTTGCGGGCCTGCTGCATGTTGTGACGACCGATATCGGCCAAGGCGGCAATGCCTTCGGGCGTGCGCAGGGTGGTGACGCCCTTGCCCAATTCGTTGATCAGCTTCACCGGGATTTCGGCGAAGAACGGGATCAGCGGCACTTGCCAGTCGAAATCCAGATGGTCCTTGATGGCAGCGTAGAACTTGTCACCTTCCGTGGGCAGCGGCTTAGGGATTTCCGCCTCGCTCCACTTGCCTTTGACCAGTTCGGACAGCTTGTCCAACAGCGACTTGGTGTGCGGATTGACCGCCGTCTTGGCGGCAGGCGTGGTCGCCGTGCCCCAGCGCTTTTCCGAATAGGCCTTGGCGCCCGAGCGCACCACCATGCCGACGATCTGATCCAGCGAACGCGCACATTTCAGCGGCGTCGCATCGTCCTCGACCGGCGCGCCGGCGGGATCCACCAGCAAATCCTGAAATTTCTCGCGCTTGGTCTTGACCAATTGCAAGCAGGCGAACAGCAGATCAGGCGTCGCCATGACCGTGCCATAGGCGTCGTCATAGGCGCGGAAAGCCGGAATCAGCTCCAGCAAGCGCTCCACGACGGGGCCTTTGATGGTACGGATGATATCCTTGCGATGCTGCACATCGGGATCAACCGCTTTAGCGGCCGGCTTGGCCCTTTCGGACATCCTTTACGCTACCCCCTTGTTCCGAGCCCCTTTGTTCACGGTGGCCCTGGATTATTTTTACGCCCGTTTACTCGGCCAGGATGGTGGCCGGCAGCTGGTTCATTTTGGCCAGCAGGTATTCCAGATCGTCGTTTTCGAATTCCACGCCCAGATCGCCATACTGGGTGAGAATACGCTCGATCATACGGCGAGAGAAGCGCTCCCGGTCGTTGGGGCCACCGTCATATTCCATTTCGTAGATGACGTCGATGGCGGCGCGCATGGCGCGGAAGAACGCCTTGGGCAGACCAGCCTTGTCGAACAGGGCGTCAAAGCCACGCTTGCCTGCGTCATGGATCAGGGTGCGGGCGTTTTCCAGCTTGATGCGCGCCAGCTTAGCCATGGCCGTCTCGAAGAAGGTCATGTCGCCCATGCACACGGCGCGCAGGATGATGGAGGGCGTCAGGCGGCCATTGCGGTAAAGGTGATCCACCAGCTTGGCCACGTCCGTATTGGTGTCGGCCAGCCCCAGCACCGCCATCTCGCGGGCCTGCAACATCAGCGAGGTCACCGTTTCCGGCGACAAATCGTCGCGCGCCATCAGGGCGACACGCAGATTTTCCGAGACCTGGGCCATCAAACGCTCGGCCACGGTGACCGGCAGGCCGGACCGTTCCACCAGGGGCCTGCCCACCGCGTCGGACGCGCCGAATTCGTCCACCACCCTTTGCAGGGTCGCTTCGGTCAGTTCGGCGCCTTCATTGGACACCAAGGTGGCGACCACCGCTTCGTTGTGGGTTTCCACCAAGGCGTCGGCCACATGGGCGGACACATGGGCACGCCGGGCCACGGCCACCTGCTTGTCGGTGGACTGGCTCTTGACGATCTCCACCAGATCCTCGTCCGTGAGCACGTCCGAGAATTCCAGCATGGGAAGCGCCACGGCGTCCACGTCACGGGCCAGCGACAGCGCCAGATCGTGGGGAACCAGATGGTTTTCCTTGAGCTGGCGGGACAGCGCCTGGCGCACGCGCACCTCGGCATCCTTCACCATCAGGCGAAAGATGTCCTCTGCCAGTTTGCGCTGAACCTCGCTCAGCGCTTCATGCTGACCGGCAATCTTGTCGGCGATTTCCACCCGCGTCTCGACCGTGGGATTGGCCAGCAGGCGGGCGACATCTTCCTCTCTGAGCTTCTGGTCCAAATCCGCTTTCTTTCGGGTTGCGGGTTTCCCCTTGGCGACCGGCGCGTACTATACAACCGTTCCGCCGGGCTGAATAGCCATGCACAGAGGTCACCCCCAATAATGACAGAAAGACGGCCCCCGAAGGGGCCGCCGAAACCATCACTCCGCCGCGAGGTTTCCCGCCGCCACCCGTCCGCGGTCGCGGACCAGTTCATAACGGACACGCTGGCCTTCATCCAGCTTGTCCAGCCCGGCACGCTGGACGGCGGTCACGTGCACGAACACATCGTTACCGCCGCCTTCGGGCTGAATGAAGCCATAACCCTTGGTCGCATTGAACCATTTCACGATACCGACCGCCATGCCATTCTCCTGCACGTCCAGTGAGTGGAACCCCGCCCCGCAGGCAAGCCCCAAAGGGCACGTCCACGAGGGTTCGGCAGTCCATGGAAGATGGCAGGGACGACAACGCCGCCCCCGCCAAACCAAGGATTGCGTCGCGACAGGTGGCCCCTGCCCATGGGCGTATCAACCCATCTTGCCCATCAGACCAAGAGAGGGGCCCATCAGACCAAGAGACGGATGCATTCCGGCGCGAAAGGGAAACGGCTAGCCTCGAAGGCGTAGGGGCGGAGCGGGAGGTCTGGGGGGGCAGATGGGGGCTTAGGGCGTCAACGCGGGGGCTGGCTGAACTGCGGTCAGAGGGAGGAGCTCCTCGATCAGCTCGCTGGCGATGTCGAGGGCGTCGGCTGCCTTTTGCTGGCTAAATGCCTCACCCACCAGATAGTCCGCATCAACACGGCGTTTGAACAATAGTCTTAACTGCTGACCTGCGTGTCGCAATACACGCTGGTTAGAGCGGCAGAGGCGATCCGCCAACAAAGTGTGTTTTCCCGGAGCATTCCGACGTTCCCGACGCGCTTGATCCTGAATGGCCGCGATTTCTGCGCCAAGTTCAGCAAGCCTTGGATGAGCAAGAACATGATGGTAAGTCGCATAGTAAAGACGCGAAACTGCGGATCGTCGGCGCGCCTCGTCCTCGGCGGAATTCAACAACCAACAACCATCTTCAAAAAGTTCGCGCGAGTTGACGGGCATCAGCCCACCATTTCCATGGGCAAGATGTCGTCCACTAGCACGCTAACAAACGCACCGCCGTCTTGGCCCTGAGCCTCATAATAATCAAAAAGCGCATCAAACAACTGGATAGACAGTCTCGACCGGACCTTGCGGTCACCGACCACAAAATGGTCGTACGAAATAAATGGCTGCTCACCACCCTCATCGGACACCCTAAACGAATAAAAGCAACGATGACCTGTCAATACTGAACGCACGACATATTGATGACCAGCCAGGGAGTCCAACAGCTTGTTTTGAGCAAGGATCTCTTTCGCGGTAACTATATTAGACATCACCTTTAATTGAAAGGGTTCCGCCAGTGCAAGTGCAGCCTCAAGCATCCCGAGGTCGCCCGAGGCCAAAGAATGAAATGCGCTATTGGCAACGACGCTAGGTTCAAGCGTTCCCGAAGTAACTTGCCGGAACAACTCGCTGGCCCGCTCGTATTCACCGATGCCGCTGTGCAGACTTGCGATCTCTGCTAGGCAGGCATATGGCGCATAGTCCCTCAGACGATATGCCGCCTCAAGCTTTTCTGTCCCCGCGTTAACATCCCCAGCATGAAGCAACGCGCCCGCCAAGGCCGTTAGCAACAGAACGTTCGTCGGCGCTTTCTTCACTTGAGGACGTAGCCGGAATACGAGCCCCCGCATCCCAGCCGCATCAGTGCGGTGGGTGCCAACGTACGCATTGAAGAGGACAGCGTCCTCAGAAAGGGCATTCGCAATAGCCATCGCCAAACCTTAACCCGACTCAACCTCAGGTGCAACCCCACGAACCGGAGGGCTACAGCCCCAGATACGCCGCCTTGACCCGCTCGTCCTTCAGCAGATCAGCCCCGCTGCCTTCCATCACGACCGCGCCGGTTTCCAGCACGTAGCCGCGATCGGCGATGGCGAGTGCGGCCATGGCGTTCTGTTCCACCAGGAAGATGGTGGTGCCCTGGCGTTTGAGTTCTTGCACGGCCTGGAAAATCTCGGCCACCAGCAACGGCGCCAAGCCCATGGAGGGTTCATCCAGCAGCAGCAGGCGGGGATGGCTCATGAGCGCGCGGGCCATGGCGAGCATTTGCTGCTGACCGCCCGACAGGGTGCCGGCGGGCAGTGCGCGTTTCTGCTTCAGGATGGGGAACAGGGCGTACATGCGCTCCATATCCGCGCCCACATCCTTGCCCCGGCGGCCATAGGCGCCCAGCAGCAGATTGTCTTCCACCGACAGCGGGCCAAAGACCTGACGGCCCTCGGGGACCTGGGCGATACCCAGTGCCACGCGCTTTTCGGCGGCCATGCGGGTGATATCGGCGCCGTCGAAGCAAATGGTGCCCGAGGTCAGCGGCTGCACGCCCGACAGGCAACGCAGCAGCGTGGTCTTACCGGCGCCGTTGGCGCCCACCAGGGCCACAAGTTCGCCTTCGCGCACGGACAGATCAATGCCCTTCAAGGCCATGATGCGGCCGTAATGGCTGGCGATGTCGTTGATTTCCAGCAGCATCACGCTTGTGCCCCCAGATAGGCGGCGATCACCTCGGGGTTGGCGCGCACTTCCGCCGGACTGCCCTCGGCCAGTTTGCGGCCATAGTTCAGCACCAGGATATGATCGGACACTTCCATCACCATCTTCATGTCGTGCTCGACCAGCACCACGGTGACGCCGGTGGCAGCCACGTTCTTGATGACCTCGTCGATCTCGCGGCTTTCCGTGGCGTTCAGGCCCGCCGCCGGTTCGTCCAGCAGCAGCAGCTTGGGCTTGGCCGCCAAGGCGCGGGCGATTTCCAGGCGCTTCAGGGCGCCGTAGGGCATGGACGACGCGTCGGCATCAATATAGCGGGCCAAGCCCACGGACTTCATCAGCTCCACACAATGGACGCGGCAGGCGCGGTCGCCGCGCACCATGGCGGGCAGGCGCAGTAGGGCCGGCAGGAAGCCTCGGCTGAGGTGAAGGTGATGGCCGACCATCACATTCTCCAACGCCGTCATGTTGAAGAAGATTTGCAGGTTCTGGAAGGTGCGGCTCATGCCCAACGCGGCCAACTCATAAGGGCGCTTGCCGGCGATGTCGCCATCGTCGAACAGCAGACGCCCGGCGCTGGGGGTGTAGATGCCGGTAATCAGATTGAACAGGGTGGTCTTGCCGGCGCCGTTGGGGCCGATGATGGAATGGATGGTGCCGGGATTGATGGTGAAGGAGAGATCCTCCACCGCGTGAATGCCGCCGAACTCCTTAGACAAGCCTTCGACCTTGAGCAGGCTCATGGTGCGGCCCTCCGCTTGGCGAAGAACAGGCGCAATGACGGCAGCAGGCCCTTGGGCAGAAAGATCATGGTGCCCATCATGATGGCGCCCAGGACCATGGCCTCGTAATCCTCGAACGCCGTCAGGAATTGCGGCAGCAGGGTCAGGATGACCGCGCCGATGACCGCGCCGAAGGTGGAGGCCATGCCGCCCAGCACCACCATGGTGACCAATTCGATGGAGCGGAAGAAGCTGCCGATATCGGGGGTGATGAAGGCGTTCTTATGGGCGAACAGCGAGCCCACCACGCTGGCGAACACGGCAGAGACCACGAAGACCAGCACCTTGTAGCGGGTGGTGTCCACGCCGACGACCTCGGCCCCCACTTCGGAACCGTGCACGGCGCGCAGGGCGCGGCCCACCGGGGAATCGATCAAATTCTGCGCCAGCCACACCGCCACCAGCAACAGCCCGGCGCCCACCCAGTACCACATCCGGTCGCCAGAAATGGCAAAGCCGGCCACGCTGAACCCGTCCACCCCCATGCCGTCAGGGCCGCCGGTCAGCCAGGATTCCGTCTTCAGCACGATGTGGATGATGATGCCGATGCCCAAGGTCGCCATGGCGAGGTAATGGCCCTTGAGCTTGAGAATGGGACGGCCCAGCACGAAGGCCAGCCCCCCTACCCCGCCCGCCGTCACCAGCATGGCGGCCAAGGGCGGCAAGCCGTAGCGGGTGGTCAGGATGGCCGAGCCATAGGCGCCCAAGGCGAAGAACCCCGCATGGCCCAGGCTGATCTGGCCGCCATAGCCGATCAGCAGGTTCAGGCCGACGCAGACCACCGCGTTGAACAGGGCGTTGACCGCCACGTCATAGAAATAGGCATTGGGGAAGGCCAGCGGCGCGGCGGCGACGATGATTGCCAGCGCGGCGAGGCCTCCGGTACGGGGGGATTTCCACATATCGGCGTCAGACCCGGTCGGTGCCCTTCTTGCCGAACAGACCGCTCGGCATGAAGAACAGGACGAAAAGGATGATGATGAAGGCGATGGCGTCTTTATAGGCCGAGGACACATAGCCCGAGGCCAAGGCCTCGGCCACGCCCACCAGCAAGCCGCCGACGATGGCGCCGGGGCCGCTGCCCAAGCCGCCCAGCACGGCGGCGGAAAAGCCCTTCAGGCCCAGCATGACGCCCGTTTCGTAATTGGTGAAGGTGATGGGGGTCATGACGATGCCGCCCACGGCGCCCAGCAGGGCCGACAGGGCAAAGCCCACCATCAGCACCTTTTTCACGCCAATGCCCACCAATTGCGCCGCCAGCCGGTTGATGGAGGTGGCCAGCATGGCCTTGCCGTACAGGGTCTTGTTGAAGAACCACCACAAAGCGGCGATCACCACCATTGCGACACCGACAACCCACAGGCTTTGCGGCATCAGGGTCGCCCCCGCCACCCGGATGGGAGTATCGCCCGAGAACGCCGGCAGCGAGTGGAATTCCTTGTCCCAAATGACCTGGGCAGCGCCGCGCAAGAAGATGGAGGCGCCGATGGTGATGATGATGATGGCGGTCACGTCGGCATCGCGGGCGGGCTCGACGGCGAATTTCTCCAGCGCAACGCCCACCGCCATGGTCACCAGCACGGCAGCGGCAGCAGCCAAGGGCAACGGCAGGCCGGCGGCCACCAAGGTCGCCGTCGCCATGCCGCCGATCATGATGAACTCGCCCTGGGCGAAGTTAATCACGTGGCTGGAATTGTAGATGATGGCGAATCCCAGCCCGGCCAGAGCGTAGATGGCGCCCGAGGTCAGGCCGGCGAACAGGTATTGCAGGAATTCCGCGAACATAATCACCCTTAAAGGCTTTTCAACACAAAGACACGAAGGACACGAAGATGCCTATTGGGTGGCAGGCTGAGTACCTTCCTGCACTGCAGCTTCGTGTTCTTCGTGCCTTTGTGGTGAATTTTTTTCTTTAATCCGACAGCAACCAATCGCCCTTCTTGATCTCCACCATGTGGAAAGCCGACGGGTTCAAGCCCATGTGGTCGGTGGCCGACATGGAGACCAGACCGCCGGTGCCCACATAGCCCGAGGTCTTTTCCAACTCGTCGCGCACCTTGGCCTTGTCGGTGGAACCGGCGCGGCGGATGGCGGCCAGGGCCATCTGCAGGCCGTCATAGGCATGACCGGCGAAGGTGGAGACTTCGGTCTTGAACGCGGCTTCGTAATCCTTCTTGAAGGCGGTGACCACCGGCTTCTGCGGATCGGTGGCCGCCAATTGCTCGGCCACCACTAAACCGGCGGCAGGCAGGCGCACGCCCTCGGCGGCATCGCCGGCCAAGCGGATGTATTCCTTGGAGGCCACGCCGTGGGACTGCCACAGAGGCACATTGATGCCCAATTGCTTGTAATTCTTGGTGACGATGGCGGGACCCTGGCCGAAGCCGAAATTGAACATGGCCTGCACACCGGCGGCATTCTTCAACTTGGTCAACTGAGCGGTGACGTCGGGGTCCTTGGGCGAATAGACCTCGTCGGCGACGATCTCGATGCCATAGGCGGGCGCCACCTTCAGCGCCTGATCATGGCCGGACTTACCGAAACCGGCATCTTCCGAGATCATGGCCACCTTGACGATGCCCCGCTTCTTCATGTCGGCGAAGACCTTTTCGGCGGCCATGCGGTCGGTGTGCGGGGTCTTGAACACCCATTTCTTCACCGGCTCGACAATGTCGATTCCACCGGCCAGCGAGATGAACGGAATGGCAGCCGGTTCCACCACCTTAATGGCGGCCATGGAGGTGCCGGTGGTGGTGCCGCCCACGATCAAATCCACGGAATCGTTCTGGATCAGGCGCTTGGCGAAGGTCGCAGCCTTGTCGGGCGCGCCGGCATCGTCATAGACCACCAATTCGATCTTCTTGCCCTGGATGCCGCCATCCTTGTTCAGGCGGTCCACATACATTTCCAGAGTCTTCTTCTCGGGCTCGCCCAGGAACGACGCCGGGCCGGTCACCGACAGGAACGCACCGATCTTGACACTATCCGCCGCCTGGGCGGCCCCAGCAATACCCATGGCAGTGAAACCAACGACGGCGGCGACGGCCGCCCCCCAGCTGATGAGGCAACGCATGTGGACTCCTCCCCTCTTCCGTGGCGGCTTGGCACCGCTCGACCGGGCAATCTAATGGGCTATGTCATCCGAGGGCAAGATGTCCTCATCGAAAGTGGTGGTTTTGCCGCCGCTTATGGGCCGCCCCTCGTTCGAATGTGCACAGACCTAATACTTTTGGCACGGAAATCTTGCGCACAGATTTAACTTCTATTAACGTGCGGTGAACCACGGTTTAAATCCGTGTAAACGCCAAGTCTCGGGGGGGGGATATGGGCGTTGGGGACGCTTCCGTAATCGACAAGCTGAAGGCGCAACGCGACCGCTTCATCGCGTTCGCGTTCGCCGGTGCCGACCTGCTGCTGGAAATAGGCGAGGACGATGTCATCGCCTATTCCGCTGGCGCGGGCGAGGCGCTGTATGGTTTGGCCGATAGTGACCTGACCAACAAGCGGTTGGGCGATTTCGTTCACGGCAAGGACCGCAAGCGTTTCGACGACGCCGTGCTGAAGCTGAAGAACACCGGGCGGCTGGACCATATGGTGCTGACGCTGGTGGGCTCGTCGGGTTCGGTGGCGCGGCTGCGGGTGGCCGGCATCCGCCTGCCCCAATTCCCCAAAACCTATCATCTGGTGCTGTCGCGCATTCCACCCACGGTGGTGGCCGAGGCCGACCGCATGGGCGGCGACGTGGACCACAAGGCCCAGTTCGTGGAAATGGTCCAGCAGCGCCTGAACGAGGCCAACCGCATCGGTCAGGACTACACCCTGACCCTATTCGATCTGTCGGGCTCCAACTTCGACAATATCGAGCCGGCGGCAGCGCAAAGCTTCATGTCCACCGTGCTGAACACGCTGGAAGAATGCTCGGTGCGCGGCAACTCCGCCGGCCCGCTGTCGGAACGCACCTTCGGCATGGTCCATGACGACAAAGTGTCCGCCGCCTTAGTGCAGCAGCGCATCGCCGCCCTGGCCGGCAAATTCACCGGCAAATCCGGTGCCGCCGCCGTCAAGATGCGGTCAAGCACGCTGGAGCTGGAAGACAGCACCTTGTCCGAGGAAGACATCGCCAAGGCCATGACCTATATCGTCAACGGCTTCGTCCGCGACAGTGCCCGCTTCACCATGAAATCCCTGGCCGACGGCGCCAGGATGGCGGTGGAAGAAACCCTGGTGCGGGTCAAGAACTTCCGCAAGATGGTCAAGGGCGAGGACAAACTGGCCTTCCTGTTCCAGCCGATCGTCAACCTGCGTACCGGCGCGGTGCTGAAATACGAAGCGTTCTGCCGCATCACCCATAATGGCAACTTCTTCCTGCCGTCACAGATCATCCCGTTCGCCACCGATGTGGGCCTGATCGGCGAATTCGACCTGCTGACCATCACCAAAGCCCTGAAGATGCTGCGCACTCCCACCGAGATTTCGCCGTTGGCGATCATCGCGGTGAACGTGTCGGGCCAGTCCCTGGGCAATCCGGGCTTCTACCAGTCGCTATTCCGCCTGCTGGAAGAGAACCGCCAAGTGCTGGGCCGGCTGGTGATCGAGGTCACCGACGCCGTCAGCATCTACAATCTGGACGAGGCCAAGCGCCTGCTGGCCCGCATCCGCAAATTGGGCGCTCGTATCTCGCTGGACGATTTCGGCTCGGGCGGCTCGGCCTTCGACCTGCTGCGCATCCTGCCGGTGGATTTCGCCAAGATTGATGCCAGCTACATCCAGGACGCCCGCGATCCCAAGGGAAAATCGGTGCTGAAGGCCATCACCGGCCTATGCAGCGATCTGGGCATCATCACCGTTGGCGAATGCGTGGAGGATTCCGCCACCATGCAGATCCTGCGCGACGTCAACGTGGATTACGCCCAGGGCTACTACTTCGCCCATCCGGCGGTGGATGGCGCCAAACGCATCAAGTACTTCACCGAACACGTGAAGGTGGCCGGCACCGCCGAGCCTGGGCTGATGCTGGTAGGGAAGTAGGGTTCCGTTCCTCCGCCCCTCGCCGTCATGGCCGGGACAAGCCCACGGCTGTCCGGTTTAAATTTGGTTCATCACGGATTAGCGGGGAGGCTTGCCAAGCCCACACCATTACCCCGGACAGGCATAGCGCTTTACACCGCCACCAACAGCTTCCCGGCCACGTCGGTCAGCGGTTTGGGGCGGCCGAACAGGAAGCCTTGGACTTGGTCGCAATTGCGCGCCCTCAGGAACTCCGCCTGTTCCTCGGTCTCGACGCCTTCGGCGATGACTTCCAGACCCAGGCCGTGGGCCATGGTGATCATGGTTTCCACCAGACGTCCGGCGCCACGGTTATCGGGTGCCACCGAGACGAAGGAACGGTCGATCTTTAGCGTGCTGAAGGGATAGCGCTGCAAATAGCCCAGCGATGAATAGCCGGTGCCGAAATCGTCGATGGACAGCCTGATCCCCAGATCGCACAGCATTTGCAGATTGGCCGAGGTCACCGACGTGTCGTCCATCAGCACGCTTTCGGTGATCTCCAATTCCAGATGCTCGGGCGTCAGGCCGTTGACGCTGAGCATATGCTTGACCATGCGGCCGAAGCCTTCCTCGCGCAATTGGCGGGGCGAGACGTTGACCGCCACCCGGCCCAGCACGATGCCATTGCGGAGCATACCCTTCAGCTCGGAGCAGGCGGTTTCCACCACCCACTGGCCCAAACCGCAGATCAAGCCCACTTCCTCGGCGATGGGGATGAAGTCGCCGGGCATGCGCAGCTTTTCGCCCGGCGGCTGCCAGCGCAGCAGCGCCTCGACCCCCACCGGCTGGCCGGTCTTCAGATTGACGATGGGCTGATAGTGCAGCAGCAATTCCTGACGAACTGCGGCACCGCGCAATTGGCCTTCCAGGGCAAGGCGTTCCTGGAGGCGGCGATTGAACTCGGCGGTGAAGAAGCCATAGCGGTTGCGGCCCAGCTCCTTGGCCTTGTACATGGCCAGATCGGCGTTCTTCAGCAGCACCTGACGGTCGGTGCCGTCATTGGGATAAAGCGTGATGCCGATGCTGGCGGTGATGAAATAGTCCTGCCCCTCCACGTCCATGGGGTGGCTCATGATCTCGACCACACGCTCGGCCACCATGCGTGCCGATTCGCCGTCTTCGATGCCGGGCAGGATGATGACGAATTCATCGCCACCCATGCGGGCAAGACTGTCGCCTTCACGCACACAGCCGCCCAGACGCTCCCCCACCACCTTGAGAATGCGGTCACCGGCTTCGTGACCCAGACTGTCGTTGATGTCCTTGAAGCGGTCCAGATCGATACACAGCAGCGCGCTCAACATGCCGGTGCGCTTGGCCACCGCGATGGCCTGATCCAGGCGGTCCAGCATGAGCACGCGGTTGGGCAGGCCGGTAAGGTCGTCGAAATTGGCCTGACGCAGCAGCCGTTCCTCGTAGCTGCGGCGGACGGTGATGTCTTCCTTGATGGCGATGAAATTGGTGATGCCGCCTTCGGGGTTGGTCAGCGGCGAAACGGTGACATGCTCCCAAAATTGCGAGCCGTCGCGGCGGCGGTTGCAGAACTCGCCATGCCACTCGGCCCCTGCCTTGGCATCGGCCCACATCGCGCTGAAGGTCTCGGCGCCGGTATCCTGCGTCGCGGTGAAATCCAGCGGCTGCCCCACGGCTTCCATGAAGGTGTAGCCGGTGGCGTCCTGGAACTTGGGATTGACGTATTGAATGGTGCCGCCCTGGTCGGTGATGACCACCGAGACCGGGCTTTGCTCCACCGCCATGGACAGGATGCGCACCCGTTCCTCGGCGCGGCGGCGCTGCACCCGTTCGCCGGCCTCGCGCCGTTCGCGTTCAATGGCGGGGATCAGGCGGGCCAGGGAATCCTTGTTCAAAAAATCGTGGGCACCCCGCTTCAGCAGGCTGACCGCGTCCTCGGCCTGGACCGCGCCCGACAGGATGATGAAGGGCAAATCCTTGCCGCTGGCACGCAGGGTGTCCAGTGCCATGGCCGCGCTGAACATGGGCAGGTTGAAGTCGGACAGCACCACGTCCCAGACGGAGTCCAGGGCCTCCAACATCTCGGCGGCGGTTTCCACCCGACGCACATTGGGGGCGAAGCCGCCGCGCTCCAGCGCCATCTCAATCAGATCGGCGTCGTCGCGGGAATCCTCGACCAGCAAGACGCGCAGGGGTTCGCCCGTGTGCAGCATGTCATTACGCCGGGGACGGAATATTGATCTTCAGCCAATAAAGGCCAAGATGATCGACCAAACCGCTGAACGAGCCGAAATCCACCGGTTTACGGATGTAGCTGTTCACGCCAAGGTTATAGCCGTTGATAATGTCGGATTCGTCGTCGGACGTGGTCAGGATGACAACCGGCAGGCGCTTGGTGGATTCGGTGCCGCGCACCCGGCGCAGCACGTCCAGGCCGCTCATGCCCGGCAGCTTGAGGTCCAGCAGCATGAGCGCCGGCAGTTCATGGGGGGCGGCTTCGGCGGGGTACAGGTACTCCATGGCCTCTTCGCCATTGCGGGCGACGACGATGTCGTGGGCCACGGGACTTTTGTTGAAGGCATGGATGGTCAGTTCCACATCATCGGCATTATCTTCCACCAACAGGATGGTCTGCGCCCGCCCGGTCATCCGCCGTCTCCCTCCCAACAGGTGAAATAGATCGTCGCCCCCTGCCCCACGGCGCCTTCGGCCCAGGTGCGGCCGCCGTGGCGGGCGATGATGCGCTGCACGGTGGCAAGGCCAATGCCGGTGCCCTCGAAATCCTCGGCCTTGTGCAGACGGTTGAACGGCGTAAACAGGCGATCGACGAAGGCCATGTCGAAACCGGCACCGTTATCCTTGACGAAATAAGCCACACGCCCGTCCACCTGGATGGTGCCAAAGCTGACCTTGGGCCGTTCCATGGCGCGGGTGTATTTCCACGCGTTTTCCAGCAGATTGGTCAGCGCCGAAGTCATCAGGCGGCGGTCGCCCTGAACCACCACGCCGGGCTGAATGTCCAGATCCATGCGGCGCTCGGGGTCTTTCTCTGCCAGGGCGGCCGCGATATCGGCGGTCATGGCGGACAAATCCACCGGTTCCAGCATCAATTCGCCGCGCGTGGACCGCGACAGACGCAGGAAGCTGTCGATCATCTCGCTCATCTCGCGGGTGCCGCCGCGGATACGCTCCAGACAATGGCGACCACGGTCGTCCAAGGCCGCCAGATATTCCTCGGCCAGCATTTGACCAAAGCCCTCGATGCGGCGCAGGGGCGCGCGCAGATCGTGGGACACCGAATACGAGAACGACGCCAGTTCCTTGTTGGCGGCTTCCAATTCGGCGGTCCGCTGGCGCACCCGCTGCTCCAGCACGGCATTGAGGCGGATGATCTCGGCCTCGGCGTGCTTGCGGGCGATGATGTCCTGTTCCAATTCGGTATTGGCATCGCGCAAATCCGTATAGGCGCGTTCCAGGCTGATGCACATGCCGTTGAAGGCGGCCACCACCCGGTCCAATTCGTCCTCGCCGCCGAACGCGCGCCGATGCAGCCGCAGCGCCGCCGTGGGCTTGCGGATGTCATACTGGCCAAGGAAGTCCGCCATATGCACCAGATGGCGGGTCACCAGCCGCCAAACGATGTACAGGGTGAACAGGGATACCAGGAAGGTCTTGATGCCCTGGCTGACCAGGATGGCCACGCCGGTGTCGATCAGGCGCTGATAGACGTGCTCCAGCGTGGCTTCCACATAAAGCACACCGATGGTCTGCGGGCTGCCACGGTCATTGTGAACGATGGGGTATTCGCGCGAGATGACCGCGCGGTCCTGGCGCCGCCCCACGGACACGTTCAGGGGATCGACCATGCCGGTATAGCTTTCGCGGACTTCCAGCGACTGCATATCGGGCAGGTACAGCATGCCTTCCAGTTGCAACCGCAACTGATTCACGTCCACGCGCCACAAGCTGCTGGCGAGGCTGCTCAAATTGCTGGCCTGGATTTCCGCCAGCCGGTTTTCGATGGTGTCCACGTCGCGGCGATAGTCCACGTAAAGCTGTACGGCGGTGGAGATCAAGGTCACCGCCGAGCTGAACACCAGGATGAAGGCCAGCAGACGCATGGCGATGCCGCGCCGGAGCGGCGCGAAAAGCGGACGCACGGACATCTTCGGCGCATCGGCCTTGGTCAGCTGGATCGTACCGCCTTCCATGAACACTCCCTCTTCGTTACAGCACTCTAGCCGGATGGAAACCGATTGTCGCGCATTGGATGAGTTGCAATTGAAACCGCCCCTACTTTCAAGGGCACTTAGCCTTTCGACATGCCCACCTTTGCCGCCCCCCAGCCATACACTAAGGTGTTCAGCGCGGGCGCATGATGCTACATCCATGCCCGGAGCTAACGGATCGGCAGGGAAATGGACGAGGACGGCGATATCGGAATTTCGCGCCAAAGCCTGGAAAATGGCCAATTGCGCGACATGATCGCCCAGTCGGGCTGGAGCCACCTGTTGCTGGACGAAGCCCAATTGCATGCCTCGCTCGAGGCGGTGCGCCCCCCGTCCGGCGCCTGCTGGGTCTTCGCCTATGGCTCGCTCATGTGGAACCCGGTGTTCCACCCGGTGGAGCGGCGCCAGGGCGTGCTGCACGGCTATCACCGCCGCTTCTGCTTTTGGATTCATGCGGGCCGCGCCACGCCCCAGCATCCCGGCTTGATGATGGGATTGCTGCCCGGCGGCACCTGCCGCGGCGTGCTGCTGCGCATGGATTGCAACGACGCCGACCTTGAGCTGGCCCTGCTGTGGAAGCGCGAGATGGTCACCGGCGCCTATATTCCCCGCCGCCTGCCCGTGCGCACCCCCGAAGGCCCGGTGGAGGCCATCGTCTTCCTGGCCAATCCGCGCCACCCCACCTTCGCCGGCGATCTGCCGTTCTGCGAGGTGGCCCGCGCCATTGCCGGCGCCGCGGGGCCGCTGGGGCGCAATCGCGACTACCTGCGGCGCACGGTGGAAACCCTGCGCCACCAGGGCATCCCCGATTGCGGCCTGGAGAAGCTGGCCCGCGAAGTGAGCGGGGCTTGCTCTGCTTCGGGCTAATCCTTATGGTGCCGGCCACCCTTGCCCGGCCCCAAAGGTAGTTTTCATGGAACCGTTTTTCGTCTCCACCGCAATTGTCGCCATCGCCGAAATCGGCGACAAGACCCAGTTGCTGGCCCTGCTGCTGGCTGCCCGGTTCCGCAAGCCCATTCCCATCATCGCCGGCATCTTCGTCGCCACCATCGCCAATCACGGCTTGGCCGCCTGGGCGGGTGCCGCCGTGGCATCATGGGTGGGCGCCGATGTCATGCGCTGGGTGCTGGGCCTGTCCTTCATCGCCATGGCCGCCTGGATCCTGGTGCCCGACAAGGTGGATGACGAACCGAAGACGGCCGCCAAGGCCGGCGCCTTCATCACCACCGTGGTCGCCTTCTTCCTGCTGGAAATCGGCGACAAAACCCAGATCGCCACCATCGCCCTGGCCGCCAAATTCCAAAGCCTGGCCTTGGTCACCGCCGGAACCACCCTGGGCATGATGCTGGCCAATGTTCCTGCCGTGCTGCTGGGCGAAATCGCCGCTACCAAAGTGCCGCTGAAACTGGTGCACGGCATCGCCGCCGCCATCTTCGCGGTGATGGGTGTGCTGGTGCTTGCCAATGTGGGCGATGCCCTGGCCGGGTATTGAGCCCAGGCGGAGAAGGTCCTCCGACCTAAGCCCAGGCGGAGCCGTCTCCGACCTAAGCCCAGGCGGAGCCGTCTCCTCCCTAAGGAGGACCCGTCTCCGACTTGGGCTACTCTATGGCGCGATGCTATACAGGCGGGTGAAAAGGAGTCCGCCATGAAGCCGCAGCAGCCTTTGCCTGCCGAGACGATTGAGGACGAGATCCAGGAGGACCACCTCCGGCTGGCCGTTCTGCTCGACCAGATCGAAGATGATTTGGACGAGCGCCTGCCGGCGGGTGGCCGCATTGCCCAGCTTGTCCTGGAATTCGAGCAGCATGCGGTGCGCGAGGAAAAGGCCTTGGCCGGCATCGCCAATGCCGATCACGCCGAGCATAGGCAGGGCCACGACCGCATGCGGGCGCTGCTGCGCCAATTGGCCGAGGATTACGACAACGGTGCCGACATCCGCCCGAATTTGCACGCGGTCCTACGGCTGTTCACCGACCAATTACTACCGGCGGACGCCATCTTCATCAGCCGCTGAAGGCGGTTTTCAACTGCGCTTTGAATTTACGGTCACGCTTGATGGCGGCCTCGCGCCGTAGCGCATCGCCATGGGCCAGCGGCCCTTCCACATGAAGCAATTGCCAAGGACCGCGCCCACGGGTGAAGCGCGCCCCGGTGCCGCCATTGTGCTGGGCCAGCCGGGCGGTCACGTCCTTGGCGATGCCGGTATAGGCGATGCCGTGGGGATTGGTGAGGACGTAGACGAAGTACATTGCAGCCCGCGCGCCCTAATAATGCGGCGGCGGCTTGTCGTCCTGGGGAGAGCGCTCCCACCCTGCCTCGGCATCGCGGACGCGGTCGGTCAGGCGGCGGACCTGGATGGTCAGCAAATCGATGGTGCGGCCCTGATCGGTGATCACCGCCGACAATTCCTCGGCCATCAATTCGTGATGAACGATTCGGCTTTCCAACTCGATCAGGCGGCGTTCGAGGGCTTCTTCACTCATGGGCACCTCAAAAAGAAACGGCGGCGAGCCCCAAAGGAGCCCGCCGCCGGGTCGCTTAAATGTTACTTGCTGCCGGCACGGGGCGTCGGCTTGTGGGTGGCGCCCTTGTTGGCAACGTAGTCGCGGCCACCGCCAGCGGGACGGCCATCCTGCGGACGAGCCGAACGGCCCCAGGGCTTGCCACCGTCGGTGCGGGGGGCACCATCGCTACGGCCACCATCGTTACGGAACGAACGGCTGGGGCCACTGGGACGGCCGACCGGAGCGGTGCTGATGGGGCGGCGCGGCTCGAGGCCGGGCACCACATGCACTTCCATGGTCGCCTTGGTGTAACGCTCGATGCGCACCAGCGCCTCGCGGTCAACGCGGCCGGCGAAGGAGATGGCGATGCCCTCGGCACCGGCGCGGCCGGTACGGCCGATACGGTGGACGTAATCCTCGGGCTGGCGCGGCAGGTCGAAGTTGATGACGTGGGTGATGTCCTTGACGTCGATGCCGCGGGCGGCAACGTCGGTGGCCACCAGCAGACGGATACGGCCCGTGCGCAGCTGGTCCAGGGTGCGGTTGCGCTGGCTCTGGTTCATGTCGCCATGCAAGGCACCGGCGGCGTGGCCGGCGTCGTACAGGTCCTGGGCCAGGGTGTCGGCGTCACGCTTGGTGGCGGTGAAGACGATGGCCTTACCCACGGTCTCGCAAGCGGCGAAATGGCGCAGCAGCTTGCGCTTGTGCTCCAGATCGTCGGCATGGTGCAGACGCTGCTCGATCTTGGCGGCGTTCTCCACGGTGTGGGCGACTTCGACGCGCACCGGGTTGTTCAGCAGGCCTTCGGCCAGCTTGGCCATGCGGCGATCCAGGGTGGCGGTGAACAGCAGGGTCTGGCGCTGCTTCGAGCAAGCGGCAGCCACCTTCTCCACGTCTTCCAGGAAGCCCATGTCCAGCATGCGGTCGGCTTCGTCCAGGATCAGCACTTCCACCTTGGACAGGTCCAAGCGGCCACGATCGAGATGGTCGATCAGACGGCCCGGAGTGGCGACGACGATATCAACCGGCTTGGACAGCATGCGCAGCTGCTCGCGGTAGGGCAGACCGCCCACCACTTCCACGGTGTTCAGACGCAGGTTTTTGCCGTACTTGCGGGCGGCGGTCAGCACCTGACGGGCCAGTTCGCGGGTCGGCGCCAGCACCAGGATACGGGGCGCAGCGGCATCGCGGCGCACGATCGAGGTATCGGCGGCCAGACGGGTCAGCGAGGGCAGCAGGAAAGCGGCGGTCTTGCCGGTGCCGGTCTGGGCGGTGGCGAGCACGTCGCGGCCTTCCAGAGCAGGGGGGATGGCGGCGGCCTGGACCGGGGTCATCTCGGTGTAGCCGCTTTCGAGCACGGCATTGAGGACGAGCGGATGCAGATTGGTTTCAGCGAAGGACAATGAATCTTCCTTTGACAAAGCAGGGTGCGTCTCGGACCGGTTACGGTCCAAGCGAGCGGGGAGTGCGGGAGGAGGTCAAGAGGAAGAAGCGTCCTCGCGGAGGGGTGGGCTCATGGCACGCACCCCAAACCAATGGCAGCGTCTCTCTCAAGAGACATGCGAGCCTCCAGCGATTGGCCCGGACCATAGACGCGCCCATCCGTTAAGGGAAGTAAAATAAATGCATGGCTGGCCCTATTATCTAGGGGTGGGGCGAAAGTCTGCCCACCAGCGCTAGAACAACCCCCTAATAGCCTTTTGCGCCCGCCCGTTGACAGGTTGGTTTGCACCATGAGACTTTGGGCAAAACCGCTCTCGAATGGAGAATGAATATGCCCGCCGTGTTGCAGGGGATCGTGTTGTTCCTGGTTGCCTCCGTGGTCATCTATGGCTTGGTGGCGGCCATTTCGTCCAAGCAGGGCGGCCACGACAAGGCCCATGGCGGTGGCCACGGCGGTCATCACTAAAACGGCACGGGCGTAGATCAACCAAGGCCCGCCGGTCCTCTGGCGGGCCTTGACCATGTGGCGATAAGGAACGGCCATGCCCATTGTCGAAACGTTCAGCGCCAAGGGCTGCACCAATCAGGTGAGTTTCGTCGCCGACCGCGAGGCGGCGTTCTGGGTGCGGGCGCGGCGCAACCGCCTGCTGGCCGATTGGGCCTGCGACCTGACCGACGAAAACAATCAGGCCTATCTCAAGCAATTGCTGGACGCCGATTTCGCCAAGGTGGAAACCAAGGCGGCGGAAGGCTTCCTGATGCTGAAGATCCGCAACGATTTAATGGGGTTCGGCGTTTTCCTGTCGGCTGAGGACCTCAAGGACGTTTACGAACGTTTCGAGCGCCAAGCTTGGCTGGACCGTCAGAAATAGGACCGAAGATGGACGAAGCGACCTGCGAAAAACTCTACCGCTATCTGGTCCAGGCGCTGGACGAGGAAAACGCCCGCGATCTGGAAACCTTCGGGCAGAATTTCCTGCAGAACGGCGCCATGTGGGACATCATCGCCGACAATTTCCCCACCGCCAAAGCCTCGGAAGTCCGCCGCATCATGATGCGCGCCTTCGAAAGCTGGCAGCAGGCGCAGGCGGCCTTGCACGGTAATGGTCACGTGCATTAAGGCTGAGGCCTAAGGTTCGCACACCACGCGGATGCCGATATTGTAGCTGCCCTGCCCGGCATCGTTGCGCGCCCGCGCCCGCACGGTGGCGTTGGCTGAATAGTAATACCATGACCCGCCCTTGATGACCCGCTGGCCGCAAGCGCCGGCGGTCCAGCAATCGTCGGTCCATTCCCAGACGTTGCCATTCATGTCGAGCAAGCCGTAGGGGTTGGGCGGAAACGAGCCTGCGGGCCTGCTGCCGTAAATGGGCTCGCCGTTGCAATCGCGGCAATTGGCCATACCGCTGCCGTGGCCGTCGCCCCACCAATAGGCGGTTGCAGCACCTCCCGCCGCCGCCCGCTCCCACTCCGCTTCCGTGGGCAGACGGCAGGCGTGGCCGGTCTTGGCCGACAGCCATTTGGCGTAGGCTCGGGCATCCGCCCACGACACGTTGATGACAGGCCGCGCCCCCCTGCCCCAATTGTGATCATCCTGTCCGCCCTTGCAGGCGCGGTCGCTCACGCAGGCCTGCCACTGGTCGAACGTGATCTCGGATCGGCTGACCAATAGGGGATGGGGGCTAGGCACCGCGACCAGGGCCGGAAGCTCGGCACACGCCATAGGGATGCCGGCGAAGAAAGCCAGCAAAACCACCGCATACAACCGCCCTACAGTGTTCACCCGAGGCATAATGATCCGTTGATAATGGCGCGTTTTTGGACGCCTCAAATGTGCTTATCTGCTATACCAAAGACAAGGATTCCGTTGACGCGACAGGATGCAGCAATGGCCAAGGGTGGCGAGGGAAAAATTTCCGGGCATGAGCAGGCGGCGTTTGCCGCTGTTCTGCAAGCTGGCGACGCGGGTCGCATCGTCATTCCCGGCGGCGATTTCCTGCTGAATGCCGAGTTCGAACGCTCGGGGCCCGATCTGGTTCTGGTGGGCGCCGACGGCACCCGCATCCTGGTGCAAGGCTTCTTCGCCGACAGCACACCGCCCGATCTGGTGACCAGCGCAGGCGCCCACATCGATGCAGCGCTGGCCGCCAAGATGGCCGGCCCCATGGCGCCCGGGCAATACGCCCAGAACTCCGGCGGAACCGCGCTGACCACCATCGGCAAGGTCGGGGTGCTCAACGGCAAGGTGATGGTCAAGCACGCCGACGGCACCAAGACCGAACTGCACAAGGGCGATCCCGTCTTCAAGGACGACGTGCTCGACACCGACAAGGCCGGCTCGGTCGGCATCACCTTCGAGGACGGCACCACCTTCTCGCTGGGCGGCTCCGGCCGCATGGTGCTGGACGAACTGGTCTACGACGCCACCGCCCATACCGGCAGCGGCAACATCGCCGTGCTGAAGGGCGCGTTTACCTTCGTTTCGGGCCAGATTCCCAAATCCCATCCCGACGCCATGACCATCAAGACCCCGGTGATGACCGTGGGTATCCGTGGCACCGCCGGTGCCGGCAATACGGAAACCATCGTGCTGCTGGCGGAAAAGGGCGGCGTGGCCGGCGAGCTGACCATCACCACGTCCTCGGGCCAGACTCTGACCATCAACACACCCGGTCTGTCGGCATCCGTGGGACAGGGCGGCACCCTGTCCACCGCCCAGATGTCGCAAAGCCAAATCCAGCAATTGGGCGGCAGCGCGTTCAGCGCCATGACCAACCCTGGAAGTCTGGCGAATCCCCCCGGCAACCAGAACACCCCCGATCCGCAGGACCAGAAACCGGCGCCAACGAGCGACAAGAGCGATAAGGCAGCAGACGCCGCCAGCCCCGATCAGCTTCATCAGGAACTGGTGGCCGGCATCCGGGAGCTGCAGGGCAAAGTGCAGCAAACCGTTCAGTGGGCGATCCAAAACGTCACCACGAATATTCGGATCCAACAAAACAATAAGAATGAAGAAGACGCCCGTATCGCCAAGGAAGTGGCCGAATTAGCCAATTCGGCCAAGGTGAAGGCGGAAGCCGCCACCAGCTATGCCACCGCAGCAAGACTGGCGGCCATCCAAGGCGAAATCGCCAACGCCAACACGGCCTACGACAACGCCAAACTGGCGGCAGAGGGCCAGGACCCCAACGCCACCGATACCTTGGACGGCAATCGCGGTGCCGAGGATTACGCGGCCCTGGCCGCCGAGAAGGCAACCGGCCATGGCAGCGCGGCACAGTCATTTGCCAATCAGGCCGCTGAATACGCCGCCGCCGCGTTGAAGGCCGAAGGCCTTGCCCTGGGCTACAAATCGTCCGCCGCTAATTTGGCCACCTCCATCACGGCATGGAAGGACGGCACGGGAACCGGCGCCATCGCCCTGGAAGTCGCAGCAGCAGGCGAGGAAGTCGCCGCCCGCGCCGAGGCAACCCGCCTGCAAGGCGAGGCCGTCACTGCGGCGAAGGCAGCCACCGATGCCCGCAATGCGGTCTATGACCTCACGGTCGATGCCGCCGCCACGGCGGTGGTCAAACAAATCCTGGAATTGGCCCGCGACGATGCGGTGATCGCCTATCTCAAGGCCGCCAAGGAACTAACCATTGATGCCGACGATCTGGCGGCCATCAACAATGCGCTTGACGCCACCCTGACCGCAGCCGATGTGACGTCAGCGCTGGCGGGCGACCCTGGAACGCTGACCGACGCCTTGACCGCCGCCGGGCACACCCTGACCGCCGATGTGACCGCCAACGGCGCCAATTCGCTGTTGCAGGTGTGGAAAGACGCCGAAGCCTCGGCCATCAGCGACTATAACGCCGCCGTCATTGCCGCCGGCACTGCCAGCGGCAATTTGAACGCCGCACAAGCCACGTCCGAGCTGAGGGCGGGCGAGGCCCTGGCAGCCGCTGAAGCGGCCAATCAGGCCAACATCACCTATGCCGACAAATCGCAAGCCGCCGGCGAGGCCCTGGGTTTCGAAGGCGGTGCCGAGGCTGCGTGGCAGTTCTCGCTGGATGGCGCCATCGATATTTCGCTGACCACCCTTCAGGCCAAGCTAGTCACCGCCACCAGCGAAGCCGCCGCCGCCAAGCATGACGCTGAACTCGCCGAGGCCGCCACCAATGTGGCCGACGCCCTGGCCGCCAAGAACGACGCCGACAATCGTCTTGGCGCCGCCCAAAGCGCGCAATCGGACGCGGCAACCGCCCTGACCAACGCCCGCAACGCCCTGGCCCATTATACCGACCAATTGCCGGCCAATTTTGCTCAGGCTTCGGCTGAGGTGAAAGCTCTGGTGGATGTGGCGCGCAATGCCGCCCAATTGGCGGTGGACCGATTGACCGCCCTGAAGGCGGATATCGACCAGCAGGTGGAAGTCGCCCAGCAACAGGACAACGCGGCCATCGACGCATGGCACCACGCGCAATCGGTGCAAGCGGTGGCCGATGTAGCCAATGTGGCGTTGGTCTCGACAGCGCAAGCCGCCGCCGATGCCGCCTACACCACGGCATCCACTGCGGAATCCAGCGCAGCCAAGGCATTGTCCAGCGCCCTTGCCGCCAAGGAAAGCGCGTCCTCGATCCTGAGCGATCTGACCGCTGCGGGGGCGCCCGCCGCCCAGATCGCGCTGGCGCAAAAGGCCGTGGACAAACTGATCATCGACGTTCAAACGGCAACCAATGCTGTGGGCAATGCCCATTCCGCCTTCTTATTGGTGGCCGAGGCCAAGACGGCAGTGCATGCCGTCGATCCGTCCCAGGTACTGGAAGCCAAGGCGCTGGCGCTGACGGCGGTTGAACAGGCCAAGGCTGCCACCGCCGCCGCATCTGACGCCAGCCGGGCGGCAACCGATTCCGCCGCCCAATTGGCAACCGCCTCGGCTGCCAAGACCGAAGCCAGCCGATTGCTGTCGGAAGCCGCCGCAAGTTCCGCCCGCGCCGCCGATGTGGCCGCCGCCCAGGCGGCGGTGGACCAGATCACCGTGCTGAAAGCCGCAGCGGAAACCGCCAAAGCTGCTGCCGTCGCCGCCGATACGCGCCTGACCAATGCCCTGGGAGCTGCGGGCGACGCGACCACCGCCACAACGCTTTATGGCGAAAAGAACGCCGCCGCCGCCGCCAAGACCGCTGCCGACGCCCAGAGCGTCGATGCCCAGGCCAAGCTTTCCGCCGACAAGGCCTATGCCCAGATCGAATATGTGGATGGCACCACCAAGGGCGCCCTTGTGCAAGCGGCCGGCGCCCAAGCGGCGGCGCACATTGCCGCCGAAGCGGCGGCAACAAAATACGCGGCGATCCTTACCGCATTGACGGCGGCACAGACCGCACTGACCAACGCCAAGGCTGCTCAAGCCGACGGTCTGACCACCTCCACCTTCGCCGGCGATGCGCAAAAGCAGCTTCAAACCGCCACTGCCGCTGCCGCTCAAGTCAGCACGCAAAAAGCGACTGTGGACAGCGCCGCATCCACCTTCGACACCCAGGCGGCGGTGATCGACGCCCAGTCCCAGGTGGCGATCAAGGCGGCAGCCCAGGCGGCTGCGGCAGTGCAAGCCCGTAACTTTGCCGAGACGGCCATTGCCAAGGCCGCCCTGGTCAAGACAGAAGCCGCCGAGGCCCTGGCCCATCTGCAAGATGCCCGCACCCATTCCGATCAACTGACCGCCCTGGCGGAAGCCCAGCAGAGCGTTACAGCCAAGCTCCTCACGGTCCAAACCGACAAAGCCAATGTCCAGTCGGACGTCGATGCCATCAAGGCCGGGGCGTCCAGCTACTTCAAACAGGTGGACGACGCCTATCAAGCGGCTCTCAACGCCGCCGGTTCCTATACCGGTGCCGCCGCCAACGAGTTGGCGCGCGCCAAGGCGGCTTGGGACGCCGCCAGCGCTGCCAAGCTGGATGCGGAAAATGCACTGACCGCCGTTACGTCCATTGCCACCCAGGCGGAGGTCATCAGCAACACCAGCGCCGCCAATTTGAATGCCCAATTGATCGCCGGTTATAAGACCAGCTATGACGCGGCCATTGCCGTGCTCACCAACAATAAGACCGCCGCCGATGCCGCCGACGATGCTGCAGCAATATTGAAAGCGGCGGCCAATACCCATGCCGACCGCGTGCTCGCGCTGTTGGGCGCGGGAACGGAATATACCGCCGCTCAGACCTTGGCCGCCAATATCACCACCGCCGCCGACGCCGCGCACACTGCCCGCACCACCGTGGACGGCAAGGCGACCACCGCCGCAGGCTATTGGACGACCATCGCCACCCCCGGCGCGGCGAAAACCGCCGCCGATAATGCCCAGGCGCTTGCCGCCGCCACCGGTTCGGGCTCGGCGTCCTACAGCACCAAATTGGCTCAGGCCCAGGCCAATACCGTCGATCAGCTCACTAAACAATGGCAGACAGTCGATAACCTTGTTTATCAGAAAGAGCTCAGCAACGCCGCGCTGACCGCCGGCGCCGATGCCCAGACCATCAACCAGGGCGGCGCTGCCGATATTGCCGTCCTTGCCAATGATCACCGGGCCGATAATGCGGCGTTGAGCGCCACCATCACGGTGTCTTCCGCCCCCGCCCACGGTTCGGTGGTGGTCAGCCCGTCCGGCCACCTGATCTACACGCCGAATTCCACGTTCAGCGGCACCGAAACCTTCGTCTACAGCGTCACCAACACCTTCACTTATAATCTGGGCGGCACCGTAACCGTCACCAGCAGCGCCTCGGCCCTGGTGACCATCACGGTCAATCCGACCAACCACGCGCCAGTCGTCTACGACTTCACCCGGGCCACCACCGAGGACACGGCGCTCACCCTGGCCAAGACCGATTTCGCCGGTGCCTTCACCGACAGCGACGGCAATGGGCTGGGCAGCGTCCACATCATGGGGCTGCCGGCCAACGGCACGCTGAAATACAACGGCACCGCACTTAACAACAGCGACATCGCCGGCAGCGGCTTTACCGTCAGCGCCACCGATCTTCAGGCTGGCAAGCTGACCTTCCAGCCCGCCAATGATTGGCCGCAAAGCGGAAACGCCACCACCAGCTTCACGTGGAAGGCGTTCGACGACAACGCCTTCGGTGCATTGGGATCGTCCCTGGCGACCACCACCATCCGCGTCACCGCCGTCAACGATGCGCCGATACTGACTGCCACCACCACCACCCTGCCCGCCATCAACGAAGATACCGGTGGTGGCGCCGGTGTCACGGTTGCCTCGCTAATCTCCGTTACCGACACCGATTCGGCATCGCTGGGCATGGCCGTCACCGCCTTCGACACCGATCTCAGCCACGGTAAATGGCAGTACACCGGAGCCGATGGCTGGACCGACATGGCCGTGTCGGCCAACATGGCGCGACTGCTGTCGTCTTCAACCCTGGTGCGATTCGTTTCCGCCGCCAATTGGGCCGGCACCTCCACCTTGACCTTCCGCGCCTGGGACGGCAGCGCCGGTAGCGCCGGTGGTCAACTGGACGCCCTTTCGGTGGGAGGCTCCACCGCGCTGAGCGCCGCAAGCGGAACCGCCACCATCACGGTCGATGCGGTGGCCGATAAGCCGGTTCTGACGGTCAGCAACACCTACACCGAGCCGGCCACCCCCATCGGCCTGACCATTGCCGCCGCCCTGGCAGATACCGATGAAACCCTGAGCGCCGTCACCATCACCGGAGTTCCCACCGGGGCGACCTTGTCCGCAGGCACCCTGAATGGCAACGGCTCGTGGACGGTGGCGGTGGCGGACCTTGCCACGCTGCAATTCACCCCGCCCGCAGGCGTTACGGCGGCCGATTACACCCTGACCACTTCGGCCACCAGCACCGAGTCCAACGCCACCACCGCCACCAGCACGGCCAGTTTCCACGTGGCGGTAGGTGCGCAATTCGTCACTGTGACCGCCAGTTACGACGGCTCCGCTATCTACCAGAAGCAGGTCATCACCGGCTCTGACGCCAACAACGTCATCATTGGCGGCACCGCCGCCGACACCATCGACGGCGGGGCCGGCAACGACACCCTGACCGCCGGCGACGGCAACGACATCGTCCATGGCGGCACCGGCGACGATTTGATCGTCGGCGGCAGCGGCAAGGGCAATGACAGCTATTACGGCGATGCCGGCATCGACACGCTGAAATATTCCAGCGCCTTCAACACGGTAACCGTTGATCTGACCGCTGGCACCGCCTCGGGCATCGACATCGGCACCGACACCATCGACGGCATCGAGAACGTCATCGGCGGCGCCGGCGACGACACCCTGACCGGCAACGCAGGCGCCAATGTGCTCAGCGGCGGCGGCGGCAACGATACCGTTAATTATGCCAATGCCGTCACTGCGGTCACCGTCAACTTGACCACGGGCATCGCCTCGGGCGCCAATATCGGCACCGACACTCTCGACAGCATGGAGAACGCCACCGGCGGCGCCGGCGACGACATCATGACCGGCAGCGCGGTCGCCAATGTGCTCAACGGCGGCAGCGGCAACGACACCCTGACAGCGGGCGACGGCAACGATACCGTCCATGGCAATGACGGCGATGATCTGATCATCAGCGGCACCGGCAATGACAGCTATTACGGCGATGCCGGCATTGACACCATTAGCTATTCCAGTGCCGTCAATGCGGTCACCGTCGACCTGACCGCCGGCACCGCCTCGGGCATCGATATCGGCACCGACACCGTCGACGGCATCGAGAATGTCATCGGCGGCGGCGGTAACGATAGCATGACCGGCAACACGGGCGACAATGTGCTCAGCGGCGGCAGCGGCGACGACATTTTGACGGGCCTGGGCGGCAACGACATCCTGACCGGCGGTGCCGGCGTCGATACGTTCCGCATCGGGCAGGCGGAATCCGGTTCCACCGTCACTGACTTCGTCCGTGGCACCGACAAACTGGACCTCGCCAACACGGACGGTTACGGCCTGTTGCAGGGGGTTTTCCCCTATGCCGGCAGCGTTGCCGCCACCGTGACGGCTATCGAAGCAAATTCAGCGCTCAACAACACCCTGGTGTTCTTCACCACCGCCACCGATGGCTGGATCTATGTGAAGGGTCAGGGCGAACTGGTGAAGCTGGAAGGCGTCACCCAGGCTCCCCTCGCCAGCGACTTTGTGCAAAGCGTCACCCCGTACATCACCACCAACGAGGACACCGCGTCCGGCGGCATCATCACCTCTGTCTTCGCCGCCGACTCCAGCCGGACCTATGATTTCGGGCTGGATTGCGATTCCACCCCCATCACCACTTGGGACACCGATTACGGCTCGGTCACCATCAACGCCACCACGGGTGTGTACACGTACACACCCGGCGAAGGCGCACAGATTCTGGCCGAGGGAGCCACCGCAGTAGACAGCTTCCTGGTGTTTGCCCGCGACACCGCCAGCGGAACCGCCAACAGCAAGACCGTGACCGTGAACCTGACCGGTGTGGATGACCCCACCATCATCGAGCATCTGGGCACATCGGCGGTTTCCTATAAAATCGGCCATGCCCCGGTCGGCGTCGTGCGGGACAGCGTCATCGTCACCGATGTGGACGCGGCGTATTTCACGCAAGTCACCGTTTCCATCACCGACGGCACCCCCGACGATTTTCTGGACTTCGACGCCACAGGAATCAGCAGCATCGGCTACGATGGCGATTTGTATTTTGAGGTGGACGGCGTCTGGGATGCCGGTGGCTCCATTTCCGGCGGATATGGCGGCGATCCCTTAGTCATCACCTTCACCAGAGAAGCTTCGGCCGAGGTGGTGCAGGACGTGCTGCGCTCGGTCCAGTTCCAGAGCGACGACACCACCCCCGGCACCCGGACGCTGAGCTTTGTCGTCACCAATAACGACGCCATGGACAGCACTGCGGTCACCCGCACCGTCACCATCTCCCCGGACATGATCGAGGTGCTGGGCGCCAATCAGGCCGGCGGCAGCCTGCGCTTCGACGGCGTCGATGACTATGCCCATGCGGCGGCAGATACCCTGGCGGTGGGAACCGGCGACTTCACCATCGAAGCCACGGTGAACGCCCTGCGCGATACCGGCATGATCCTGTCCAAGCACCAGGACGGCGCTGCCAATACGTGCTCGTTGAGCCTGGATGGCGGGTATCTTCGCTTCACCATGGATGACGGCACGTCCTCGGTGAACTTTACCTCCGCCCCCCAGACCATTGAACTGAACGAATGGACCCATGTGGCGGTCGTCCGCACGGGTCGTCATTTCGAGTTGTATGTGAACGGCCAGTTCAGCAGCCAAGCCAACAGCGCCGGTCTGATCGACATGGAGAGCGTGGAGAACGCCTCGGACCTGCTGGTGGTGGGCGGACAATTGGGTAGCGACGGCCTGCCCGTTCAGGCCCAAGCGTTCGAAGGCCAGATCGACAATGTGCGGCTATGGGACGCAGCCCGCACCGACACCGAAATCCAAGAAAATTGGCAGTTGGCAACGCCCACCGATTCCAACGGCACTCTGGTCGCCGATTGGACCATGAACGCGCAGGCTGCGGGCGCGGTGCCTAATGCCATTAACGGCCCGGCCTTGGTCCTGGGTGCCGATGCCAACGACAGCGACCTCGACCCGGCGCGCATCAACCCGCCCGGCCACGCGCTGGAGTTCAACGGCGGCTTCATCCAGATGCAGCACGCCATCGTCACCCGCACCATGACGGTAGAAGCCTGGGTCAAGCCTTACCCCGGGGAAGTGTCCTTCTTCCCCATCTTCACCGCCAACAATGCCGGCAATAGCGGCGCGCTGAGCATCGGTCTCACCAGTAGCGGCCTGCTGAGCGTAACCTATGTGGACGCGCAGGGAGCCACGACCGGCCCCATTACCAGCATCGTGCCAGTCCAATTCGACTCCTGGAATCACGTGGCCGTGGTGTTTGACACCAATGCGGCGGAAACATCCGGCAACGTCACGCTGTACGTGGACGGCGTCGACGTTGGCGGGGCTACCGGCGTGGGGGTGCAAGTCCAGAGCCTGCGCGAATCCGCCTATGTGGGGCACAGCACCAGTGGCGACAGTTTCCACGGCCAGATGGCCGATCTGCGCATCTGGGACGAGGCACGCACCCCCGCCGATATCAGCAGCAACATGAATGTGCGGCTGTCGGGCGACGAATTCGGCCTGATGGCCAACATGGCCTTGGGCGACAGCCATGGCGATTACAACAACAACAACAACACCCTGACCATCGCCCCCAATGACAGCCACGGCGAGGAAGCCGCCTATGGCGATGGCGTGATCACGGGATGCGTGACGACGGTAACGACCAAACCGGCGGCATTCGGCGATACCCTGACCACCCGCGAAAACACTGCCATCATCAGCAAGCTGTTGGTGGTGGATGAATCGGGTCACGACGAACTGTCCTATTCGGTGGCCACGGAGGACCTGCCCGAGCACGGCTGGCTTTACATTCAGCAGGACGGCACGTTCAATTACCGACCCAAAGATGGCTTCGTCGGCACCGATACGTTCACGGTGAAGGTGCTTGATACCGTCGATCCGACACGGTTCGAGTACAAGACCATTTCGGTGCAGGTGAATGCGGTGGACCACCCCGTAAGCGCCGAAGACCCGCCAGCCTCCGCCAGTCACGATGCGGTCGGTCTGTACGGCTCGACCGCCATTGAATTGGCCGGCGGTCTGGCGACGGGGGGAGTGTCCGTCACCTACGAAGCCTGGGCGCGCCAGGATTCCTTCAGCGCCGCACCGCAATACATCCTTTCGACGGGCGGCGTCGGCGGTGACACCTTCAGCCTGTCCATGGTGAATGGGGTGTTGCATGCCAAAATTGGGCAGCACGAATTCAACACCATCGCTCCGGTGGACCCGTTGGCTTGGCACCATTTGGCCGCCCGCCTGGACACCGACGGCGCCTCGACCACCGTCACCTTGTTCGTGGATGGCGACATCTACGCCGAGGATACCTTCACCGGCACCTACAACATCGCTGGCACCAACGCCTATCTGGGCCGCAGCCTCAACACGGTTCGGATGGTTGAGGCGGAGACGGTGACGGACTACCAGGATTATTGGCACGGCAAGCTGTCCGACATCCGCGTCTATACGGAAGCCCGCAGCCAAGCCGACATCCGCGCCGACATGGCTGGCTCCGCCGACACCACCAATCTGGTGGCGCGCTGGACCGGCGCTAAAGGCGCGACCGAGATATTGGTGGATTCGTCCGCCAACAACCATGACGGCAGCTTCATCGGCGGCCCCAACCATGGCTGGGGCGACCGCGTCATGGCCGTCACCAATATCGGGCAATCCGTGGATTTGAGCGGTCTGCAACTGGCGGACCCGGAACTGACGTGGCCCGCCAACCAGCCCATCAGCCTGTCGCTGCATGTGAAATACGGCACCCTGCATCTTGCCAATCTGGGAAATACCCTTGTTTCTGGCGCCAATGACAGCGCGCTGCTGGTGTTGAGCGGCACCATCGCTGATCTCACCTCCGCGCTGAGTGCCATGACCTATATCCCCGCCAACGGCTTCACCGGACGCGACAAGCTGGACGTGCTGATTGACGAGATGAACGTCACCCTGACACGCAAGGACGGCGGCAGCCTGGACATCCTGGTCCTGTCGCCCGCTCCCACCGAGGGCGCGGACACCCTGATGGGCACGGCGAACGCCGACATCATTGATGGCTTGGGTGGCAACGACATCATCATCGGTGCCGCCGGTAACGACATTCTAATCGGCGGCGGCGGGGCCGACACCCTGTCGGGCGGTACGGGCAACGACGTCCTTAGCGCCAGCGCCCCAGCGGCAAGCACCAAGCTGGGCGCCGAATTCCAGATCAACACCAACTTTGGCGGCGACCAAGTTGCGCCTTCGGTAGCCGCTTTGACGGATGGCGGCTACGTCGTGGTGTGGGAGGACAATAGCGCTACGTTGGGCGACACCGATGTGAATGCCATCCACGCTCAGCGCTATTACGCCGACGGCACCGCCCGCGGCGGCGAATTCCTGATCAACACCATCACTGAACGCTACCAGTCGCAGCCCAAGGTGACGGGGCTGACGGACGGTGGTTTCGCCGTCGTTTGGCGCGACGACCTCCTCGGCACTGGCGGCGATGTTTCAGGAGCATCCGTCTACGCGCAGATTTTCAATGCGGATGGCAGCAAGCGGCTGGGCACTGACTTCCTGGTCAACACTGCTCCTGGCACTGGCAACCAGCACGTCCCCAACATCCTTGCACTGCCGGGCGGCGGCTTCGTGGCCTCTTGGGCCGATGACAGCACTGGCACTAACAACGTCATGGCGCAGGCCTTCAATTCGGCGGGAGCCAAGGTCGGCTCTCAATTCATGGTGAACTCCGAACTCGGCGGTCACCAGGGACCCGCAAGCATGATAAGGCTGACCGATGGCAGCATCGTCATGGTTTGGGACGATAGCAGCGGCGCCTTTGGCGACACCGATCAGGCGGTCCACGGTCAGCGCTTCAATGCTGACCTTACCAAGCTGGGCGGCGAGTTCCTGGTCAATACGGCCACCGGTGCCAGTCAGTACCAGTCCACCATAACGGCGCTGGAAGGTGGCGGCTTCGTTGTTGCGTGGCGCGACGACAGCGGCTCAGGCGGCGACCCCTACGGCATCGCCGTCCGTGCCCAGCGCTTCGCTGCCGACGGCAGCAAGTCGGGCGGCGAATTCCTGGTGAACACCACCATTGTCGAGTCTCAGCACCAACCGGCCATCATCGCGCTGAAGGGCGGAGGGTTCCTGGTGGCATGGTCCGACAACAACGAGAGTGGTCTCAACAATGTCCAGGCACAGCAATTCGATGCGGCGGGCGCCAAGGTAGGCGGAGAGTTCACGGTCAACTCCACCACGACCGGCAACCAGGCACTGGCGGCCCTGGCCCAATTGGCCGATGGCCGTATCGTCGCCACATGGATCGATACCAGCCAAGCCGGCGGGGATACCAGCGGCTGGGCCATTCGCGGCCAAATCCTGGCGGGTGTTTCCAATGTTCAGCTAGATGGCGGTTCCGGCAACGACATCCTGACCGGCGGCGCAGGCAACGACACGCTTAAAGGGGGCGACGGCAGCGATAACTTGACCGGCGGTGCCGGCAACGACATCGCCGTCTTCACCGGCAATGCCAGCCAATACACCATCACCACCGACGGCAGCCATGTCCTGGTCACCGACACAGTGGCAGGACGCGACGGCACCGATGATCTGACCGGCGTGGAAACCCTGCACTTCCAGGACCGCACCTTCGATCATTTGGTGTTGGGGTCGGCTGGCGCCGACCAATTCAGTGCCAACATGGCGCCACCGGCCAGCGCTTTGTCGCTGGATGGTTCCGATGACGCCGTCACGGTCAGCATGGCACCGACCGCGGTGAACAGCTTCACCTTTGAAACCTGGATCAAGCTGGATACGGCTCCCTACCTTGCGAGCCTGCTCAGCAGTACCAACTGGAATACGGGCGCGCTCCACCTGATCATCCAGAACGACGCGTTCTTATTGGGTGCCCATCCAAACGGGGTGCAATTCAATTATTCTGTCAGCGCCAATCTAGTCGGCGCGCCGCACCATGTGGCTATCGCCTATGACGATGTCGCGCATTCGGCAATGCTTTACGTGGACGGCCAATTGGTCGACACGAAAAGCTTCGACACCCCTGACCCCATTGATTTCAGTCAGTTCACCATCGGAGCTTGGAACAACGGCTCCTATGTCGAGCGATTCGTAGACGGGGCCATGGCCGATGTCCGGCTGTGGACCACGGCACGGACCCAGGACGATATCCTCGGTTCCATGAACGAAAGCCTGACCGGGACCGAAAGCGGCCTGCTGGGCAATTGGCAGCTGGACGGCAACACCAACGACAATTCCACCGGCGCGCATAACGGCACGTTCTCCGGCGGAACGCCCAACTATACCGCGCTTACCCAGCCTGCAGTTTCCCTGGACGACGCCCTGATCGTGGGCGGGGCCGGAAGCGACAGCCTGACGATTACTTATTCCGCCTCGCTGACCGATACGGATTTCACCAACCTTCACAGCATCGAGACTCTGGTGCTGGGCTCGACCGCAAGCGCGGCACAAAAAGTCCAATTGGGCGCCACCTCGCAGAAAGCCGGCCTGACCACCGTGGACGCCTCGGCTTCTATAGCGGCGGTCACTCTCGATGCTTCAGACCGCACAGCTGCCATCACCCTGACCGGCGGCGGCGGCAACGACACCCTGACCGGCGGATCGGGTGCCGATTCGCTGACCGGAGGAAGCGGATCGGACAGCTTCGTCTTCCATTCGAATGCTGATTCCCGCGGCGTCATCGGCGGAGTCTATACCGAGGCAAACGTGGATAGGGTGACCGACTTCACCTCGGGCAGCGACAAGTTGGTCTTCGAGGGGATGACCGGCATCGGCTTTGCCACCTATCCCGGTCTCACCGGAACCTCGGCAGCGGAGGTCCAATCCGCCATCGCTGCCATCCAGGCCAGCCCGGGAAGCTATCCGACCGATACGGCCTATTTCATGACCTATGGCGGACAGGGCTATCTGTACGTCAACGGTGCAGGGGTCGGAGCCAATTACGACGGCACGGTCATCAAACTGGCCAATACCAACTCGCTCTTGGCCACGGACATTGTGTTAGGCAAGGTCGAAACCGCCACCGCGCTGCATTTGGATGGCTCGGACGGGCGCGTGCTGATCCAGGCCACGCAATCAGCAACCCTGAACATGAACCACGACTTCACCATAGAAAGCTGGATCAAGACCACAGACGCCAATGGGGTGATTTTCGTCAAATCCGCCGGTGGGCTTGGTATGGATCAATGGGGCACTGGCGGAAAGTTCTTCGGCGTGTCCAATGGTTATCTGCGCGTTGACGAATGCAACATCGGCGCCCTGTTCAGCGACACTAGGGTCGATGATGGACAATGGCACCATGTGGCAATGACCTTTACCGATAGTACGAACGATGTCCGTTTCTATTTGGACGGCGCATCGAATGGCGGCGGCACCCTTGCATTCACACCGGATAATTCCACTCACCTCATCAAGTTGGGGGCCGAACTCTTCGGCGACTTGGCGGATGTGCAGTTCTGGGACGTGGCCCGCAGCCAGTCGGATATCGCCGCAACCCGGTTCGACACCCTTAACGGGAATGAGGCCAATTTGGCGGCCGATTGGGACTTCGGAAGCCACTCGGCCTCGGATTTGACAAGCAACCATCTGGGTGGAGCCTTGGAAGGCAACGCCCTACCGCAATACGTCGCCTCTACCGCGCCGGTGAACTTTACCGCTACCGGCGGCGCCGGGAACGACATCCTGACGGGAGCGGCAGGCAACGACATATTGCATGCCGCATCGGGCGGCGACGTGGTTTACGGTAACGCTGGCAATGACCGAATCGGCATCACCGACACGTCGTTCCATACCCTTAGCGGCGGCACCGGCATCGACACTTTGGTTTGGGAAGGCAACGCCGCCACCACCATCGACCTGACCAAAGCTAGCGGGACCATCCAAGGGTTCGAGGCTGTGGATTTGTCGGCCACTGGTGCCCAAACCCTGGTCCTGGACGCACAGCATCTGCTGTCCATGACCGATGGCACCAACGCCCTGACCGGCACGAACGACACCCTGGTCATCATGGGGGCGGGCGATTCGGTCCAGTTGAACGGCGGCACCTGGACGGTGGGCGCCACCAATGCCACCATCACGCCCAATGACGGTCACAGCTATAGCGTCTACAGTGACTCTTCCACCAACGCACAAGTCTATGTAGACAACACGGTTTCTGTTACTCATACATAGGCTTTGTCACGTCACTTTTGACGGCGGCACCATAGGGGCCTATGGTGTTCGCCGTCGTTTTGCCAAGGTGCCTTCAAGATGCTCAGGCTTGCCTCCCGAATCGCTACCGCTTACTTGCGCGCCAACCCGCTGCCGGTGGAGGAAATTCCCTCCTTGGTCTCGGGCATCCACGCCGCCCTGGTCGGCGCCGTCGGCCCCGCTCCCGCAGCGGAGCCCCAGGCCATGGTTCCGGCAGTGCCGGTCAAGAAGTCCGTCCGCCATGATTCAGTGGTGTGTCTGGTCTGCGGCAAGCCGGGACGCTCGCTGAAGCGCCACCTGGACGCAGCCCACGGCCTGACTCCGGCGCAATACCGCGAGGCATTCGGCCTGCCCGCCGACTACCCCATGGTCGCCCCCGCTTACGCCGAGCGCCGCTCGGAACTGGCCAAGCAGTCGGGCCTGGGCCGCAAGGCCAAGACGGACGAGCCGGCGGGCCAGGATGGCAAGGGCTTCCAATACCCGGCCAGCCGCTGGTCGAAGCCGTCCGCTTAAGGGCCTGGGGCGCAGCGCCTCGCGCGCTGCCCCCGCCCCAAGCGGAAACACGCGGATGTGCGAGCTGAACCCGCGCATGACGCATCCTATTGAATTAGCAATGGCAATCCAGCCGCTTTAGCGGGCTTCCAGCTTCTTGATGAAGACCCAGAAGGTGCCCAGGATGGGACTGACCTTCAGGTGGACGCGCACCTTGAAGGCAAGGCGCGGCACCGCGCAATCGAACACCGCGTTGAGATCGTTGGCGTCGACGCCACGGCGGAATTCCGTGGCGATCCGCGACGTTCCGGCCCAGCGGGCAATTTCGGCAAAGAAGTCGCGCCCGACCAAAGACGGCCTGACGGCGCCGCCATCATCCGGCTCGGTATCGTTATACGCCACCACCTTGCCGTCGCGATCCAGCTCGGCCGCACCGAAGGGCAGCCGCGATAGCTCGTCCGAAGCGATGCGCGACAACGGATTCTCGGGATCGTCTTCACCATATGCGAAGACGGTCATATTCCACGGTCCGGCCTGGGTGGCGATTGTCGGCATGAAGGTGTTTGCTCTTCGCCTCTTACTACGGGCTGGAATTTGCCGTATTATCCCCGTCCGGTCCACAAGGAAAAGCGGTCGACGCTCATGGAGCTCAAGGAAAATAACGGCAGGTTGGAAGTTGAACTTCCAAATGCTGTCGATCTTGCCGCTGCGGGAGAATTGCGTGACGTGCTCCTCGACGCCTTGGCGCGCGACAGCGCCGCCGATGTGGTATTGAAGGCCGCCATGGTGGATCGCGCTTCCACCGCCGCCATTCAGGTGATCCTGGCGGGGGCGGATGCGTTCCGTCTGGCCGCCCGCCGGCTGGAAATGGAAAATGCGCCGGAAGCCCTTGCGGCGACTTTCCGCCACCTAGGGTTGGCGGAAGATTTTGATCACATTATTGTTTCCTGACAGGGGATAAGTCATGGCTAAGTGCGTTCTCGCCGTCGATGATTCTAAGACGATGCGCGATATGGTCTCCTTCACCTTGCGTGGCGCCGGCTATACGGTGGTCGAGGCCGAACATGGCGTCGCCGCGTTGAAGGTGCTGCAGGGCCAGAAGGTCGACGTGGTCATCACCGACGTCAACATGCCCGAGATGGACGGCATCACCCTGACCCGCAAAATCCGCACTCTGCCCACCCAGGTCGGCACCCCGATCTTGATCCTGACCACGGAAAGCGACCAGTCCAAGAAGGACGAAGGCCGCGCCGCCGGCGCCACCGGTTGGATCGTCAAGCCGTTCAGCCCCGACAAGCTGTTGCAGATCGTCGCCAAGGTTTGCCCGTAAACGAACACGGATTGGTAAGGGGCGAAGCATGAGCGAAGACCAGGGCTATGACCTGTCGCAGTTCAAGGCGACCTATTTCGAGGAATGCAGCGAGCTGCTGGCCAATGCCGAGGAGACTATTGCCCGGCTTCAGGACGGCACCGGCACGGATGAAGACCTGAACGCGGTCTTCCGCTGCGTCCATTCCATCAAGGGCGGCGGCGGTGCCTTCGCCTTTGACGATCTGGTGCGCTTCGCCCATGTTTTTGAGACTGCCCTGGACGCCCTGCGCTCGGGCCGCGCCGAGATGTCGCCCCACGTGGCCGACCTCATGGTGCGCGGCAATGACGTGCTGGGTGATTTCGTGCGCGCCGCCCAGGAAGGCATCGCCCTCGCCCCCGACCATGGCGACGAGGTTCTGGCCCACCTGTCCGCCATCACCGCCCCCGGCGGCGCCCCTGTTGCCGCCGCCAAGCCCGCCGCTGCCGCCCCTGCTGCGGCCCCGGTTGCCGCGCAGGAAACGCCGTACAAGACCTACCGCATCCGCTTCGTCCCCACCCCGGCCATGCTGAAGACCGGCAACGATCCGTTGCTGATGATCCGCGAACTGGCCGCCATGGGCGATCTGGAAGTGGTGACGGACCGTTCGCGTCTGCCGTCCCTGACGGAGATGGATTCCCAGGCATCCTATCTGAGCTGGACGTTCACCCTGCTCACCGACAAGAGCAAGGACCTCATCCGCGACGTCTTCGAATTCGTCGAGGGCGACACCGCCGAAATCTCCATCGAAGAAGTCATCGGTGCCGTCGAGGGCGATGGCTGGGGACTGTTCGAGCCCCTGGCGACGGCGCCCCTGGCGACCGAACCCGCCAAGGCCGGCAGCGGCGGCGAAGGCGACGGCTGGGGCCTGTTCGAGCCCCTGCCTGAAGCCACCGCAGGCACCCAGCAAGCCGCCCCCGCCAAGGCGCCCGCCGCAGCCGCAGCCCCGGCGGCCATGGCGTCGGGTGGCCCGGTGCACACGGCTTCCATCCGCGTGGATCTGGACAAGGTGGACCGGCTGGTCAACATGGTGGGCGAGCTGGTCATCACCCAGGCCATGCTGGGCCAGCAGGCCAGCGGCTTCTCGGTGGAATCCCATCCTGAATTGTTCCAGGGCCTGCAAGAGCTGTCGCACCACACCCGCGAGTTGCAAGAAAGCGTCATGGCTATCCGCGCCCAACCGGTGAAGGCGCTGTTCTCCAAGGCGCCGCGCTTGGTGCGCGACTTGGCGTCCAAGCTGGGCAAGCAGGCCCGGCTGGTCATGAGCGGTGAGAACACCGAAGTGGACAAGACGGTGATCGAACAGCTGTCCGATCCCCTTACCCATTTGATCCGCAACGCCTTGGACCACGGTCTGGAAAGCCCGGAGGAGCGCATCGCCGCCGGCAAGCCGGTGGAAGGCACCATCCATCTGGGCGCCCAGCATCGCTCGGGCCGCATCATCATCGAAATCACCGATGACGGGCGCGGCATCGACCGCAAGCGCGTGCTGGAAAAGGCCGTGGAAAAGGGTCTGGTGGAACGCGGCGCCCAGTTGACCGACGAACAGATCGACATGCTGATCTTCGCGCCGGGCTTCTCCACCGCCGCCGCCTTGTCCGACGTGTCGGGCCGTGGCGTCGGCATGGACGTGGTGCGCAAGAACATCCAGGACGTGGGTGGCCGCGTGGTGGTGCAATCCACTCCCGGCGCCGGTTCGCGCTTCATCCTGTCGCTGCCGCTGACCCTGGCGGTCATGGACGGCATGCTGCTGGCCATCGGGCGTGAACGCTATGTGCTGCCGCTCACCAACATCGTCGAATCCCTGCGCCCGGCGCCGCAGCAGGCGCGGACCCTGGTCAATGTGGGCGACGTGCTGACCCTGCGCGGCGAGTACATCCGCCTGATCCCGCTGCACGAATTGTTCGGCATCAAGAATGCCATCACCGATCCCACGCGGGGTCTGGTGGTGGTGGTCGAGACCGAGGGCGGCGACCGCATCGGCGTGCTGGTGGACGAATTGCTGGGCCAGCAGCAGGTGGTCATCAAATCGCTGGATTCCAACTTCCGCCCGGTGGAAGGCATCTCCGCCGCCACCATTCTGGGCGATGGCCGCGTGGCCTTGATCCTGGACGTGGGCGCCATCCGGGTCATGGGCGAACGCCTGCTGGGGCATAACGCGGAGGCTGCCGCTTAGGACCAACGAACCGTGGAACGGGCCACATTAACCTTTGAGCGCATGTGGGTTTCGTAATACTTTGGGCGAGTACCTGAGCGCCGATCAAACGGGGGGGCCATGGAGACCGCGACCAGAAGCGTTGAGGGGGATACACGCCAGTTCATCTCGTTCACCATCGGTGACGAGGAGTACGGCGTGGACATCATGTCCATCCGCGAGATCAAGGGCTGGACGGCCACCACCGAGCTTCCCAACACCCCCGCCTATATGCGCGGCGTCATCAATTTGCGTGGCGCCATCATCCCCATCCTGGACCTGCGGGCCCGCTTCGGCGCCGGCCTGACCGAGGCGCAAGCCCGCCACGTCATCATCGTGGTGGCGGTGCGCCAGCGGGTGGTCGGGATTTTGGTGGACGGTGTCGCCGACATCATCACCGTGGCCGTGGGCGACATCCAGCCCATCCCCGAATTGGACCATGGCAACACCCAGGACTTCCTGACCGGCTTAGTGACGGTGGATGGACGCATGGTGGCGCTGCTGGACCTGAATACGTTGTTCCATATGGAACTCGACATCGACGCCATTGCGGCGGCCTGAGAAAGAGGAAAGCCGAGAATGGCTAACAAAACTTCCGGATTGACCGTCAAGGGCCGCATCTATGGCGGCTTCAGCACTGTCTTGCTGCTGCTGCTGGCCGTGGCCGGCGTGGGTATCTATGGCTTCACCACCATCGGCACCAATGTGGACCGCTACGCCACCGTGGCCGGCGCCACCTCGCGCCTGCAGACCATCGAACGCAACGTGGTCGACTTGCGCCGCAACGCCTATGTCTATTCCCAGGAAGGCACGGACACTGCGCTGGCGCGGGTGCGTGAGTTGCAGCCGACCTTGCGCAAGGATCTGACCGAGGCCGTGGCCGGGGCGACCTCACCCGAGCGCAAGGCCACTCTGGAGCAGATGCTGCGCCTGTTCGAGCAGTACTCGGCCAATTTCGAAAAGATCGCCGCCCTGAAGGGCCGCACCGACAAGCAAATCCAAGATTCCTTGGTTCCCGCGGGCACCGAGTTGAGCAAGATTTTGTCGTCTCTGATCGAAAACACCATCACGGTGAAAGATTGGGACACCGCGTCCTATGCCGGTCGCGCGCAAGATCAGGTGTCGAGCATGCGCCTGATTTCGGTCAAATTCCTGGCCGACCCCGACCACGCCCTGATCGACAAGTTCAAGCAGCAATCGATCAACGCCGAAAAGTCGCTGAAAGTCCTGCTGGACACCGAGAAGGACCTGGAACATCGCCGCCTGATCGAGCCGGCGGTGGCGCTGCTGCCCAATTATGAGCGCACCTTCCTGGACGTCTCGGTCGCCATGCTGGAAATCGAACGCCTCACCAATAAGGAAAACGCCGTCCTGGCCGCCGAGTTCGGCAGCTTGGGGGCCAAGACCCGCGAATCCGCAGTGGACGCCATGGAAGGCATCCGCGACGCCACCCAAACGGTACTGTCCGGCCAAGAAGCCACGGCCATGGTCGTTTCCGCCATCGCCCTGGCCCTGGGCCTCGCCTTCGCCTACCTGATCGCCCGCTCCATCCTGGTGCCCATCACCAACATGACCGATTCCATGGGCGAACTGGCCGGCGGCAAGCTGGACATCACCGTTCCCGCTTTGGAGCGCACCGACGAAATCGGCTCCATGGCCCAAGCCGTCCAAGTGTTCAAGCAGAACGCCGTGGACAAGCAGCGCATGGAGCAGGAGGCCGAGGCCGCCCGCATCGC
>JACMKT010000129.1 GCA_014380005.1 Rhodospirillales bacterium
ACGCCGCCGCCCACTGGGCTGGCGGCGTTTTTCGTTTGAGGGGCTGCTAAGCCGAAGAAACAGAATTATGTGACACGGATGGACACGGATAAACACGGATGGTCCTTATCCGTGTCCCGCGTAGCGGGGATCCGTGTCCATCCGTGTCATTATTCCTTGAGTTAAAGTGCGCCTCCCCGGAAATCCGCGAAGAACCAAAAAATCTTCCTTAATCCGTGTTTATCCGTGTCCATCCGTGTCACCAAATCCATCGCCGCCACCAATGACGGTGAACGCAGGGGCAAACGTCACGCGTTCTCACGCGACCGTTCCGCCGCCAGCATCTTGCGCCACATATTCAGGTCGATGGTCGCCCGCGAGGTCAATTCCAGACCGGCGTCGGCCAGCGGGTCCGTGCCGGGATGGGCAAGGCTCCACGCCGCCACGGTTTCGTCGCGCTGCTCCACCAGGGACACCACCAGCGGGCGGAACAGGGCCAGCAGCGCCGTCAGCCAGCGCCCGGCCAAACCGGCGCCGCCCTCGCCCCCCATATGAAAGCGCGGCAGTATCATGGCCACGTCGTCGGCGGCGTACCACGATTCGCCGGTGACCCAGCGGTTGGTGGTGAACAGTTCCGAGGCGAAGCCATGGCCGTTCAGCCCCACCGCGATCAAATGACAAGGCGCGTCCACGCTGCCCGCCGAGACCACCGGCTCCACCCCCGGCGGCATGCCCAAGGGGCGCAGGAAGGTGTGGATGTGGCCGTGTTCGTTGGCGCGGTGGACGTGGAAATAGAACTGGGAATGGCTGCCGAAATCATAGGAATCGCCGGCGGGATAATGGCGGAATTCGGTAGGTTCGCCCGGCCCCAGCAGCAGCGCGCGCGGGCTGGTGCCGCGCGCCCGCATGTCGGCCTCCAAAGCAACGATTTCGTCCCCCGCCGCCGCCATGGCGGTCAGCGCGCCCCGCGACAAAAGGGACGGGTCCAGCTTCATTTGTTCAGTCCCGCTTCGCCATAAAACTTCTCGGCGCCCTCATGCATCTTGATGACGATGCCGTCCTTGGCGGTCTCGGCCTTGGTCAGGCCCTTCAGCACCGGATGCAGCCGGGTGAAAGCGGGGAAATTGGCCTGCACCGCCTTGACCACATCATAGACATCCTCGACCGGCACACGGGTGGTGGTCGCCAGGACCGCCTTCAGCTGCAGCGAGGGAATGTCGTCCTTGGGGCCTTCATAGGTGCCTTGCCGGATCACCGTCCGCGACAGCCAAGCGTTACGTTTCATATAGGCGTCCAGGTTCTTGGCTTTAATGGGGATGGGCATGGAATTGCATTCGTCCACCGCCACCGCCGCCTCGGGCATGGGATGGATGCCGGTGAAGAAGGCGGCGTCGATATTGCCTTCGCACAAGGCGGTGGCTTCCTCGGCCAGATCCAATTCCACCGCCGGGGACAAATCGCCTTCGGACAGGCCGGCGGCCTCCAGCACCATTTCGGCCATGGCGCGCTGGAACGAGCCGGGCCGGCCCAGATTGACCCGCTTGCCCTTGAGGTCGGCCAGGGTTTCGATGCCCGAGCCCTGACGGGCCATCACCGCCACCGCTTCGCCATGCAGGCTCATGACCGCGCGCAGTTCCGGCGTGGGGCCCATATCCTTGAAGCCCTCGCCGCCGTTGGTCGCCAGCAGGGCGGCACGCGATTGCAGGATGGCGAAGTCCACCTCGCCCGATTTCAGCGCCGCCACATTGGCCGCCGAGCCCGAGGATGGCGCCACCGCGCAGGAGGTGCCGTGCGGACGGTCCTTATTGACCACCCGGCACAGGGCACCGGCGGCGGGGAAATAATAGCCGGTGACCTCGCCCGAGCCGATCACCAGCGTATGGCGTTCCGCCGCGCCGGTTTGGGCGAATGGGACGGTCGCGCAAAGGGCGAAAGACAGCCCCGCCACGGTCAAAATGTTGCGACGCACCACCATTCCTCCTAGGGCTGATCATGCGGACGATATAGCTCCGCATGAGGCCCGCGATCATGCCCGACCTCGCGCCGATTCGGAAGGGGTACCCCCTAAGAGCTTGTGCGCATTACAAAAGTCTCCGTAAAATTTACTTATAATTTGCGGAATCAGGTTGCCATCGGGTTCATAAATGGTAACAATCGATGAACTTGATAATGGAAAAGGGAGGGATCGGCGTGAGGAAGTACCTGCTTCTGATCATGTCTGCGTTGGCCTTGATGGCCGCCGGAACCCCTGCCTTCGCCATCCAGTGCGTTCCCTACGCCCGCGAGCTTTCCGGCATCAACCTCAAGGGTGATGCCTGGCAATGGTGGAATGCCGCCAGCGGCGTTTACGACCGTGGCCGCACCCCCAAGGACGGCGCCGTCCTGGTCTTCACCCGCCAAGGCAGCATGCGTTACGGCCACGTTTCCGTGGTTACCCGTGTCATCAGCAGCCGTCTTGCCCTGGTGGACCACGCCAATTGGGCGCCCGCCCGCACCTCGGGCCGTGGCGCCGTCACCACCGCCGTGCCGGTGCTGGACGTCTCGCCCAAGAACGATTGGACTCAGGTCCGCGTCTGGTTCCACCCCGCCAGCGATTTCGGCAACCGCATCTATCGCACCGACGGCTATGTCTACCAGCCGCGCGATCCCCGCTTGAGCCGTCCCGCCGTGCATCAGGTGGCGCTGAACCGCGCCGCCCAGATGTTCCCCAGCGACCGCGCTTTGGCCCGTCAGGCCGTGCAGCCCAAACCGTTGGAAACCTCGCGCACCGAGGCCGCCGCTCCCCGCGTCGATGCCATCGCCGCCGAAGCCGCCGTCAAGGCCACCATCGCCATCGTCCCTACCGCCCCGGCCGTTCAGGCCGAGATGCAGGCGGCGCCCTCGGCGGAAGGTTTGGTCAAGGTCGCCAAGCACGTCTTCCGCCCCAAGCACCCCTCTGCGGCGCCCGCCAGCCTGGACAGCCTGCTGTTCAACTAAGCCAACTCGTCTGGCGCCGTGGCATGGCGCATTGCCCGCCTCGCCCACCCCTGCTATCGTCCGCTCCCATAATTGCGTGAGAGCGGAGGATTTGCGAGATGACTGAGGTGCGCGTCGCCATTCTGGGAGCCAGCGGGTATACCGGTGCCGAACTGGTGCGCATGCTCGCCCGCCATCCCAATTTCCGCATGACCGCCCTGACCGGCGACCGCAAGGCGGGTCAGCCCTTGGCGTCCGTATTCCCCCATCTGTCCATGCTGGATCTGCCCGATCTGGTCGCCATCAGCGATGTGGGTTTCGGCAAGATCGACGCGGTGTTCTGCTGCCTGCCCCACGGCACCACGCAGGACGTCATCGCCGGTCTGCCGCCCCATGTGCGCACGGTGGATCTGTCGGCGGATTTCCGGCTGACCGATCTGGATGCCTATAACACTTGGTACGGCCATCCCCACAAGGCGCCCGAATTGCAGGCCGAGGCCGTTTACGGCCTGACCGAGTTGAAGCGCGAGACTATCCGCAACGCGAGGCTGGTGGCCAATCCCGGCTGCTATCCCACCTCGGTGCAATTGCCGCTGGTGCCGCTGTTGCAGGCCGGGCTGATCCTGACGGACGACATCATCATCGACGCCAAATCGGGCGCTTCGGGCGCTGGCCGTTCCGCCAAGGAGGCCAATCTGTATTGCGAGGTGACCGAGGGCATCCACGCCTATGGCATCGCCAGCCATCGTCACGCCCCCGAAATCGAGCAGGAGCTGTCGGCAATCGCCGGCAAGCCCATGATCGTGGCCTTCACGCCCCACCTCATGCCCATGAGCCGGGGCATGCTGTCCACCATCTATGTGAAGCTGGCCAAGGGCGCCAAAGCCGCCGATCTGCGGGCCGAATTGTCCAAGCGCTATGCGGACGAGGCCTTCGTTCAGGTGCTGCCCGAAGGCGCCGTGCCCGCCACCCGCCATGTGCGCGGCTCGAACTTCTGCTTCATGAACGTCTTTGACGACCGCGTGCCGGGCCGGGCCATCATCACCTCGGTGATCGACAATCTGGTCAAAGGCGCCTCGGGCCAAGCGTTGCAGAACATGAATTTGATGTTCGGCCTGCCTGAAACCACCGGCCTCGACCAGCAGCCGCTGTTCCCGTAAGGAGCCCCCATGACCACCGGCCTGATCCTGCCCTTCAAGGGCACGCTTCCGACCATCGATGCCGAATGCTTCATCGCCCCCAACGCCACGGTGATCGGCGATGTGGTCATCGGCAAGGACACCAATGTGTGGTTCGGCTGCGTCATTCGCGGCGACGTCCATGAAATCCGCATCGGCGAGCGCACCAACATTCAGGACGGCACCATCGTCCATGTGACCGGCGGCAAGTTGGGCACCTATATCGGCTCGGACATCACCATCGGCCATGGCGCGGTGCTGCATGCCTGCACCCTGGAAGACGGCTGCTTCGTCGGCATGGGCGCCACCATCCTGGACGGCGTGGTGGTGGAAGCCGGCGCCATGGTGGCCGCCGGCGCCGTGGTGACGCCGGGCAAGCGGGTCAAGGCGGGCGAATTGTGGGCGGGCAACCCGGCCAAGCCCATGCGCGAGCTGAAGCCCGAAGAAATCGCCTTCTTCCCGCGTTCCGCCGAGAAATATGTCGAGCTGGCCAACCAATACCGGACCGAACTCGGTTCCTGAAGGGAACTGACATGAGCGAGAAACGGCCCAGAAGCGGCCTGTTGTCACGCCTTACCGCCCCCATCGCCCGAGCCGCGCGGCGGGTGGTGCGCCGTGGCGGGGAAAACGCCGATGACGAGGTCAAGCGCCTGATGGAAATGGCGTTGTCCGAGACGGACCGCGCCCGCGCGCAATTGCCCCCCGCGCAGCTGACCGACGACGCCTTCCAAATGACGACCAAGCAGATGCTGACGGAGGATGACGGCGCCTTCCAGGTCAAGCTGCACGTCATCTCGCTGGTGGAATTCCGCGAGGCGGTGGGCGACAAATGGTCCCGCCTCGCCGACAAGGTGATGATGATCGCCGAAGGCGTCATCAACCTGCATATGGGCCCCGGCAACATGTTCGGGCGCCAGGGCACCGATTTCTTCGTGCTGCTGTTCCGCACCGTGGACAATGACGAAGCCCGGCGCCGCGCCCTGATCATCGCCCAGGAATTGGGCACCCGCTTGGTGGGCGACCAGTTCATCGGCGAGGAAATTCCCCTGGCCCTGGCGGCGGAAGTGCCGCTGGAGGATGGCCTGAACGAGGACGGCTCCATCAATTTGGATGCGGTGCACAAGGCGGTGGGCGAAATCCGCTCCATGATCGCCGGCCAAGCCAAAGCCGATGCCCCGGCGCCCCGGGCATGGATGAATTCCGCCGCTGCCGCCAAGGACGATTCCGCCCCGCGCCGCCATCTGCTGCCCAGTGCCCCGCCGCCCCGGCCCAAGGCCGACAAGCGCCCGCCCATCGCCTTGGCCCCGGAACGCGCCCCCAAGCCACCGGCCAAGGACCCCAAGTGGAAACCGCTGGACGCCGTGCAGAAGGTGCCGGTCAAGGACCCCACCTGGGTGATCCTGGATTCCGGCGCCACCAATACCCTGCCGGCCGAACTGCACATCGAGGAACCAGGGCCCGAACCCCTGCCTGCCGACGCCCGTCTGAAACTGCTATGGCGCCCCACCTGGGTCGCGGCGGGTGAGGCCATCGGGGCCTACAAAGCCCGCGTCCAGCGCGTCGATACAGAGGGGGCGGTCGCGCTGGAGGGCTATAAGGCCTATGCCCGCGACGACGAGCCCGGCACCCACACCCTGGACCGTTTCTGCATCGCCAACGCCATCCGTGACTTCCGCACATCGGAATCCGCCGGCAATGGCTCCACGGTGATCATCCCGGTGCATTGGACGACGCTGACCGCCGAGAACCGCATGGAATTCCTGGCGCCCTTCGCCGATTTGACCAAGCAATCGCGCGGTGCCCGCATCATCATCGAATTGTTCGGCGTGCCCACGGACGTGAAGCCCATGATCCTGGGCACGGTCATCCAGAACGCCAAAGGCCTGTGCCGCGACGTGGCCCTGCGCACCCGGCTGTCATCGCCCCGCGCCGCCATGGCCGCCGATTGCGGCGCCGCCATGATCGGCCTGGATATGTCCGAACTGGCCCTGACCGAACGCACCGACGACGACACCTTGCTGGACGCGCTCAAGGGCTTCCTTGCCACCGCCGGCAAGGCCCGGCTGGGCGGCTATCTATGGAGCGTGCGCCGGCGCAAGGTGCTGGTGGGCGCCGTTCAAAGCGGCTTCGCCATGGTCAACGGCTCTGCCCTGATGAAAGACATCCCCAAGCCCGCAAAAGTGCTGCCCGCCCCCAAGGCGCGCTTCACCTCCGGATAAGCACTCCATGCGCGCGGTGATCGCCACCCTTGCCTTGCTCGCCGTCATCCTTGGCTCCGTCGGCCGAGCGGTGTGGGAGTGGCAATGGGCCGGCGACTTTGCCGCGATGGCATTGTTCATCTATCTGCTGCTGGAGGGCTGGTCGTCCCGCCGCGGCGCCCGGCGCATCCTGCTGGCGGCGGTGCTGGCCGCCATGGCAGCTTTGGCCTTCCACCCCGCGCCGGTCACCCTGGTGGTCAATGCGGGCACCCAGGCGGCGGCCATCATCGGCCTGTTCGCCGCTTTGGGCTTTTTGCGCGAGGCGGCGGAAACCTCTCCCCTGATCCAGCGCTGCGGCGAATTGATGGTGCGCCAGCCGCCGGGGCGGCGTTATGCGGTGCTCGCCCTGGGCAGCCATCTGATCGGCGTGGTGCTGAATTTCGGCGTGCTGTCCCTGCTGGGCACCATGGTCATGCGCGGCAACACCGCCGAGGCGGCAGGAGGTGATACCCGCATCGTCGCCGTCCGTTCCCAGCGCATGCTCAGCGCCATCCTGCGCGGCTTTGCCACCATCACCATCTGGTCGCCCCTGTCGGTCTCCTTCGCCGTGGTTCAGACCGCCGTGCACGGGTTGGCATGGTGGCCGCTGCTGGGCATCCAGATCGGTTTGAACTGGCTGCTGCTGGCCCTGGGCTGGGCGGTGGACCGCGCCACTTTCCCCCGCGTCACGCACATGCATCAACCCACCGATTGGCGACCACTGCTGGCGCTGTCGGTCCTGGTGGGCGCGGTGGTCGTGACGGCGGTGGCGGTGGCGGAATTGCTGTCGGTGCGCATGGTGGTGGGCGCCATGGTGGTGGTGCCGCCGGCGGCCCTGGTCTGGCTGTGGGCACAGCACCGCCGCATCGTCCCGGCGCTGAAGCATCTGGGCCGCCAGCTGACCAAATCCATGCCCGGCTTCCGCGACGAGGTCGCCATGATCGGCGGCGCCATGTTCCTGGGCATTGTGGTGACCGCCTTTGTGCCGCCCCAGGAAACCGCGCGGCTGATCGCCATGGCCCATCTGCCGCCGGCAATGCTGCTGGTGGTACTGTCATGGTCGGTCATGCTGTTCGCCCAAATCGGCCTGTCGCAGATCATCACCGTCACCCTGTTGGGCGGGGCACTGACCAATCTGTCCGATCTGGGCGTACCGCCCTTGGCCATGGCCAGCGGGTTGATGGGCGCGTGGGCGCTGTCGGTCTGTTCCACCCCGGTGGGAGCCGCCGTGCTGACCGTCGCGCGCCTGGGCGGGGTGGAGATGTCCGTAGTGGCGCGCCAGTGGAACGGACGATTCGTGCTGGCCGGCGCCCTGGTGCTGGCGTTGTGGCTGGTGGCCCTGCTGGGCATTCTGGACGCGCTCTAACCTATAGTATAAGGTCTGTGCGTAAGGAAACGTCTTAGGAGACGGGGAATGGGGTCCCCAGAGTCCGAGCAAGAAAAATCGTCCGAGCAAGAAAAATCGTCCGAGCAGAAGTCGCTGGACCACCGCATCTCCACCACATTGGAGCGGCTGGAACGCCTGACCGAAAAGGCCGGCGATGACGGCCAAACCCACCTGGACCCGGCCACGGTCGAGGAAGCGGTGATGCGCCTCAAGCGCAAGGTCGCCCATAAGGACGGCTGAGCCTACCCCTAACGCACCCATCCACCCGCAGGGTTGCGCGTCCTATCTGTTGGAGATGGATGCGCTTGCCCCCATCACGCCACCCCAGCCTGCACCGCCACAAAACCATGCGCTGACCGGGCTGCTGGTTCTGGCGGTGCTGTACACCCTGTATTTCGCAGCCGAACTGATCCTGCCCATTCTGTTGGCCTTGTTGCTGGCCCTGGTGCTGGCGCCGGTGGTCCACGGGCTGCGCCGCATGCGGGTGCCCCGCACTTTGGCCGCCGGTCTGGTCACCGGCGGATTGCTGATCGGCCTGGGCTGGGGGGTAGAAATGCTGGCCGCCCCCGCCGCCGACTGGCTGCAACGGGCGCCGCAAAGCCTCCGCCAGCTTGAGCGTAAATTACTGCCGGTAAGAAAGCCGGTGGAACAGGTCACCAAGCAGGTCGAGCGCCTAGCCGCTGGTGGCGACGACAAATCGCCCACGGTGAAAGTAAAGTCAGCCAATTTAGGCTCGATCTTCGTCGCCGGCGCCGGGGTTCTGGTGGCGCAAATCGTGGTGGTGGCGTTCCTGCTGTTCTTCCTGCTGGCCTCGGGTGACCGCCTGCTGCGCCGCGCCGCCCGCGTGCCCAAAACCGCCCGGAACCGCCGCCGCCTGATCGCCGTGGCACGGCGGATCAAGCATGACGTCGCCAGCTATCTGGGCATCATCACGCTGATCAACATGGGGCTGGGCACCGCCGCCGGCCTTATCCTGTGGGCGTTGGGCATGCCCAATCCGGCCCTGTGGGGCGTGGTGACCATGGTGCTGAACTACATTCCCTATGCCGGGGCCTTCGCCACCATGGTGGTGGTGGGTATGGTGGGGGTGATGACCTTCGACGAGCTGTGGCGCGGCCTGCTGCCCGCTGCCGCCATCGTGCTGCTGCACGTGCTGGAATCCGATTTGATTACTCCCACGCTGGTGGGCCGCCATCTGACCTTGCCGCCCATGGTGGTTTTCCTGTCGCTCACCATCTGGACCTGGATGTGGGGCATTGCCGGGGCCATGCTGGCGGTGCCGCTGCTGGTCATATTGAAGGTTGCGGCAGATCATCTTGAGGCCCTTCAGCCGCTGGCCCCCTTCCTTGGCGGCCCCAACTGTGGGAAGAGTGTCGCAGGCAAGTTTGAGCGCCCAAGGAGTCTGGACCCATGAGAAACACGGCCCTGATCGTCGGCACGGCGCTGGCCGTCCTGCTGGTGCTGGCGGTCGCCGTCCCGGCGCTGATCGACTGGAGCCGCTATAAGGACCAGATCATCGCCCGTGCCGAGGCCTCCACCGGGCGCCCGGTCACCATCTCGGGTCCGGTCCGCCTGCGCCTGCTGCCCTCGCCCGCCATAAGCGCCGAAGGTCTGGCCGTGGGCAACCCGCCCGGCACCGAGGGCCAGCTTGCCACGGTGGAACGCCTGCGGCTGCGCCTTGCCCTGCTGCCCCTGCTGGTGGGCCGGGTGGAAATCAGTTCGCTGGAACTGGACCGCCCCGTGCTGCACTTGGCCCGCCTGCCCGATGGCCGCTCCAACTGGCAATTGAAGGCCGAAGACAAGGCCGAGGAACCCACGGAAGCCCCGCACCGCGCCGCCAAAGCCGAACCGCCACCGCCGCCTGAGGCGGGGAAAGACGTGCCGGTGGAACATATCGCCATCCACCAGGGCAGCGTTACCTATGCCAGCGGCGCGGGCGCGCCGGTCGGCCTGGACGGAATCGACGCCACTGTATCCATGGGCGGGCGCTCGGGGCCGTTCCTTGCCAAGGGTGAGGCCAAGCTGGCCGGCACCCTTATCGCCTTCGACGCCGCCATGGACCGCTTGGCGCCGGGCCGCGCCTCCCCCGCCAGCCTGACCCTGCACCTGCCCGGCAATGACGCCAAAATGGAATTCTCCGGGCTGGTCTCCCGCTTATCCGGCGGCGAAACCCTGCGTGGCCGGCTGACCGCCAGCGCCGTGGATTTGGGCCGCACCCTGGCCCGGCTGGGCATCAATGCGCCGATTCCGACGGACGCGGCTCTGGCCGTGGACAGCGAGTTGACAATATCCGCCGAGGAGATCACAGCGGCCAATCTGACGGCGTCGGTGGGCGACACCCGCGCCACCGGTTCGGTCACCGCCGCGTCCTCGCAGGTGGATGTGCGGCTGAACGTGGCCGCCCTGGATTTGGATAAATGGCAAACGCCTGCCGCACCGGCCAAGGCATCTGCACCGGCCAAGGAATCGGCCAAGGCTGGCGAACCATCGGCACCGCCCCCGGCGGCAGCCCCCAAGCCCGGTGGCTTCGCCTTGCCGGGTGGGCTCTTCGTCTCTACCGCCCTGTCGGTGGACACCCTGTCGTGGCGCGGCCAAGTGGCCCGCGAGGTTCAGTTGGAAGCGGTGATGGACCAGGGCGAGATCATGATCCACAAAGCCGCCGCCCAACTGCCCGGCGGCTCATTGGCCGTGGTGGAAGGCGCACTGACCGCCGAGAACGGCCAGCCGGTATTCGACGGCAAGGCGCAGCTGCGCTCGGACAATCTGCGGGCGTTGTTGGCGTGGGCCAATGTGAACCCGCAATCCGTGCCGGAAAACCGCCTGCGGGCGCTGGATTTCGCCTCGCCGGTGCGGCTGGCTTGGCCCGCCTTGACCCTGTCCGATTTCCGCCTGACTTTGGACGGCGCCCAGGCCCGCGGCGCGCTGACCGCCCATTTGGCCGCGGCCGATCGCCTGGCCTTTGGCCTGGATGCCAGCGTGGACAGCGTGAATGTGGATTCCTATTTGGGTGCCAAGCCGCCGGCCACCGAAGCGAAAGCGGCGCCTACTGCCAGCCAACCCACGGCCAAGACCGAGGCCGCGCCCCCCCAGCCCAACGCCCTGGCCCGGTTCGACGCCAATGTGAAACTGGCGGTGCGGCGCTTGGTGCTGAACGACATCACCGCCGATTCGGTCACCGTGGACGCCATGCTGCAAGCGGGTCAACTGACCCTGAACCAATTGTCGGCAGACATGGGCGGCACCCAGGCCAAGGCCCAAGGCCGGGTGCTGGGTCTGGCGGAAAGCAACCCGCGCGTGGACAAGTTGGCCTTCCAGGTGACCAGCCCGCAACCGTCCCGCCTGCTGCGCTTCCTGGGCCTCAAGCCCCCCGCTTTGACCGAGCGCCTGGGCACCCTGACCGCCAGCGGCACCGCCAGCGGTGGGGCCGACCAGCTGACATTGGACGCCCGCGCCGAGACCGGCGGGCTGGAACTGACCGCACGCGGCGCCGTCACCCCGCGTGCGGATGTGACAGTGCAGGCCCGCCATGCCAGCACCGCCCAGTTGATCCGCATCTTCTCGCCCGATTACCGCCCCAAGGGCACCATCGGCGCCTTCGCCCTGGACGGCAAGGTGACCGGCGACGGTAAGACCATGGATGTCTCCGGCCTGATTCTGACCGCCGGGCAAGCGCGCCTGACCGGCCAGGGCCATGTGGATCTCAGCGGAGCCAAGCCGCAAATCACCGCCGATCTGACCGGCAACGCCTTGGCCCTGGACCCCTTCCTGGCGGCGGAGCGCACCGGCATGCTGTTGCCCGGCGGCCCGCACATGCCGCCCAGTTCGGCGCCCGCTCCCATGACGGTCATTCCTGCCGCCGCCGCCGTCGGGGCCGGCCCGTCGCCGTTCTCCACCGAGCCGTTGGATATGTCGGCCCTGCAAGGCTTTGACGCCCGCCTGGGGCTGAAGGCCGAGACCATCAGCGCCAAGGGCTGGCAGCTGGACCAGCCGGTGGCGCAATTGTCCGTGCTGAACGGCACCGCCAGCGTGGAACGCCTGACCGGCAAGCTGCTGGGCGGCGACATGACCGCCACCGCCAAACTGTCCTCGGGCGCCACCCCTGCCTTGTCCGGCCAGATCAGCGTGCTGGGCGCCGATGTGGGCGCAGCAAAGCCCGGCGCCGGCGGCATCAATGTGACCAAGGGCCGGCTGGACGCCGAGACCCGCTTCACCACCTCGGGCCGGTCGTCCCAGGACATGGCGGCGCGGCTGAACGGCGACGGCAAGCTGCTGGTGCGCGACGGCATCATCGAGGGCTTCGATTTGCCGGCGGTGAACCAGCGCCTGAACAATCTGGAAAATATCGGCAGCCTGCTGGGCGTGGCCCAGGCCGGGATGTCGGGCGGCCAGACCCCGTTCACCCAACTTTACGGCACCTTCCGCGCCGAGAACGGCGTGGTCAGCAGCCGTGACCTCAAGCTGGAAGCCCAAGGGGCGACCGCCACCGCCGAAACCACCAACGATCTGCCGCGCTGGACCACCAACACCCGTATCGCCTTCGCCCTGGCCAACGCGCCGCAGACGCCCTTGGGCATCCGCTTTGAAGGCCCGCTGGACAACCCGCGCAAGATCATCGACGTGAACGCGCTTCAGCAATATCTGGTGTCGCGCGGATTGGGCCGGGCGCTCAAGGGCAAAGGCGGGGAAACCTTGCAAGGCCTGTTCGGCAAAGGCGAGCCATCGGGCGAAACCCAGCAATCGGAACAGCCGCGCGAGAAGAACACCGGCAAGGCCATCCTCAAGGATTTGCTGAAGGGCCTGGGCGGGCGTTAAGCTGGTCGCCTCAATGGGGGAGGCCATCATGCGGCGGATGATCCTGGCGGCATTTCTGGTGCTTTGCGCGGGCGCGGCCCTGGCGGACGAAAAGCTGGGCATCATCCTGATGCATGGCAAGGAGGGTCGGCCCGACCGCATGATCGACCGGCTGGCCTTGGCCCTGGGATCGGCGGGCTTCCTGGTGGACAGCCCGGAAATGTGCTGGTCCAAGCACCGCATCTACGACAAGCCCTATGGTGCCTGCCTGGACGAACTGGACCAAGCCGCCGCCCGCCTGAAGGCCGATGGCGCCACCGCCATCGTGGTGGCCGGACAAAGCCTGGGCGGCAATGCGGCCTTGGGCTACGGCGCCACCCGCCCGGTCAAGGGCGTGGTCGCCATCGCCGCCGCCCACTCGCCGGAACGCTTGTCCAACCGCCGCGACGTGCGCGAGAGTCTGGACAAGGCCGCGACCATGATCGCCGAGGGCAAAGGCGACAGCAGCGCCAATTTCAACGACACCAATGTGGGCCATGACCTCAACGTCACGGCCACCGCCAACACCTATGTCAGCTTCTTCGCCGCTACCAGCCCGGCGGTGATGCCCGCCAACGCCGCCAAGCTGACTGCGCCGCTGCTATGGGTGGCCGGCGACAACGACAAAACCCAGTTCGGCCCCGGCTACGCCTTCGCTAAAGCCCCACCCCACCCGCTGAACCGCTACGTCACCGTCAGCGCCGACCATGGCGGCACTCCCGATGCCGGGCGCGACGCCATCGTGGATTGGCTGAAGGAATTGGCGAAACAGTAAGGAAATTCACCACCAAATGCGCCAAGGGCACGAAGCCATCTGCCGGGTGGCGGACCGGGTTCCGTGGTGGCCATTCCCGTTGGTTGAGTGTGTTTTACCCCACCCAAGGAAGCTCCCCAAGCCTCCACGAAAAACGATTTCATAAATGCGAAATTTTCCCCTTGCCAGCCCAGAACGTTCGACATATAAAGCCGACCTCCCCGGCGGACACGACGCGCCGCCGACCTGGGGGCGCTTAGCTCAGTTGGTAGAGCAGCTGACTCTTAATCAGCGGGCCGTAGGTTCGAAT
>JACMKT010000130.1 GCA_014380005.1 Rhodospirillales bacterium
ACCCTCCTTCAAGGTGCCCTCCATAGATTCACATCTCCTCGCCCAAAGGTAGACTCGTTTTCACGCCAAATCCGGCCCCATAGACTCGCATCCCGTACGACTTGCGATCACACCCGGAGAACTGAACAGCCCTGGGTCGCGCCACTGGTTGTACATTTCCAGCACGAACAGGCGAGGCATACCGTCCGGGTCGGTCAGGTGGAAGACGGAATCGGGAATGATGCCGGTGCCGTCTGCCAGATCGATCTTGGTCAGCGAGCGGCGGCGGGGCTGAGTCTTGCTGCGGTTGGCTCCGGTCACGTCGAAATAGGACGACAGATAATCCACGGCGTGCCCATGTTCCGCCGCCCACAGCCGCACCGCGATTTCGCAATCGATGGTGTGGAGGCGATGGAGAAAGCCATTTCGCACCAGCACCACGCCCTTGGGGTATGGCACCTCGGCCAGTTCTGACTTCAGCCACCTCTTCAGGGAAAGCTCAATCGACGCCAGAACCCGCACATCTTCATGGTCAGCGGCGGGCAGGCCGGTCGTGCCGATGCTGCGCATCTCCGTGATCCTCCATAGGGCGTTGTCGCGACACCCGAGGAAACGATCACGATGGATGCGCCGTTAAGCATATATTAATGCTTGCCGTCCCGTCATCCGACCAGAGAAATGGCGGAAACCCGGTTGAGCCAAGCTTCGACCATCTTGGGGACCAGCGGACGGGCGATGAAATAGCCTTGAATGACGTCGCATGACAACTCGCCCAGGAACGCCATCTGCTGCTCGGTCTCCACTCCTTCGGCGACCAGTTTCAAATCCAGCGCCTTTGCCATGGCGATGATGGTGCGTACGATTTCGGCATCGTCGGCGCTGTTCTCCATATTGATGACGAACGACCGGTCGATTTTCAAAGTGGTGATGGGCAATCTGCCGAGATAGCTCAGGCTGGAATAGCCCGTACCGAAATCGTCCACGGCGATGCCGAATCCTTTATCCCGCAACAATCCCAGCAATGCGATGGCTTGTTCGGGGTCTTTCATCACCGCCGTTTCAGTGACCTCGATTTCAATGAGGGTCGGATCGACGTTCTCTTTCTCGACAATGGCGCAGACCTGTTCGACCAATTTTGGATCGCTGACGTGACGCGCCGAGAGATTGACCGCCACTTGAACCACGTCGTAGCCCTGGGCGATCCAGCATTTGATTTGCCGGCAGGTCTCGCGCAACACCCATTCGCCGATGGGGATCACTAGGCCGGTGTCCTCGGCCAGCGGGATGAAGTCCGACGGCGGGATCAGGCCCTTTTCGGGATGACGCCAGCGCACCAGCGCCTCCAGCCCGCTCAGACGCTTGGCGGAAAGGCTGAACTTCGGTTGGTAATGCAGCTCCAATTGCCCCCGGTCGAGGGCTTCGCGCAGCTCCGACTCCATTTCCAGCCGCTGGCGCAGCCGCTGGTTCATGCTTTCATCGAAGAAGTGGTAGCGGTTCCGCCCGGCGGTTTTGGCCTCATACAGGGCCGCATCGGCATTGCGCATCAGCAATGTGGGCTCAACGCCGTCCTGGGGAAACAGGCTGATGCCCAGCGACACTGACGAATGAATGGTGGCGACGTGGAGATCCATGGGGCCGGCCAGGGAGTTCAGGATCTTGTCCGCCACTTGGCGGATATCCTCGACACCCTGGCAGTTCTCGATCATCACCACGAACTCGTCGCCGCCCCAGCGGCAGACCGTATCCATGCTGCGCACCGAACCGACCAGCCTTTCGGCCACCAGTTCCAACAAGGTATCGCCGACCTCATGACCCAGGCTGTCATTGATGGTCTTGAACTGGTCCACATCGATGAAGATCAGGGCGAGGCTTTGGGCGTGGCGCTCGGCGACGGCGACGGCGTGATTCAGACGATCCTGCAACAGGCGCCGATTGGGCAGCCCGGTCAGCGGGTCGTGATAGGCCAGATGATGGATATGTTCGTCCTTGCGCCGCAACTCGGTGATGTCGTTGAACACGGCCAGATAGCGGCGGCCCGTGCCCCCGCCCTTCACTCTTTCCGCATCCTCGGGAATCAGGCTGAGGGTGACCCAGCCCAGGAACGGCGTGCCGTCCTTGCGCCGGCTCCAAACCTCGCCATCCCAATGGCGGTGACGGGCCAGGGCGTGGCGGATGGCGGCATAGAAGGCCGGCTCATAGGAATCGCTTTGAAAGCGTTGGAAATGCTGCCCGACAATATCGGGAACAGCATATCCGGTGATGTTGCAGAACGCCGTGTTCACCGACAGGACGATGCCGGCGGCGTCCACCACCACAATGCCTTCGATGGTGTTTTCGAAAACGCTGGCGGCAAGAAGAAGCTCTGAGCGCTCGTCGCTGAGCGCGATGTTGGCATTGGTCAGTTCATCCGTGCGCTGCTCGACCTCGTCGAGCAATCCATTATAGGCGTCGGCCACCGCGCCCAATTCGTCATTGCCCGACCAGACCAGCCGCTCGCGCGAGCCGAAAGCGGTGTTGTTTTCGAGCGAACGGCGCAGGCGTTCCAACGGCACGCCGATGAAGCGCCCAACCCCGAGGATGGTGACTCCACTCAGCAGCAGCAGGGCCAACAGCAAAACCGCGCCGCTGATCCGACGATACTCGGCCAGCTCGCGCCGCAACGGCCCATCATGATACTCGATGATCAGGGTGCCGATGACATAGGCCTGATTGTTGCTGCGGTGAACCAGCGGTCGTTCGATGCGGAACAGGTTGACTTGCCCGCCGGTCCATTCGTCCTGGCGCGACGCCACCACCCGGCCGGTGACTTCGCGCACCTGGACGAGGCTGATATCCTGCATGCGGGCCGAGCTGTTGACGAGGCGGACCACCGTGGGTTCCTCGAACTCCCACAGGTGGCGAACCAGCAGGGCGCTTTGCGTCTCGGCATAGGCATCCACACGATTGGTCAATTCTGCCAGCCGCTGCTGCTGCATCCAATGTTCGGCGCCCAAAAACAACCCGACGACGCTGATGGCCACTAAAGGCAGCACGGTCAGCAATAGTTTGGCGGCAATGCGCAAATTGCGAAATGAAGGGATCATTTGGTCTCGGCCTTTGCCGTATCGGCGGGCAGCGCCTGCGCCCGTTCACGGTACAACTCGATTTCGCGAACGGGCTGGAGCTGACCATTGTCCGACGCGCGGAAGCGCGCCGCACCGATCAGCGCAAGGCGCCGTCGCTCCTCGGCGACGCGTTCGCGCGGCTTGCCGGCGCGCTCACTGCCGTAATCGGCAAAAAAGGACCGTATGCGGGTTTTGAGCCCCTCGGGCAGATTCTTGCGCCAGATCAGCGGGTCGTGGGGAATGATGGGGGATTCCCAGACGACGCGCAGCTGGGCACATTTCTTCGGCTGGGCCTCGCACACCTGCTCGAAGGTGGTGCTGGCAATAGTAGCGACGTCGGCCTGCCCATCGGCCACGGCGAGGAAATTGTTCTCGTGGCTGGCATTAAAGACGCGCTTGAACAGGCTGCGCGGCTCCAGCCCCTTGCGGGCGAACAGGAAGTATCCGGGGACGAGGGTGCCCGAGGTGGAATTGGGGTCGCCATTGCCGAAGGTCAGAGCGGCGGCGTGGGCGATGACATCGTCGGCGCTGGTCAAGCCGGTATCGGCGCGCACGATCAGATAGGAGCGATAGCCATCGCGCCCCTGGGGATCGACGCGCTGGGCGAACACCTCGGCATTGGCGCGATCAACCGCTTCGATGGCCGCTTTGTTTCCGGTCCACGCCATATCGGTCGTGCCGGCACGCAACGACCAGACGACGCCGGCATAATCGGCGAAAGTCTGTGGTCTGGTCTCCTTGCTCATATGGGCGCTCAAATCCTGGAGAATGGGCGACCACAAATCGTTCAGTTCGGCGGCAGACCGGGTGGAGATCAGGCCGAACTGCAAGGGCTCATCCGCTGCCCCTGCAACGCTGGCATGGGACAGCACAAAGGCGAGGCAAAGCCAGAGCCTGGAAATCGAAAACCGCATATTCCGCCCCCAAAGAACAACCAGCGCTTGCCCAATCTAGGCCGATCGTCAGGGGACGAAATATTAAGATTTAATAACGCTGCAAAAAGGTGAACTGCTACAGAACGATGACAAAATGACAGGAAAGAGACTGACAAACAATATGAGGTTCATGCCAAAATAATGACTTAACAAAACGGTCGCTGTTTGCACGCTGTGCGTTAGTTGTATTGGATATTGCGAATTCAGCGTGCCCTGCCTCGGGCAACGGACCGGGAGCTATGAAAACGGAATGCGCGTGCTCCAAGTGCCAGACCAAAACCCACCATACCGTTCTCGCGGTAACACCGGAGGGGCATCTGGTCATATGCGAGCACTGCTTGTTGATCCAATTCCATCCATTGGATCAACTGCACCATGACACCGCCGAGCATTCTCCAGAAAGCACCGAGCACTAAGTGCGCGCGCGAATCTCTCCACCGACAGGATATGGACATCATCCGCGACGCCCTGATGTGCTCGGCCCTGCATCTGTGCCCGCGCTGTGTGCCGTGCAGCGAGGAGGCGTCCATGGCCATGCGGGCATTATTCAATCATCGACGCGTGAGCAATGCCCCCAAAATCATTGAAAGCGATATCGGTTCGATATAGGATATCGGCATGCGAAGTTGAATGGTCCAACCGCTCAGGAGCCCGTATCATGTCGACTGAAGACACCCCGAATACCCCAGAGGCGAAGGCGGCGAAGCCCGCAAGAAAACCGGCGAAGGCAGCCAAGCCAAAGGTTGCGCCGGCAGACCAGCCCGTTAGCGAGGCAATTTCCGCCGAACCCGTGATAGCTGCCGCTCCCGTCATCGCCGAGGCCGCCGCCAAGGACGATGAGGGGCGCAAAGACAAGAAAAAGAAAAAGGCGAAGAAGAAGGAAAAGAAGCGCAAGGATGCCGTCATCATTCGCTTCGACAATGACCAGCTGACTGCGATCGACGCCCGCGCCGAAGCACTGGGCTTGTCGCGTGCGGCGTGGGTGCGCATGGTCGTGGCTAAGGCGCTTTCGTAAGCTTCACCCGACAAGCCATGGTGCTGGACCCGCATTCCGGCCAGCACCATGGCCGTCCGTGCCATCTATGAGACGGCATGCCCCGATTGCAGGCGGTGAAGGAAACGGTCGAGCGCGCTCTGCAACGCCTCCGACAGGCGGGACAGCTCGTCGGCCGATCCAAGCACGTCATGGGCCGCAGTCTCGGTCTTCGCCGCCGAGGCGCTGACGGCGGTCAGGCTGCCGGTCACGGCATCGGCACCGCTGGCCGCCTGCTGGACGCTTTGGGCGATTTCGTGGGTGGCCTGATCTTGCTGCGCCATGGCTTCAGCCACCGCCCGCGACAACTCCGCCACCTCGCCAACCACCTGGGCGAAGCACTGGATCTCAGTGACGGTCTGACGCGCACCATTCTGGATGGCTTGGATTTGCGCGCCAATCTCTCCGGTTGCTTTGGC
>JACMKT010000131.1 GCA_014380005.1 Rhodospirillales bacterium
CGGCGCCGTCCAGGGCTTCGGCATCCTTGGCTTCCTGGCGGGGATAGCGCGACAAATCTTCGTTGGGGCTGAACTGGGTCGGGTTGACGAAGACGGACGCTACCACCCGGTCGGCCAGTTCCAGGCCTTGGCGGATCAGGGTCAGATGGCCCTCATGCAGGGCGCCCATGGTGGGCACCAAAGCCACCGACAGGCCCTGGTCGCGCCAATACTTCACGCGGGAACGCAGATCCGCCACCGAGCGGACGATATCGAGGCTTCCGGTCATGGCGTAATCCTTAGTCGTTGGGCGCCTTGGGGGGCGTCTTGGGCAGGCCGAAGCAATGTTCGCGGCCGGGGAAAATGCGGGCCTTCACCTCGGCGGCGTAGTCGCTGGCGGCCTGAGAGATGATGGGGGAAAGGTCGGCGTAGCGCTTGACGAATTTCGGGGTGAAGTCGCTGAACAGCCCCATGATGTCCTCGGTCACCAGCACCTGGCCGTCGCAGGCGGGCGAGGCGCCGATGCCGATGGTGGGGATGGCAATCTCGTCGGTCAGGGCGCGGGCCACCGGTTCCACCGTGCCCTCGATGACCACGCAGAAGGCGCCGGCTTCGGTCACCGCACGGGCGTCGGCGCGGATTACGGCGGCCTCGTCTTCGCTGCGGCCATGGGCGCGGAAGCCGCCGGCGGTGTTGACCGCTTGGGGCATCAGGCCGATATGGGCCATGACCGGCACGCCGCGCGAGGCCAAAAAGGCGATGGTCTCGGCCATCTCGCGGCCACCTTCAAGCTTGACGGCGCCGCAGCCGGTTTCGGCCATGATGCGGGCGGCGTTGCGGAAGGCCTGCTGGGGGCTTTCCTGATAACTGGCGAACGGCATGTCCACCACCACCAGGGCGCGCTGGGTGCCGCGCATGACCGCCTTGCCGTGGGCAATCATCATGTCCACGGTGACGCCCAAGGTGGTGTCCATGCCGTACAGCACCATGCCCAGGGAATCGCCCACCAGCAGCACGTCCACATGGGGATCCAGCAGGCGCGCCATGGGCGTGGTGTAGGCGGTCAGCACCACCACGGGATCGGCCCCCTTGCGGGCGCGAATGTCGCGGGTGGTCAGGCGCTTGGTCCGGATCTCGGTGCTCAACGTGACCTCCCTTGGTGGATGGTTTTGGGAACCCCGGTTTTCCACCCCGGACGGATGAAGTCAAACGATAATAAGCTTGGGGGATGCATGCCAGCGGTGACAGCGGGTGGCGGCAAGATTATGATTCGCTAATATTTCCGTATAGGGAGCCGATTTTGCCATCTGATTGCAGCTCGTCCTGCGGCTGCGGCGGTCCACCGCAGCCCTCGGTGGACCCGCTCTACCGCCGCATCCTGATCTTCGCCTTGGCGGTGAATGGGGCCATGTTCGGCGTGGAGTTTGCCGGTGGCGTCATTGCCCAATCGGTATCCCTCCTGGCGGATTCCTTGGATTTCCTCTCCGACGCGGTGAATTACGGCATCAGCCTTGCCGTGCTGGGCATGTCAATGCGCCGCCGCGCCCAGGCCGCCTTGGCCAAGGGGCTGTCGCTGGGCGCAGTCGGCCTGTGGGTGATCGGCAACACCCTGTGGAATCTGGCCAATGGCACCGTCCCCACCGCCGAAGTGATGGGTGTGGTCGGCCTGATGGCCTTGGCCGCCAATGCCGGTGTCGCGGCGCTGCTGTTCAGATACCGTGAGGGCGATGCCAATATGCGCTCGGTCTGGCTGTGCTCGCGCAACGACGCCATCGGCAATGCGGTGGTGATCTTGGCGGCGACCGGAGTGTGGGCTAGTCAATCGGGCTGGCCCGATCTGGTCGTGGCCGCGGTGCTGGCGTGGCTGCCGCTCTCTGCGGCGGTGCGCATCCTGCGTCAGGCCGGCGAGGAACTACGGAGCGTTTAGCCCGTCGCCGTGCCCTCGGCCAGTTCCTTCAGCCCGGCTTCCTTGGTCAGCATCACATGGCCCGAGGCGGGCAGCTCGATGATGCCCTCGCGCTTGAGCTGGGTGAAGACGCGGCTGACGGTTTCGATGGTCAGGCCCAGATAATCGGCGATGTCGGCGCGGCTCATGGGTAGGGCTAGGGAGACCGGCGACAGGCCCTGGAGCACGGCGCGGCGCGACAGTTTCAGCAGGAAGGTGGCCAGCTTTTCCTTGGCGGTTTTGCGGCCCAGCAGCAGCATTTGCTCCTGCGCCGCCACCAGATCCTTCACCGTCATGGTGAACATGCGCCGTTCCAGGCGCGGCAGCTCGCCCATCATGCTGTCCAGGCGGCGATAGGTGAAACGGCACAGCTGACTGGGGATCAGGGTCTCGGCGGTGTAGCAATAGCCGCCGTCCAGCCCCAGGCCGAACATGTCGCCCGAGAACAGGAAGCCGATGATCTGGCGGCGGCCGTCGCTCATCAGCTTGTACAGCTTCACCGCGCCGGTCGAGATGGAATAGACGTGGTCGGCGGGGTCGCCCTCGCGGAACACGGCAAAGTTGGAGGGCAATTGGGCGTGACAGCGGGCAGAGGCGAGGCGCTTGATCTCGTCGGTGGACAAATCGCCGCAAAAGGCCAGTTCGCGCACCACGTCGCAATTGCGGCATGGCGGCGCGGTCAGGTCCACGGGCTCGGGACGCTCGGTCTTGTGATCGTCGAAGTCCAGGGGCGGCATGACGTTCACGCGGGCGCTCCGTTAAGCTTCAGGCGTCTGCTTTGGGGGCGCCGGCAGATCGTCATCTTCGAACAGGATGCGATGGGCGGCACCGTCAAGGTCGTCGAACTGGCCCGATTTCAGCGCCCACAGGAAGGCGGCCAGCCCAATCCCGCCCAAGGCCAGGGCAACCGGAATGAGCATCAGCAAATTGGTCACGCTTTTCTCCCGCGCGATAGCCGCAGGGCATTGCCAATAACTACCAGCGACGAGGTGGACATGGCAATTGCGGCGATCAGCGGAGTGACATACCCCGCCACCGCCAGAGGTACGGTAAACACATTATAGCCAAGCGCCAGCACGAAATTCTGCTTGACCAAAATGCGTGAGTTTACCGCCACCGACAAAACCTCGACAACCGGGGTCAGGCGGGTGCCCTGGAACACCACGTCGGCGGTCGTCTGGCTGACATCCACCGCCGTGGACGGCGATACCGAAACATGGGCGGCGGCCAAGGCCGGGGCGTCGTTGAGACCATCGCCCACCATCAGCACCTTGCGGCCCTCGGCCTTCAACTGCTCCAACCGGGCCACCTTGTCGGCGGGGGTGCGGCCCGCATGCCAGACAGCGATGCCCAGCCGCCCGGCGATGTGGCGCACCGTGGCTTCGCGGTCGCCTGACAGCAATTCCACCGTCAGGCCGCGCCGCTGCAATCCCGCCACCACGTCGGCGGCGTCGCTGCGCGGCTCGTCGGCAAAGGCGAAGCGCACCGGGGGCTCGTCGGGACGGTCCAGCCACAATTCCGGGCCTTGCACCTGATCGTCATCGGCGATGCCGATCCAGGCGCGGCTGCCCAGGCGGATTGTGCCGCAGATCATGCCGCGGCCCGGTTCCTCGCGCACGTCGTCGGCCAATTTGGCGCCCGGCGCGGCAGCGGCCAATGCGCGGGCCAGCGGATGGCGCGACGCGGCCGCCAGCGAGGCGGCCACGTTCAGTTGGTCCAGTGTCCACGAATTGTCGTGGATCAGTTCGGCCTTGCCCAGGGTCAGGGTGCCGGTCTTGTCGAACACCACGGTGTCGATCTCGGCAAAGCGCTCCAGCGCCGTGGCCGATTTCAGCAAGATGCCCTGGCGCAGCAAGCGGCCCGAGGCGATGACCTGCACCACCGGCACGGCCAGCGCCAGGGCGCAGGGGCAGGTGATGATCAGCACGGCCACGGCGTTCAGCAGGGCCTGTTGCCACGGCGCGCCCATGCCGAAGGTCCAACCCAGGAAGGTGCCCAGGGCGGCCACGTGGACCACGGGGGCGTACCAGCGCGCCACGCGGTCGGCCAGGGCCACATAGCGGGCGCGGCCTTGCTCGGCCACTTCCATCATGCGGACGATTTCCGCCAGCAGGGTGCGTTCGCCCACGGCGGACACGGTCAGGCGCAGGGGCGCCGACAGATTGATGGTGCCGGCGAAGACGCGGGCGCCGGGGGCCACGGCCACCGGCACGCTTTCGCCCGAGATCAGGCTGGTGTCCATGTCGGACACGCCGTCGGTGATGATGCCGTCCACGCCGATGCGCTCACCGGCGGCGACCATGACGCAGGCGCCGGCGGCCACCTTGGACGGCGGCAGCAGGCGCTGGGTGCCGTCCGCTTCCACCACGGTCACGGCGATGGCGTCCAGGGTCAGCAGATGTTCGGCGGCGGATCGTGCCCGGCCGCGAGCCCGCGAATCCAGGTAGCGGCCAATCAGCAGGAAGAACAGCAGGGTGATGGCGGAATCGAAATAGGCGTAGTCGCCGTGGCGGATGGTCTCGGCCAGGGACATGGCGCAGGCCAGGGTCACGCCCAGGGTAATGGGCACGTCCATGTTGGTGCGGCCGGCGCGCAAGGCGGCGAAGGCGGAGCGGGCAAACGGGCGGATGCAGTACAGCACCGCCGGCAGCACGATCAGCGCCGAAATCCAGTGCATGAGGTCGCGGGTGGCCGGACCCATATAGGAGAAATGACCGGCCCACACGGACACCGACAGCAGCATGACGTTGCCGGCGGCGAAACCGGCCACGGCCAGGGCCTTCAGCAGGTCTTTTTCGTGCTTCTCGGTCTCGCGGCCCAGCTTGGCCGGATCATAGGGCACGAGGCGGTAGCCCACCCTGACCACCGGGTCCAGCAAAGTGGTGGCGTCCGTTTGGGCGGGGTCCCAGCGCACCACCAGCCGCCTTGTGGTCATGTTGACCCGCGCCCAGGTGACGCCCGTCTGCTTGGACAGCAGGGCCTCGATCAGCCAGACGCAGGCGGCGCAGTGGATGCCCTCCACCATGAGGTGCAGGGACGCCTCGCCCTTGTCGTCAACGCTCACATGGGCGGAAAAATCGTGGGTGGACTCGTCCTCGGGCCGCAACGGGCGCAAGGCCGGGTCCACGGCGCGGCGGCGGTAATAGGTCTCCAGCCCCAAACCCTGGACCAGGGAATAGGCGCCTTCGCAGCCCCGACAGCAGAAATCCCCCTCGAAACCGGGGGGGATGTCCGAGCCGCAATGGCGGCACGCGCGCGCGATCTTCACGGGATGACGAAACGCTGTGCGTGTTCGTAGGCCACGTCCGGCTTGATGGCGACCATGTCCATGTCCCAGACGCCGTTCAGCGGCAGGGTGTAGACGCCGCCATACAGGCCGTTGCCCATGGGGGCCAGGGGCAAATCCTGGTCATAGCCCTTGGCGGTGGGGCGCACTAGGCGGGCGCGGACATCCAGGCCCTCCACCGGCTTGCCATCGCGGTCGCGGTAGCTGACGGCAATGTCGGCCTTGACCGCCAGGGAATCGTTCACCGGCTTGACCTTGGTCTCCACTTTCCAACCCAAGGCTTCCTGCGCCTTGGCCATGGCGATGTTCTGGTTATAGGCCAGACCCTTCTGATAGGCGCCGACGGTGGAGATGCCGGAGAAGGTCGACGTGGCGAAATACGCCATACCGGCGTTCACCGCCACCACGATCATAAAGCAGCCGACGAAGATGTAGGGATACCACCAGCCGCGCGGACGGGTCACAGTCGTCATGTTCTCACCTGCCTGGACCCGCGAAGATGGTTTCGCTCTGCACCGTCGTGCCTTCGGCCTTGTCGGTGAGGACGAATTTCAGCGGGGTCTTGATGTTGGCGATGTTGCCCTCGGGAACGTTCACGTAGATGCGATAGGTGGAAACCTCATCGCCCGGCACGCGCAGCTCGGTCTCGGCACCCTTGCCCTCGTCGGCGCCGACAACTTCAAGGGTGGCGCCCTCGATGCCGATGGTCTTCAAGGAGTAGATGCGATCCTTACGGACCATGTTCAGGACCTTGTAGGTGTAGCCGTTGCGGATGCTGCCATCGGACAGCGGAACGAACAAGGGGGAGCGTTCGTGCAGCACGTTGACTTCCACCGTGTGGCGGGTGCTCAGCGCGAACAGGATGCCCGCGCCGATGGCGATCAGAAGGGCGGTATAAAGGACGGTGCGCAGGCGCACCAGCTTCGTCTGCGGGGCCTCACCCTTTGCGCGGGCGAACAGATTGGCCTCGGAATCATAGCTGATCAGGCCATGGGGCAGGCCGACCCGGTCCATCATGGTGTTGCAGGCGTCGATGCACAGGCCGCAACCGATGCAGGCCATCTGCAGGCCCTCGCGGATGTCGATGCCGGTGGGGCAGGCGTGGACGCACATCTTGCAGTCGATGCAATGGCCGCGGCCCTCGAAGCTGTCGCCCTTGCGCACGGGGGCGCGGGGCTCGCCGCGCCACGCTTCGTAGCTGATGATCAGCGAGTGCTCGTCGAACATGGCCGATTGGAAGCGCGAATAGGGGCACATGTACAGGCACACCTGCTCGCGGGCGAAGCCGGCCAGCAGGTAGCAGAAGCCGCCGACGATGGCGATGGCGGAGTAGGTGCCCATGGAGGATTCCAGGGTGAAGATCTCACGCACCGTCTGGAAGGCGTCGCCGAAATACAGGGTGAAGCCGATGCCGCACACGGCCGAAATGGCCAGCCATGCGGCGTGGATCACGGTCTTCTTGGCCAGCTTGGACGCGGTCCAGGGCTGGCGGTCCAGCATGATGCGGGCGTTACGGTCGCCCACCACAAGGTGCTCTACCGCCACGAACAGGTCGGTGTAGACCGTCTGCCAGCACAGGAAGCCGCACCAGACGCGGCCCGCCAAGGCGGACATGAAGAACAGGGCGATGGCGGCGAACAGCAGGGCGCCGGTGAGGTAATAGACTTCCTGCGGCCAGATTTCGATGAAGAAGAAATAGCCGCGGCTGCCCGCCATGTCGGCCAGGATGGCCTGGGAGGCGGCGCCCGGACCGCGGTCCCAGCGGATGAACGGGGCCAGATGCCAGAACGCCAGCAGCGCGGCCATCAGCCACCATTTGATGGTGCGGAAGGGGCCCTTCACCTTGCGCGGGTGGATCGTGACGGTGTCGGCATAAAGTTTGTTGGACGAGGTCACGTTCTGGGTCGCCTTGTTCATCGCGTTCCGCACTCCGGTTCTGGAATCGGGCCGATCCTATAAGCGGGCGAGGGGGCTAGCCCCGCCAAATCGGCATGGGGAGAATGCGCTGAGCGCATGTCTCGCCGCAAGGGTAATGGCATAACCAATGACTGGACATGATCACGGTCAATCCCGGCTGAATTGATGCCGGAAAAGCGTGTGGGGTGCGCCCCGGAAACCGGGACGCACCCCACTCCAACCTTACGGATGGATTTGTCCAAACCGGCGAACCGGTCCGGACGGGGTCGCTTACTTACCGCCGCCCAGCGAGTGGACGTACACGGTCAGCATCTTGATGGTGGCTTCGTCCAGGCGCTCGGACCAAGCAGGCATGGCGCCATGCTTGGGGCTAGCGATCTGGGCAACGACACCGTCTTTGCCGCCCTTGTAGAGCCAGATGTTGTTGTTCAGCGCCGGAGCGCCAACATCCTTGGAACCAACGCCGCCGTCCTGATGGCAGGCAACGCACTGCTCAGCGAAGATCGCCTCGCCCGGCGAACCGGCGGCGGGGGCCTTCGAGGCCAGCGACACGACGTAGTCGGCAACCTGATCGATCTGCTCTTTGGTGAGCAGAGCGTCGGCACCGAACTTCGGCATCTCGCTGACATGCGAGTTGGCGTTGGTGTTACGCACGCCGTACTTGATGGTCTGGGCGATGTCGGCAAGCGTGCCGCCCCAGATCCACTCATCGTCGGCCAGACGCGGATAGGCACCGGCAACGCCGACACCACCCGTGCCGTGGCAGGGGGCGCAATTATCGCCAAAGGCGATCTTGCCACCAACCATGGCGTAGTTCAGCAGGGTCTTGTCCTTGGCGATATCTTCCACCGAGGCAGCCTGCATCTTGGTCAGCCACTGGGAACGAGCGGCCTTCTGCAGCTTCAGCTCGTTGTCCAGATCGCCGCGGGACGAATAGCCCAGCATGCCCTGCGTATAGCCGTTAACAGTCGGCCACGCCGGCATGGCAACCCAGTACGCGATCGCCCAGATGACGGTCGCCCAGAACACGTACACCCACCACTTCGGCAAAGGAGTGTTGAGCTCCTTGATGCCGTCCCACTCGTGACCGGTCGTGTACTGACCGGAAACCGAGTCCTTTTCCAATGAAGCCATCTTAGCGCTCCTTGTCGTCTTCGTCCCTCAGGGGAATGTCTCCGTAGGACTCAAACCGGCTTTTGTTTTTTGGCCGGAAAGCCCAGAAGACAATCCCGAGGAACAAAACCATTGCCCATAGGCCCCAAAGGGGGCGGAGAACCTCGTTGACGAAAGTCTCGAGCAATCTCCTACCTCCTTTTAGCGGCGAATCGCCTCGGGCTTCACGGTGGTGAAGTCCACCATGGTGCCCAGGACCTGCAGGTACGCCACCAGGGCGTCCATTTCGGTCACCTTCGGATCGGCGTCCGCGCTACCCATGCTAGCTTTCGGGTAACGCTTGGCGATCGCGGCGTCGGCGGAATCCGAAGAGGCTTGCTCCTCGAGGTCCTTGACAGCATTGGCGATTTGCTCGGCGGTGTAGGGCACGCCCACGACACTCAGCGCCTTCAGATCGGCGGCGATGGTGGCATAGGCCAACGGGCGCTTCAGGTGCGGATAGCCGGGCATGATCGACTCCGGCACCACGTCGCGCGGGTTGTTGAGATGGCGAACCTGCCAATCGTTGGTGTACTTGCCACCGACGCGGGCCAGATCCGGACCAGTGCGCTTCGACCCCCACTGGAAGGGATGGTCGTACTTGGACTCGGCCGCGAGGCTGTAATGGCCATAGCGTTCGACCTCGTCCTTGAACGGACGGATCATCTGGCTGTGGCAGTTATAGCA
>JACMKT010000132.1 GCA_014380005.1 Rhodospirillales bacterium
CACCTCCTGCTTGGAGGGGATGGGGACGGATTTCTTCTTCGGGCGGGTGGGCTGAGTCATAGGTCAAATGGTAGTCCCAGTGGCGGGCGGCCACAAGGGCTGGGCTTAGTGAACCAGCGCGGCCAAAACCGCCAGCGTCACCGCCGCCGCCAGGGTGGACAGGGTGATGATGGCGGCCATCAACCGGGCGTCGCCACCCAATTGCCGCGCCAGCACATAGGCGTTGGGCGCCACCGGCAGGCCGCCATACAGCACGCAGACAGCCAGGGCCAAGCCGCGCAAATCCATCATCCAGGCCAGGGCGGCCACCAAGGCGGGGCTCAGCACCAGCCGGGCCAGGATGGTCAGGGTCACCGCCGGTCCGGTCTCGCGGATGGCTTTGATTTCCAGCCCGGCGCCCACCGCCAGCAGACCCAAGGCCAGCGAGGCCTGACCCAGCACCTTGAGGAACGGCCCGATGATGGGCGGCAGGCCCAGGCCCGAGGCGTTCAGGGCGATGCCCATCAGGCAGCCGATGATGATGGGATTGGTGATAATGGGCAGGGCCATGCCGCGCCAGCCGCGCCGCGCGCCCTTGGGGGCGGCGAAATGGACCAGCCCCATGACCGACAGCAGATTGACCAGGGGCACCACCAAGGCCACGCACAATGCGGTCAGGGTGACGCCCTCGGCCCCGAACAGACCGGCAGCGGCGGCGAAGCCCACATAGGTGTTGGGGCGGATGATGCCCTGGAACAGGGACGATGCCCCGGCGCCGTTCAGCCGCAACGGGCGGCGGTTGGCATGGGTTGCCACCAGGGCGGCGAGACCCGCCAGGATCAGGGTGGCGGTGCCGTGGGCGCCCAGGATGGCGGCCACCGGCAGGCCGGCCAGTTTGGCCTCGGCCAGATTGGCGATCAGCAGGGCCGGGAACAGCACGTAATAGGTCAGCCGTTCTGCCGGCACCCAGAACGCGTCGGTCAAAAAGCCGCGTGCCCGCAAGCCCCAGCCCAGCAGGATCAGCATGAAGATGGGGGCCAGCGCCCCGACGATGGAGGTCACAGGCGCTCCCATCACTATTTGCTCGTCACGGTGCCCTGGCTGGCCCATGCTGCCAAGGCTTATATACAGGAGGCCCGATGGCCAAGCCGCCGAAGAAGAAAGTCCAAGCGCCGCCGAAAAAGCTGTCGGCCATGGACAAGATGATCGCCGAATGCGTCAAAAAGGCCCAAGCCCGCAAGAAATCTGGCCAGACCGACCGCGAATGGCGCGAGAAATATGCCGCCTCGCTGAAGGTGGAAGGCGAGCCGGTTCAACTGAGCCAGACCCCGTTCGACGGCGATACCAACCGCAAGAAATCCGATAGCGGCGGCGTCTAGGCGAAAGGTTCACCACAAAGACACAAAGAACACGAAGAGGGTTTTCGGGTGGCGCTCCGTTTGCCACAGGCCCGGCATCTTCGTGCCCTTTGTGTCTTTGTGGTGAATTGCCTTTTGCAATCCCCTGGGTGCACTGCACAACCGTGAGGCGCGCTTGCGTGCCTGTGCGCCAAAGCGTAAGCTTTTGAAAAATATGACGCATCAGGGAGGGTGGCATGGCCGGAGCCAAGCGGATCGGCATCGCGTTGCAGGGTGGCGGTGCCCATGGTGCGTTCACCTGGGGTGTGCTGGAATGCCTGCTGGATGAAATCGCCCGGGGCAGCATCGAACTGGTGGGCGTCAGCGCCGCTTCGGCGGGGGCGCTCAACGGTGCCGCCTTGGCCTATGGCATGCGCGAGGGGGCGGCTTTGCCCGGTCCCGCCACCGCAAAGGCCAAGCGTATGGCCGAGGGCGCGCGGGCCAAGCTGGAACAGCTATGGGAAAACGTCGCCCGCGCCGCGTTCTGGGGCGGCAACCCCTTTGTCGCCGCCATCGGCGTCAGCGCGGACTGGAACATCGACGACACCCCCGCCGCCCATTGGGCCGACGTGGCCGCCGCCGGCGTGGCACCCGCCGATCTGGGCATCACCAATTACCTCAACTCCGTCCTGCGCGAGGTCTTCCCCGAACTGCCCGCCATCCTGGCGCTGCCGGAAAAGGGCGTGCCCATGCTCATGGTTGCCGCCACCGATGTGGAGGAATGCCGCCGCCAGCTTTTCGTGGATGGCGCGGTATCGCCCGACGCGTTGAAGGCCTCGGCCTGCCTGCCCAGCGCGTTCCAAGCCGTGACTATCGCCGGCAGCACCTATTGGGATGGCGGCTATATGGGCAACCCGCCGCTGACCCCCTTGGTGGATTGCCTGCGCCAAGCCCAATGCGACGATTTGCTGATGGTGACCTTGAACCCGCTGCACCGCGAGGGCGTGCCGCGCACCTCGCGCCAGATCATGGACCGGCTGAACGAGATCACCTTCTCCGCCAGTCTGGTGCACGAGGTCAACGCCATCGAGACCATCAACCGCCTGATCGACGCCGACCAGATCCGCGCCGATTCCGGCTACCGCCGCATCAACCTGCACCGCATCCATTGCGACGACGAAATGGCCAAGCTGGGTGTCTATTCCAAGGACGCCCCGTCCTGGGACTTCCTCAAGCATTTGCGCGAATTGGGTCATGAGGCGTTCAAGCGCATGTGGCCGGGGATCGGCGATGCGCTGGGCAAGACGTCGTCCTGGGACACCAAGGCGCTGTGTGACCGGGTGCTGGCGAGGACGGCGTTGCGGTAGTTTTCCCACGATTGTCATTTCGAACGAGCCGTAGGCGAGGAGAAATCTTGTGTCCGCCCAGGCGGCATTTCCGCTGACACGAGATTTCTCACCTTCGGTTCGAAATGACACAGATGTCATTGACGTGCACTATTTGTTCCTGCATCCTGCCCGCCATGGACGAGCAAACCCGCACCCTTACCGCCGCTGAGCGTCTCGATTGGCTGCGCCTGATCCGCAGCGAAAACGTCGGCCCGCGCACCTTCCTCAAGCTGCTGGAGCGTTTCGGCACCCCGGCTGCCGCCCTGGCCGCATTGCCGGAATTGGCGAAGCGGGGCGGGCGGGCCAAGCCTATCGTCATTTGTCCCAAGGCGGTGGCCGAACGGGAATTGGAGGCGGCCGACCGCCTGGGCGCCGTGGCGCTGGCGTCGTGCGAGGGGGCCTATCCCCGCGCCTTGGCCGCCATCGACGACGCCCCGCCCATTCTCTATGTGCGCGGCAATGCCTCGCTGCTGGGCAAGTCGACAATCGCCATGGTGGGTGCCCGCAATGCCTCGGTCAACGGGCGCAATCTGGCGCGGCGTCTGGCTGCCGATCTGGGCCGCGCCGGCATGGTGGTGGCCTCGGGGCTGGCGCGCGGCATCGACACCGCTGCCCATGAAGGAGCGCTGGCCTCGGGCACGGTGGCGGCGGTGGCCGGTGGGGTAGACAACATTTATCCGCCCGAGAACGAACGGCTTTATAATGAGATCGTCGCCATGGGCTGCGTGGTCTCGGAAATGCCGCCGGGCACCCAGCCCCAGGCCAGCCATTTCCCCCGCCGCAACCGCATCGTCTCGGGGATGGCGTTGGGCGTGGTGGTGTTGGAGGCCAGCCTGAAATCGGGCTCGCTGATCACGGCCCGGCTGGCGAAGGAACAGGGGCGCGAGGTGTTCGCCGTGCCCGGTCATCCCATGGACCCGCGCGCCCAAGGTCCCAACGATCTGATCCGCCACGGCGCCACCTTGACCGAGTCGGCGACGGATATCACCAACGTGCTGTCGGACCTGCTGCGCCGCCCGTTGGCCGAGGCCAAACGGCCCGATTTTACTGGTGCCAAACCGGCTGTTCCGACCGATTCCGAGTTGGCAAAAGCCCGTGCCGTGCTGGTGGAAAGCCTAGGCCCATCTCCTGTGACGGTTGACTTGCTGATCCGTGAGTGCCAATTGTCTGCTTCCGTGGTGTCCCTGGTCTTGCTCGAATTGGAGCTGGCCGGTCGCTTGGAGCGCCTTCCCGGCAATCAGGTTTCCTTGCTGGCGTAGTCTCCAGGTCCGG
>JACMKT010000133.1 GCA_014380005.1 Rhodospirillales bacterium
CGACATCACCACCCGCAAGCAGGCGGAGGAAGCGGTCAACAGCGCCCGCGAAGCCGCTGAGTTGGCGAACCGGGCGAAAAGCGAATTCCTGGCAACCATGAGCCACGAATTGCGCACCCCGCTGAACGCCATCATCGGCTTGTCCGAGATCATCGAGCAGCAATTGCTGGGCCCGGTGGGGCAGCCGCAATACACCGACTATGCCCGCGACATCAACGATTCGGGCAAGCACCTACTGCAATTGATCAACGACATTCTGGACGTGGCCCGCCTGGAAGTGGGCCGCGTCGCCCTGCGCGAAGACCGGGTAGACCCGGCCTTGGTGGTGCGCGCCTGCCTGAGCATGGTGCGCGAACGGGCCGAGACCGGCGAAGTGACGCTGTGGGACGAACCCGCCAGGGCCGGTTTGCCCTTCCTTTGGGGCGACGAACGCCGCCTGAAACAGATCCTGGTCAACGTGCTCGCCAACGCGGTCAAATTCACCCTTGCCGGCGGCAAGGTTGCGGTCAGCATCCACGCGGATGCCGACGGCCTGTCCATGGTGGTGTCGGACACCGGCATCGGCATTGCGCCCGCCGATCTGGTCAAAGTGATGGCCCCGTTCGGCCAAGCGGATTCCAGCCTAGCCCGGCGCTACCAGGGCAGCGGGCTGGGCCTGCCGCTGTCGCGCAAGCTGATGGAACTGCATGACGGCACCCTCAGCCTGGAAAGCACCTTGGGCAAGGGCACAATGGTGACGCTGCACTTCCCGGCAGAGCGCCTACGCAACGCCTAACCCGCCGCCTCGACCCGCCGCACCCTCCCCGACGGCCCGTCCACCAGCACCAATACGGCGCGGCTATGCTGCGACACCATCACTTGACCGCCGGTGGAACTGCCATCGGGCCTAAAGATGATGGTGCCCTGCTTCGGCCCCGCCAAAGCGATGCCGGAGGGCAGTTTTCGCCAACGACCGCCTTCCACCGAAATGCTGCGCAAATTTTCATCCACGACCACCCGCACCATGCGGGTCCGGCCCACTGCCAAAGCGCGGCCCTCGTTCAAGGCGTCCACCACGTCGTCAGCGGCGGAACGGGCGTGATAACGGGCCATGGCCTGGTCCATATAGGGCGGCACCACCCCAATCACGACGCCGCCCATGGCGGTTATTGCCAACAAAACTTGACGACCTTTATTTCCCATGACCCTTGCCCCTCCCGCCAAGTGGCGGAATGCGTATTGTCGTAGAGATTTCATGTTGTTTGCACGACATCGCCAGTATTGTATCGGCCATATTCAACGATGCTACTTGACACTCCAGCGCATTAACAAAAGAGATGCCAGAAATTACAGCCATTGTTTTGAAAAGTGTAACGCCCTGACGGATGGGGCCGCCCCCCCAGTCGGGGAAACCCGTTCGCGCCACGGCCATCTCATTCGGTGCGCAAGGCTATCCTTTGGGCGGAGATGGGGGACAAAGATCAAAGCCCTACGGCGCGGGCTGTTGAAATGCCCTGCTGGTCGGGAGTAGGGTCGCAAGCTTGAACTGATTGAGGAAAACCAATGCGCCGCGACCTTTCGGCCAAGTACGACCTTCGGGTTCCCCGTTACACCTCGTACCCGACCGCGCCGCATTTCCATCCCGGCATCACCCCCGAGGAATACGGGTCCTGGCTGGCCGGCATCGACCCGGCCGAGGAATTGTCGCTGTACCTGCACATCGCCTATTGCGCCGAGATGTGCTGGTTCTGCGGCTGCCACACCAAGATCACCAAGCGCTATGCGCCGGTGGCCGCCTATATGGACGCCCTGCTGGGTGAAATCGCCCTGGTGGCCGACAAGCTGCCCACGCGCATGACCGCGCGCCACGTGCATTTCGGCGGCGGCAGCCCCACCATCCTGGCGCCCGAGGATTTCGTCCGCACCGTGGACACCCTGCGTGAGCGCTTCTTCATCAAGCCCGACGCGGAAATCGCGGTGGAGTTGGACCCGCGCACCGCCGACGAAGCCTATGTCAAGGCCATGGCCAGCGCCGGCGTCACCCGTGCCTCCATCGGCGTGCAGGATTTCGACCCCAAGGTTCAGCAGGCCATCAACCGCATCCAGCCCTACGAGGTCACCGCCAATGTGATCCATTGGCTGCGCAAGCACGGCGTGCCCGAGATCAACATGGATCTGGTCTACGGCCTGCCCTACCAGACCGTGGACGGCTTGCTGGATACCATCGACAAGGCCCACGGCTTCCGACCGCGCCGCATCGCCCTGTTCGGCTATGCCCATGTGCCGTGGATGAAGAAGCACATGCGCCTGATCCCCGAGGAATCCCTTCCCGATACCGACACAAGGTGGGAACAGTACGAACAGGCCACCGCCAAGCTGGAAGGCATGGGCTACGTCAAGATCGGCCTGGACCACTTCGCCGCCCCCGACGACCAGCTTGCCATCGCCCTGGCGGAAAAGCGCCTGCACCGCAACTTCCAGGGCTACACCACCGACGTCGCCGACACTCTGATCGGCTTCGGCGCCTCGGGCATCGGCTCGCTGCCCCAGGGTTATGTGGCCAATATGGGCGAAATCCACCTGTATCAGGAAGCCATCCGCGACGGCAAATTGGCCACCTCGCGCGGTGTCGCCGTCAATGACGACGACCGCCTGCGCCGCGCCATCATCATGAAGCTCATGTGCGATCTGGAAATCGATCTGGATACGGTCTGCGCCCAATACGGTGCCGACCCCGCCCAGTTCGACGGCGAATTGGCGGCCCTGGCCCCCATGGAGGATGATGGCCTCGCCATCGTCCGGGGCCGCCGCATCACCGTCACCGACGAAGGCCGCACCCTGGTCCGCGCCGTGGGCGCCGCCTTCGACCGCTATCTGAAGCGGGGCGAACAGCGTCACTCCAAGGCGGTTTAAAGGCGTACTACCTTACGCCGAGACGAAAAAGGTGTATGGGGAGAGCGGGCGGCCACAAGCCCGCCTCCCCTGGAGAACGAAGCCGTGTCGAGGAAGCATCCCATCATCGCCGTCACCGGGTCGTCCGGTTCCGGCACCACCACCGTCAAAGAATCCTTCGAGCACATGTTCCGGCGCGAGGGCATCAAGCCCGCCATCGTGGAAGGCGACAGCTTCCACCGGTTCAACCGCGCCGACATGAAGAAGGCCATGGCGGAAGCGGAAAAGACCGGGCAGCGCACCTTCAGCCATTTCGGCCCCGACGCCAATCTGTTCGGCGAATTGGAAGAGGTCTTCCAACATTATGGCGAAACCGGCACGGGCCGCCGCCGGCTTTATGTCCACAATGCCGAGGAAGCCAAGCGCTTCACCGCGCTGAACGCCAAATCAGGCGAGTTCACCCCGTGGGAAGACCTGCCGGCCAACACCGATCTGATGTTCTATGAAGGCCTGCACGGCTGCGTCGTCACCAAGGATTGCAACGTCGCCCAGCACGTGGATCTGAAAATCGGCGTGGTCCCGGTGATCAATCTGGAATGGATTCAGAAAATCCACCGCGACACCCGCGTGCGCGGCTATTCCGAGGAAGCGGTGATGGACACCATCCTTCGCCGCATGCACGACTACGTCCATTACATCGTGCCGCAGTTCAAGCTGACCGACATCAACTTCCAGCGCGTCCCCATCGTCGACACCTCGGACCCCATCATCGCCCGCGACATCCCCACCGCCGATGAAAGCTTGGTGGTCATCCGCTTCCGCAAGCCCGACCGCTTCCGCGTGGACTTCCCGTTCCTGCTTCAGATGATCAAGGATTCGTGGATGAGCCGCCGCAACACCATCGTGGTGCCCGGCGGCAAGATGGGCCTTGCCATGGAACTGATCATCACCCCCATCCTGCGCCGCATCATGGAAGACCGCCGCTCGCTGCTGGCGTAGGGGCAGAGACACGGACTCCCGAAAAAATTGGTTCATCGCGGATTAGTGGGGAGGTTCCCCAAAGTGTCCCGCCACCCCGGACAAGCGTAGCGCCGATCCGGGGTCCATGGCAGGTGCACTATTTCAAGCCAAGAATTATTGGTGACACGGATGGACACGGATAAGGACCATCCTTGATTAACCGTGACAATCCGTGTCACCAATAATTCTTGGCTATAAATAGAGCACCTGACATGGACCCAGTAACTCCGCAACGCTAGTCCGGGGTGCCGGGACACGTAGA
>JACMKT010000134.1 GCA_014380005.1 Rhodospirillales bacterium
AAGCGGGTCAGGCGGTCACGCGGAGTCGGGCCGGGGACCGCCATGCCCTCAGCCGCCGAAGCGCCGGGGGTCGGTCTTCAGCCGCACATGGCTGACCACCCCTTTGACGCCGGAAATGTCGCGCCCATAGGCGATCACCCGCTGCAGCTCGGCATCGTTCTGGGCCACGCCCATCAGGTAGATGACGGCATCGTTCACATCCACGGTGTAGTTGATGTTGCGGATTTCCTTGTCGAACAGCAGACGGCTTTTCATCTTCTGCGAGATGGTGACGTCCTTGGCATAATCCGAGAAGCCGGTGTCGCCATGGACCTGAACTTCGTTCAGCACCTCGCGCACGCCGGCGGCCTGCCAGGACAGCCGCACCGCTTCCACACGGGCATCAGGGTTGGGCACGGTGCCGGTCAGCAGAACGCGGCCTTCCTTGATGGTCAGGGTGACTTGGCGGTACATCTCGATGTCGCGCTGGAACCACAGGTGATTGATCTCGGCGCGGATTTTGGCATCGTCGATGGCGCCTTCAAGTCCGCGCTCCTCGGATGCAGCCGACGCGGTAGAGGCACCAGCCCCAATGATCGCACCGGCGCAACCCGACAGTAAACCGGCAGAGGCCAGGGCAAAAACAATGACGGCAGGGCGAAGCTGTTTCACGGGCGTAGTCCTCGAAGCGAATGAGAGTTAGGTCAGTCTACCGGGTGGGGTGGTCATGCCTCAACTATCCATCCGCCAAGCGTCGGAAATGTGGCGGGGCCACGCCTTGGGGGTGATCAGCACCGCATCGAAGCGCAGCGTGCAGGCGGCCAGCTTGGGCTGGCCGGAAATGAAGCTGCGGGCGGCGCGGATGATGCGTTGTTGCTGATGGGGAGTGATGGCGTGGGCGGCCTGGGTCAGGGTGGCGCGGGCCTTGATCTCGACGAAAGCGATAGTGCCGCCCCGGCGCACGATCAGATCAACCTCGCCCGCCCCCTTACCCCGGCCGATGGCATAGCCGCGCGCCAGCACCCGGTATCCCTTCAGCCGCAGCCACCACGCCGCCAGGGTTTCCGCCCGCTTCCCCTTTTGCCAAGCGGCAAGTTTCGGCGAGAGGATCACTCTTCGTTGCCGCTACGGAACAATTTCAGCGCGCGGGCATAGATGTCGCGGCGGGGATGGCCGGTTTCGGCGGCCACCAATGCCGCCGCATCCTTCAGCGAGGCACCGCCGTTGACCGCCGCCGCCAGCCGGTCGTCCAATTCCTCGGGCGCGGCGGTTTGCGGCGCGTCGGGCGGGGCCACCACCACCACCACCTCGCCCTTGGGCGGGTTGTCGGCATAGCGGTTGGCCAGGGCGAACAGGTCGCCGCGCGCCACTTCCTCGTGCAGCTTGGTCAGTTCGCGGGCCACCGCGGCTTCACGCGCGCCCAGCACGGCGGCCATGTCGGCCAGGGAATCGCCCAGACGGTTGGGCGATTCGAAGAACACCAGGGTGGCCGGGACTGCGGCGACCTCGCGGATGGCTTGGCGCCGGGCGGTGGCCTTGTTGGGCAGGAAGCCGGCGAACAGGAAGCGGTCGGTGGGCAGAGCGGACAATTGCAGCGCCGCCATCACCGCCGAGGCACCGGGTAAAGCGGTGACCGGAATGCCCTCGGCCACGCAGGCACGCACCAGCCGGTAGCCGGGGTCGGACACCAGCGGCGTGCCGGCATCGGAAATCAGCGCGACGATGGCGCCTTCCTTCAGCTTGGCGATGATCTGGGGAAGTGCCCGTTCCGAATTGTGCTCGTGATAGGGCGTCAGGGGCCGGTCCAGCCCCAGCCGGGTCATCAATTTGCCGGAGATGCGGGTGTCCTCGCACGCCACCAGATCGGCGGCGCGCAGGGTTTCCACCGCGCGATAGGTGATATCGCCCATGTTGCCGATGGGGGTAGCCACCAGGTAGAGGCCCGGCGCCGGTTTACTTCCCAGGCGCGTGGGTCTACCTTCTGCGCCTTCGTTAGCCTGTTCCAGGGAGGGTCCCGTTGCGCTGGTCCCCGTTCCGGTGGCGTCAATGCGCTGCCTTGCCATTCGTCGCGGCCTTGCTGGTGAGCGGATGTCAGCAAGCAGACTTACCACCGTGGATGAGCGGAACCAAGCCGCCTCAGCAGATCGAGGCTGCTCGGCCGCAAGTTCAGGCGCCTCCATACGTCCAAGCGCCGCCCACCGCAGCGCTGCCGCCGCCGGTCCAGGCCGAAATTGTGCCTGTCCCTGTCCCTGCCCCGCTGCCCAAAGCCCCCGCCGCCCGGCTGGCGGACAAGGACGAAGTGCGGGCCGCCTTGCTGGTGCCGCTATCCGGTCCCCAGGCGGCTTTGGGCCAAGCCATGTCCAACGCCGCCCAATTGGCGCTGTTCGAGACCGGCGATCCCCGTTTCAACCTGATCCCGCTGGATACCAAGGGCACCGCCGAGGGTGCCGCCGCCGCCGCCGCCCAGGCCTTGGCCCAGGGCGCCGATATCCTGCTCGGCCCGCTGTTCTCGCCCGAGGTCAAGGCCGCCGCAACCCTGGCCCGTGATCACGGCGTGCCCATGCTGGCCTTTACCACCGACCGCGCGGTGCTGGGCAACGGCATCTATACGCTGGGCTTCCTGCCCGGTTCGCAGGTGGCCCGTGTGGTTGGCTACGCCCGGTCCCAGGGCAAGGAACGCTTTGCCCTGCTGGCGCCGTCCAATGATTACGGCCGCGCCGTGGCCGATGCCTTCCACGCCGCCGTGCCGGCCCAGGGCGGCCGTGTCGCCAAGGTGGAATTCTACGACCCCCAATCCACGGATTTCAGCAAGGTGGCCAAGCGGTTCACCGACGTGGACGCCCGCAGCCGGGGCAAGGCCGCCGGTCAGCCGGTGGCGCCGCCGAACTTCGATGCCGTGTTGATGCCTGAAGGCGGCACCCGATTGCGGTCGCTGGCTTCGCTGCTGACCTATTACGAAATCGATCCGGGCGTGGGACGCTTCCTGGGCTCGCTGCAATGGGACGATGCCAGTCTGGCAAACGAACCCTCGGTCCAAGGCGGCTGGTTCCCCGCCCCGCCGGTGGCCGCCCATCAGGATTTCGAGGCCCGTTACGGCAAGGCCTTCGGTCCGCTGCCGGCCCGTTCGGGCGCCATCGCCTCCATCGCCTATGACGCCACCGCCTTGGCCGCCATCCTGGCGCGGCAGGCCCAGGGCGATTACTCGGTGGAGTCGTTGACCAACCCCAACGGCTTCGCCGGCGTGGACGGCGTCTTCCGCCTCAGCGCCGACGGCACCTCGGAACGGGGCTTGGCGGTGCGCGAGATCACCCAGGCCGGCGCCAAGGAAGTCAGCCCGGCACCGGGGAGCTTCACGGTGGTGGGGCAGTAAGACCTACCTCAGCAACTCCGCCGTCAGCGCATTCAGCACCAGCATGCCGGCGGGCGTTGCCTTGATCCCGGCGGCGGTGCGGGTGACGAAGCCGCCCTCCTCCATGCGGGCCAGACCGTGTGCATCCACCACGTCCCACAGGGAACGCCCAGCGGCTGCGGCGAAGGTGGCGGCGTCGATGCCGTCCACCAGCCGCATGCCCATCATCACCAGCTCTTCCGCGCGGGTTTCCGGGTTCAGGGCCTCGCTGGCTTGGGTGGCGTGGCCATGGCGCTCGACCCGGTCCAGCCAGATCTCGGGGGCGCGGTGCTGGCGGGTGGCGCTGCCGTTCAGGCGGCCATGGGCGCCGGGGCCGATGCCCACGTAATCGCCGCCCAGCCAATAGGTCAGATTGTGACGGCAGGCGCTGCCCGGGGCCGCGTGGTTGGAGACCTCATAGGCGGGCAGGCCGGCAGCTTGGGTCAGCGCCTGGGTGGCCTCGAACATGGCGGCTTGGTCGTCCTCGCCGGGTAGCTGAAAGTCGCCACGGGCGTAAGCGGGGGCGAAGGCGGTGCCGTCCTCAATGGTCAGTTGGTATAGCGACAGATGGTCGCCGGCCAGTTCCAGGGCGCGGGTCAATTCCGCCTGCCAGCCGGCCACGGTCTGGCCGGGGCGGGCATAGATCAGATCGAAGGAAAAGCGCGGGAACAGGCTTTTCGCCACTTCCAGCGCCGCCAGGGCTTCGCCCGCATTGTGGCGGCGGCCCAGGAATTTCAGCGAGGCATCGTCCAGCGCCTGCACCCCCAGGGACAACCGCCCGATCCCGGCGGCGCGGAACTCGCGGAAGCGGTTGGCCTCCACCGTGGACGGATTGGCCTCCATGGTGATTTCCAGATCGGGCGTCGTGGGCCACAGGCTGGCAACCCGGTCGATCAGGGCACCGGCGGTGGCGGGCTCCATCAGACTGGGCGTGCCGCCGCCGAAGAAGATGCTGGTGACGGTGGCGCCCGGTTTGACTTGCGCGAAATACTCCAGCTCACGCAGCAGGCCGGCACGCCAGCGGGGCTGGTCGATGCGGGCGGCCACATGGCTGTTGAAGTCGCAGTACGGGCACTTCGACAGGCAGAACGGCCAGTGGATGTAGATGCCGAAACCGGGGTCACGCATAAGAAAAATTCACCACCAAGGGCACCAAGGACACCAAGATAGCCGATGGAACCCACCGCCGGTGCCACCCGAAAGGTGGCTTGGTGATCTTGGTGCCCTTGGTGGTTAAACAACTACTCGAAACACGCCGCCACCAGCTTGCGGAAGGCATCCGCCCGGTGGCTGATGGCGTGTTTGGCGTTGGGGTCCATTTCGCCGAAGGTGACCGCGTGGCCCTTGGGCTGGAACATGGGGTCATAGCCGAAACCGGCGAGCCCGCGCAGCGGCCAGACAAGGTCCCCTTCGACCACGCCCTCGAAGGTTTCGCAATGGCCGTCGGGCCAAGCCAGGGCCAGGGCGCATATGAAACGCCCCGACCGGTCTGGATTGTTTCCCAGCTTGTCATTGACCAGGGCCATGGCGGCCTGGAAATCTTTCGACGGGCCAGCCCAGCGGGCGGAATAGATGCCGGGGTCGCCGCCCAGCCCATCCACCGCCAAGCCGGAATCGTCGGCCAAAGCCGGAAGCCCCGACGCCTGAGCGGCGGCGTGGGCTTTCAGTTCGGCATTGGCGACGAAGGTGGTGCCGGTTTCCTCGGGCTCGGCCAAGCCCAAATCACCGGCAGAGACCACGTCCACGCCGTACGGCGCCAGCAGCTCGCCGATTTCGCGGACCTTGCCGGCATTGTGGCTGGCGATGACCAATTTGCCCGAAGAGAACTTGCGGTTCATTCCAGACCCAATGCCTTCTTCTGCGCCGCCACCAGCTCGGTCACACCCTTTTCCGCCAATTGCAGCAGGGTCTGGAACTGATCGCGCGAGAACGGACGTTCCTCGGCGGTGCCCTGGACTTCGACGATGCCGCCGGTGCCGGTCAGGACGAAATTGGCGTCGGCTTGGGCGGCGGAATCCTCGATATATTCCAGATCCAGCACCGCGTTGCCCTCATACAGGCCGCATGACACGGCGGCCAGATGGTCGATCAGCGGAACCGCCTTCAGCTTGCCGGACTCCACCAGCTTCTGGAACGCCAGATACAGGGCCACATAGGCACCGGTGATGGAGGCGGTGCGGGTGCCGCCATCGGCCTGGATGACGTCGCAATCCACCTTGATCTGCATCTCGCCCATGGCGGTCAGATCGGTGACGGCGCGCAAGGAACGGCCGATCAGGCGCTGAATTTCCTGGGTGCGGCCCGATTGCTTGCCGCGCGCGGCTTCGCGGTCGGTGCGGGTGTGGGTGGACCGCGGCAGCATGCCGTATTCGGCGGTGACCCAGCCCTTGCCTGAATTGCGCAGGAAGGACGGCACCTTTTCCTCGACGGAGGCGGTGCACAGCACGTGGGTCTCACCGAATTTCGCCAGGCACGAGCCCTCGGCATAGCGGGAGAAGCCGGTTTCCAGGCTAATGGTGCGAAGCTGGTCGAAGGCGCGGCCGGACGGTCTCATGACGGGCATATTCTCATGTCTATTGGGGTCGGGCGAACCCTACCGATTCACCTCGCTTGCGTCCACATTAACGCACCTGCTTTCCCTTAAGTTGACGATCCCGCTACTGCTCACTAGATTCCGCTCGGCAATGAAGGGTCCAACCACGTTATGATTCGCGGCAAAAGCCCAGTGATCACCGAGCTGAACGAGCGCTCGCGCGAGATTTTTCGGCATATCGTCGAAGAATACGTGCATACGGGCGATCCCGTAGGCTCGCGCACGCTGTCGCGCCGCATGCCTGTTCACCTGTCGCCCGCCACCATCCGCAACGTCATGGCGGATTTGGAGGAATTGGGCCTGCTGTACTCGCCCCATATTTCCGCCGGACGACTGCCCACCCAAGCGGGCATGCGCATGTTCGTCAACGGCCTGCTGGAGGTGGGCGGTCTGCCCGAGGGCGAGCGGTCCGCCATCGACGCCCAATGCCGGGCGGCGGGCAAAAGCATCGAACAGGTGCTGGGCGAGGCCATCGGCACCCTGTCGG
>JACMKT010000135.1 GCA_014380005.1 Rhodospirillales bacterium
CGTGCCTGATGAGTTCAGGTAAGTTTTTACACGAATGAACGCAAATGAACACGAATGAAGGGAGTAATATTTTATCTATTCGTGTTTATTTGTGTTCATTCGTGTAAAATTAAATCAACGCCAGTTTGAATTCCAGCCTAGTATTGATGGCGATGGCGTGCCCGATGAGTTCAGGTAAGTTTTTACACGAATGAACGCAAATGAACACGAATGAATGAAGTGTGGTTTTATCTATTCGTGTTTATTTGTGTCCATTCGTGTAAAAATTAAAGCAACACTCGCTTGAACTCTAGCCGGGGCTTGCCGAAATTTAGCAACATCCCTAAGCGGGAATTGCTGGCGCGAAGGTAATTAAGGACTTGCCCTGTGTGGGCCGGGATCAGCGCTTCAACCGTTTTCAATTCGACGATGACGCGCCCGCCGACAATGATGTCGGCCACGTAGACGCCTATTTCGTCTCCTTTATAGGAAATAGGTAGGCGGACTTCTTCGGCAGCCTCAAGCCCTTGAATGCGAAATTCTTGAAGCAAAGCTTTGCGGTAAACGGCTTCTAAAAAGCCATGCCCCAAAACATTGGAAACTTCAAATGCACAGCCAATGATGCGGTTGCTTATCTCGTCCTCGACCGGATCAATCATCACCAATCCATTCGTGTTTATTCGTGTTCATTTGTGTAAAAACCTTCCCCGGTTTCACCCGAACGGATCATCACACTTCCCGCACATGGGCACATCGCTCAGTTCGCCCTTGCGGAACGCCTCCAATATTCTCCGGAACCCCTCGCCCTTACGGATGTCGGCCAGTGAGTTTTCCCCGATATGGCCGATTTTCAGTTCGGCATTGGAATCGTAGCAGCCGCAGGCGGTGACGGTGCCGTCGCAGAACACGCCGACCGCTTTCAGGAAGACGCGGCAGGGCATGCGGCGTTGGTGGGTCAGGGTTTTCAGGGACCACACGCCGTGCTGTTCGAAGAAGGTGCCGTGCTGGACGTTGCCGCCGAAATTGTTGGCGACGACGGTGACGACGTTGTCCACGCCCTGCTTGCCCAGGAAGGCGCGGGTGCGGTCGCGCACTTCGGCCCAATTGTCGCCAGTGCACACCGCCTTGACCATGAAATTGGTCTTGGTGCCGCGCGTGGCCGCGCCCATGAGCTTGAGGTTTTCCAGGGTGCGCTCGAATTTGGCGCCCACATAGGTGGCCTCATAGCTTTCCTTGTCCCAGCCGGCGAAGGAAAACTGGATGTAGGACAGGCCCATCTGGCCCAGGCGCTGGCAGCGTTCCGCCGTCAGCGGCGTGCCGTTGGTGACGATACCCACCTCCAGCCCTTGGGCCACCGCCTTTTCCAGCATTTCGAAAACCTGGGGGTGCAGCATGGGCTCGCCCTGGCCCGACAGCACGTGCAGGCGCTTGACCCCGTTGGCGGCGCATTCGCTTAGCACCCGGTCAAACAGTTCCGCTTCCATGAAGCCGGAATTGGACTGCCAGACCTCGTGGCCGCACATGGCGCAGCGCAGATTGCAGCGCCGGGCGATCTGGACATAGACCTCCAGGGGGGCGAGGTCGCGGGCCTCGATCTGGGCGATCAGCGCGTTGCGGGCGAAGGTCAGATCGCGTGCCGCTTCTTCCGGGCGGCCCGCTTCATCCAGCGCCACGCCCCGGCAATAGCGGCTGCGGGCGTCGGGTTTGGCGCGGACGGCAGCGTCCAGCAGCGGAACCGCTTCCGCCGCCCGGCCTTGTTCCACCAGCGCGCCGGCCAGACCCATGATGGTGTCGAAATGGTTGGGCGCCATGCTCAGGATGCGGCTGAAGCCTTGCTCGGCCTCGCCGTAGCGCTCCAGCGTCATCAGCAGGGTGGCGCGGCGATAGATGCAATCGGGGTGGTCGGGAAAGCGCGCCAACAGCGCTTCCGCCTCGTCCAGGCGTTGGCCCATGGCAAGGCTCAGCGCCTCGTGCAGGGCTTTGCTGGGGTCCTTTGGGGCGGCGGGCTTACGGGGGCTCATGGATGCTCCGGGATGGGGGCGCGCGGGCCGCATCCTAACGCCTTTTGTGTGCGGGCATCCATCGTTGTCGCCGCGAGAGGCTTGGCGCATAGTGTCAACCGGGGAGGGCATGGCGCGTTGAACTATTCCGCGAATCCGTACACCAGGGGGACGTCTCCGGTGTCCGACCAGCACAGCCGCCGTTGGCGCTTTGGCATCCGTGCCAAGCTGCTGGTGGCTGTTGGCACGGTTGCGGCCATGACCATCCTGGCCGGCGTGCTGGCCTGGACCAGCTATTCCGAGATCGAACGGCTGCTGGTCACCGTCACCCGCAATAATTTGCCCAGCGTTTCCGCGGCGTTGAAGCTGTCCGAGGCCTCTGCCCGGCTGGCCGCCGCCGCCCCCGCTTTGGACGCCTCGCAAACCCAGGCGCAGCGGCAGGACAACGCCGCCGCCTTGCAAGTATTGGCCGAACGTCTGCACGGCATGATCGAGGATTTGAGCGGCAGTACGGTGGACACGGCCATCATGGACGAGCTGCGCACTTTGATGGCCGCCGTAAGCGACAATATGGGCGGGCGCAATGTTCTGATCGAACGCCGTCTGCAATTGCACGAGCGCAATCGGCGCATGACCGGGGAGCTGGAGACTCTGGACGACAGCGTGCATACCATGCTGGTCAATGGCTGGTCTGCCGATATGCCGGTGCTGATCGAGGCGGTGGATGTGCTGCGCCAAGTGGTCAGCGTTCCCGACATGGACACCCTGTCCAAGCAGCGCCACCAATACGAGGCCCCCGCCCGCCGGCTGGCCACGCTGGTGGAGGTTTCCGGCGACGAGGTGTTGCGCAATGCCGCGCGTAAGGCCTTGGCCCTGGGCACCGGACCCGAAAACGTCTTCGAAATGCGCAGTCAGTATCTGCTGACCGAGGCCCGGCTGGCTGCCGCCAATGAGGAAGGCAGCGATTTGGTGGCGCGCATTTCGGCTGCGGCGGGCCATTTGGTCAGTGCAGCCGAGACCGAAGCCGGCATCAACGGAAAGCGCGTCGAGGAAGCACTGTCGGCGGGCCGGCGCACCATGATCCTGATCGGGTGCGGCACCTTCCTGGGCCCGCTGCTGTTCGTCTGGCTTTACCTGGGCCGCAACATCGTGACGCGCTTGTCCGGGCTGGCCGCCACCATGCACAGCATTGTTCAGGGTGATTTTTCCACCAAGGTGGCGCACTCGGGCGATGACGAGATCGCCGATATGGCGGATGAATTGGTGGTGTTCCGCGATGCCATGGCCTGCTTGCAGGATTCCACCGATCTGCTGAAGGAGAGCGAGCGGCGCATGCGCACCATCCTCGACACCTCGCCTTTGGCCCTAGCCATCTCAAGGGTGTCGGACAACATCATTCAATACGTCAATCCGCGCTGGGCCGAACTGTACATGGTGCCCGAGAACGAAGCGGTGGGCATGGACGCTGCCGTATTCTACGGCGACCGCACGGACCGGGCGCGGGTGGTGGAGCTGGTGGGCAGCCAGGGTTACCTCGCCGATTTCGAAAGCCATATGCGCCGTTCCGACGGCCAGCGCTTCTGGGCGCTGGTTTCGGCGGCGGCCATCGAGATGGATGGCGACGCCGCCATCTGCGTCTCCACCGCCGATATCACCAAGCGTAAGGAACAGGAAGCCGCTTTGGCCGAAGCCAAGCGCATGGCCGAGGACGCCAGTCAGGCCAAATCCCTGTTCCTCGCCACCATGAGCCATGAAATCCGCACGCCCATGAATGGCGTGCTGACCATGGCCCAATTGCTGGAAGACATGCCCCTGCCGCCCGAGCAGAAGGAAATGTCGCGCGTCATCCGCGATTCGGCCACGGCGCTGCTGACCATCATCAATGACATTCTGGATTTCTCGAAGATCGAGTCCGGGCGGCTTGAGCTGGAGTCCGTGGACATGTCCCCGGTGGAGATCGTCGAGGGGGTGGCCGAGCTGCTGTCGCCCCGCGCCCAGGAAAAGGGCATCGGCCTGATCACCTTCATTGATCCCAGCCTGCCGGAACGCTTCCTTGGCGACCCGGCGCGGCTGCGCCAGATCGTCACCAATCTGGCCGGCAACGCCATCAAGTTCACGGAAAAGGGCTGCGTGCGCATTTCCGTGGATGCGGTGGACCCCAATGCCCGCCCCATCCTGCTGCGGTTCAGCGTCACCGATACGGGCATTGGTCTTGATGCTGAACAGCAGGCCCGCTTGTTCGAACCCTTTACCCAGGCCGACGCCACCATTGCCCGGCGCTATGGCGGCACCGGGCTGGGCCTGTCCATCTGTGGACGGCTGGTTCACATGATGGGCGGCGACATTGGCGTGCGCAGCCGCCAGGGCGAGGGCTCCACCTTCTGGTTCAATGCGCCGGTGCAGGTGGCCGCCGAGGCGCCCGAGCAAGGCCCCGATCTGGCCGGTGTGGCCGTGCTGGTGCTGGCCGAAGGGCCGGTGGCGGCTGAGGCCATGCGTCAATATCTTGGCCATCTCGGCGCCCAGGTGGCGGTGGTGGCTTCCACCGATGGCGCCCTGGCGGCGGTGCGTGCCGCAGCCCTGGCCGGGTGGTCCTATGACGTGGTGCTGATGGACGGCACTCAGGACTTCGCCCTGCTGGTCTCCGCCGCCCGTGGCTTGCTGGCCGCCGCCGGTCCGGAGGCACCCACGCGCATGGTCATGGTGGTGCCGCACGCCGTCTATTCCCTGGCGTCGCGCGATGCCCGCGAGGCCGGCCTGTTCGCCACCCTGACCAAGCCGGTGCGGCGCTGGGCGTTGTGGCGCACGGTGGCCGCCGCCGCCAATCGCGGCTTCTTCGAGGAAGAAGAGGAAGAATGTGGCCGGGTGGACGAAACCTATATTCCGCCCAGCATCGACGAAGCCGGCGCTGCCGGTGCCTTGATCCTGGTGGCCGAGGACAATCCCACCAATCAGGTGGTGGTCCGCCGGCTGATGGAGCGGCTGGGCTATGCCATCGAATTGGTGAGCAATGGCGTGGAAGCGTGGGAGCGCATGCAGATCCGCGATTACGGCCTGCTGCTGACCGATTGCCACATGCCGGAAATGGATGGTTACGAGCTGACATTCCGGGTGCGGGATTGGGAGCAGGAGACCCAGGCCCACATGCCCATCGTCGCCCTGACCGCCGACGCCTTGGGCGGCACTGCCAAGAAGTGCCAGGATTGCGGCATGGACGCGTTCTTGGCCAAGCCCATCGATCTGGCCCAGTTGGACGCCACCTTACGCAAATTGCTGCCCAGTGCCGCAGCCCTGCGCCGTCGCCGTGGCGTTGCCGAGATGCGGATCGAGGCGGTGCCGGAAAGCGCCCTGCCGGCGGTTCTGGACCTGACCGCCATGCGTGAAATCTTCGGCGGCATCACCGACGACGCCAAGGGATTGCTGACCCTGTTCGTGGACAGCACCCGGCCTTTGGTGGCGGAGATGCGCCGCGCGCTGGAACACGGCAATTGCGTGGAAGCCCGCGAAGCCGCCCATGGCGCCAAGGGGGCCGGCAACTCCGCCGGCTGCTACCGCTTCGCCCGCATGGCCGCCCAAATGGAAGCCGCCAGCGCACGGGGCGACGGTGAAGGGGCGCAAGCGCTGTTGGCTTCCATGGAGGCGGCGTTCGATGAAGCGGCGCAGGCTATCGCGGAATTGTAAGCGGGGCTGCGCTCAGCCCGCCCGCAGATTGTTGATGAAGCCTTCCACCTGCTGGCGCAGGCTGACCGATTGCTGGGACAGATCGGCGGATTCGCTCAGCACTTCTTCCGAGGTGTCGCCGGCCTGACGGGCGGCGGCGCTGACGCCGGTGATGTTGCGGGCGACGGTCGCGGTGCCTTGGGCGGCCTGTTCCACGTTGCGGGCGATTTCCGCCGTGGCGGCCTGCTGTTCCTCCACCGCCGAGGCGATGGAGGAAGTTACTTCCGACAGATTGCCGATGGTGCCCAGGATGTCTTCGATGGCCGCGACCGCGTCGCGGGTGGCGGTCTGGACGCCGGAAATCTGCTGGCCGATGTCCTCGGTGGCCTTGCCGGTCTGGTTGGCCAGTGACTTGACCTCGTTGGCGACCACGGCGAAGCCCTTGCCGGCGTCACCGGCGCGGGCCGCTTCGATGGTGGCGTTGAGCGCCAGCAAATTGGTCTGGCTGGCGATGTCGTTGATCAGGCCCACCACTTCACCGATGCGGTTGGCGGCATCGGCAAGGCTGCGCACGATGGTGTTGGTGTGGCGCGCCTTTTCCACCGCATGGCGGGTGGTGGTGGTGGACGAATCCACCTGACGGCCGATTTCGGCGATGGAGGCCGCCAGTTCCTCGGCGGCCGACGCCACGGTCTGGACGTTGCCGGACGCTTCCTCGGCGGCGGCGGCGGCGGCCTTGGCCTGATTCGAAGCCTGCTCGGCGGCGGCGGACATGGAGGTGGCGGTCGTGTTCATGCGGTCGGCGGCGCTGGCCACGTGATCGACCACCGCTTCCACATGTTTTTCGAATTCATTGGCCAGATCAATCATGGATTGGCGGCGGGCGGCGGCGTCGCGGATTTTGGACGCTTCCTGCTCCATCTCCAGGGCATGGACGCGCCGTGCATTGTCGCGGAACACCAGCACGGTGCGGGCCATGTCGCCCACTTCGTCGCCACGGGTGTGGTGGGGAACCTCTTCGTCCAGCCGGCCCTCGGCCAGCAGGCCCATGCAATTGCGCAGGCTGCCCAGGGGCTTGGTGATGGACCGGGTGATCAGGGTTGCCAGCGCCACGGACAGGGCGACGATGATGCCCAGCAGCGACAGCGTCTGGACGCGCACGGATTGGTGTTCGCTTTCGGCCCGGTCGGCGAAGGCGGCTGCCTTGTTGCGGGAGAATTTGACCAGTTCGTCGATTTGGTCGCTGACCATCTTCACCTGGGCGGCGCCCTGGGTCTTGGTGATGGCGCCGGCATCGGCGCGGCGGTCTTCGTGCATGGCCAGGAAGACCTGTTCGCGGATGGGACGCCAATCGGCGAAGGTCTTGCGCAGTTCGGCGACCTTGGCCTTGTCGCCCAGGAAGCGCTCCGCCGCCAGATCCAAATGCTGATAGACTTGCACTTCGCGGTCGTTGGCTGCCTTGATGGCGGCGGCCAGCTGCTCGGGATTTTGCGACAGCGCCACGTCCTTCATGGACCGGTGCAGGGCGATGATGTCCACCTCGGCCTCAAGGAACTCGGTGGTGACCGTGTAGGGGTGTTGGTAAAGGTTGCTGGTGAAGCCGGCCAGCACGTCGATCTTGTCCAGCGCGACCCAGCCCAGGCCACCGGTCAGGACCACCACGGCGCCGAAACCGGCCATCAGCCGCCCCATGATATTGATATTGGCGAAAGTCATGGCGCGGCCCCTATCCGAAGGTGATGTGCCTAAAGATGTACGCCCTCGCCAGAGGGGTCGCAACCTGCGTGTGGTATGACCTATTCATACTTTTGTCGGACTGCCTGACGGAATGGGGCGCTCGACCACCGGGGCGCGGCGACGTAGACTCGCCGCCTGAAACAAAGCGGGAGGCATGCGGTGAGCGAATTTTCTGCCCTGATGCTGGACGAGGATGGCGGCAAGGTCTCGGCCTCGATCCGCCCTGTGACCGAGGCCGAGCTGCCTGCGGGCGATGTCACCGTGCGGGTCGAGTACTCCACCCTGAATTACAAGGACGGCCTGATTCTGGGTGGCCTGGGCCGGTTGGTGCGTCAGTACCCGCACATCCCCGGCATCGACTTCGCCGGCACGGTGGAGGCGTCGGACAATCCCGCCTATAAGCCGGGCGACAAGGTCATCCTGACCGGCTGGCGCGTGGGCGAGGTATGGTGGGGTGGCTATGCCCAGAAGGCGCGGGTCAAGGCGGAATGGCTGGTGCCGCTGCCCGCCGGCTTGACCACCCGCCACGCCATGGCCCTGGGCACTGCCGGCCTGACTGCCATGCTGGCGGTGATGGGGCTGGAGGAACACGGCCTCGCTCCCGATCAGCAAGGCGAGGTGCTGGTGACCGGTGCCGCCGGCGGGTTGGGCTCGGTTGCCACCGCACTTCTGGCCCGGCGCGGCTATACCGTGGCGGCCTCCACCGGGCGGGCCAGCCAGCATGATTATCTGAAAGGCCTGGGCGCCAAGGTGATGGTGGACCGCGCCGAACTGTCGGGCGGCGCCGCCAAGCCCCTGCTGGCCGAACGCTGGCTGGGTTGCGTCGACAGCGTGGGTGGCCCGACCCTGGCAAGCGTGCTGGCGACCCTGAAGCTGCATGGTTCGGTGGCGTCGTGCGGTAATGCTGGCGGCGTTGAACTGTCCACCACCGTGCTGCCCTTCCTGCTGCGCGGCATCAACGTGCTGGGTATCGACAGCGCCCAATGCCCGACGCCGCGCCGGCTGAAGGCGTGGCAGCGTCTGGCGGCGGAAATGCCGGTGGATTTGCTGGACTCGCTGACCACGGAAGCAGCCCTGGCCGATCTGCCGGGATTGGGGGCGCAAATCCTCAAGGGCGAAATCCGCGGCCGCGTGGTGGTGGATGTGAATCGCTGACGTGACTTTCCGCGGCGGGCCGTCGAACCCATCTTTCAGAGAGATCGTTTGGCAGAGAGATCGTTTGGAGGTCCGCCGCATGCTGATCCGTTTCAAAGGCGACATCGCCCCGTCCGAAATCACCGACCAGCGGCTTTACCTGGACCGGCGGCGCTTTCTCGCCCTGAGCGCGGCGGCCACCATGTTCCCGGTGGGCCGGGCCGAGGCTGGGCCGCTGGATTACGCCAAGGGCGCCATCACCCTGGACGAGAAGATGACAACCCTGGAGGCGGTCACCACCTACAACAATTACTACGAGTTCGGCACCGACAAGGAAGATCCCGCCAAGACCGCCCCGGGCCGGTTGAAGACCACGCCGTGGACGGTGTGGGTGGAGGGCGAATGCGCCAAGCCGGGAAAGGTCGCCTATGACGAGCTGATCAAGCCGCACCGGTTGGAGGAACGCATCTATCGCATGCGTTGCGTCGAGGCGTGGTCCATGGTCATCCCTTGGGTGGGCGTGCCCCTGGCCGACGTGTTGAAACGGTTCGAGCCCAATTCGCGCGCCAAATACGTGGAATTCACCACCCTGGCCGATCCCGAGCAGATGCCCGGCATCCGTTCGCGCGTGCTGGACTGGCCCTATACCGAGGGCCTGCGCATGGACGAGGCTATGCAGCCGCTGACCCTGCTGGCGGTGGGCCTGTACGGTCAGCAATTGCTGCCGCAGAACGGGGCGCCCATTCGGCTGGTGGTGCCGTGGAAGTACGGCTTCAAATCCATCAAATCCATCGTGAAAATCCGCTTCACCGAGACCCAGCCGGCCACCGCCTGGAATAAGTCGGCGCCGCGCGAGTACGGTTTCTATTCCAACGTCAATCCGGCGGTGGACCATCCGCGCTGGAGCCAAGCCAAGGAACGCCGCATCGGCGAATTCCTGCGGCGCGAGACTTTGCCGTTCAATGGCTATGCCGATCAGGTGGCTGGGCTGTACGCGGGCATGGATTTGAAGGCGCAGTTCTGATGGTTCAGCGCGTGCTGGTCTATCTCAAGCCGGTGGTCTTCGTCATATGCCTGCTGCCGCTGGCGTGGCTGGTGTGGCGCGGGCTGTTCGGATATCTGGGTGTCAATCCCATCGAAACGGTGAACCGGTACTTAGGCGATTGGGCGTTGCGCTTCGTCCTGATCGCCTTGGCGGTGACGCCTTTGCGCAAGATCACCGGCTGGGCGCAATTGGCCCGGCTGCGGCGCATGCTGGGGCTGTTCGCCTTCTTCTATGTCTGCCTGCATCTGTCGTCCTATTTGGGTCTGGACTTGTTCTTCGACTGGCAGGCCTTGGCCAAGGACATCGTCAAGCGGCGCTACATCACCCTGGGCATGGCCGCCTTCGTCCTGCTGGTGCCGCTGGCGGTGACCTCCACCGATGCCATGATCCGCCGTCTGGGCGGGCGGCGCTGGCGCATGCTGCACAAGTTGGCTTACGCCGTCGGCATCTTGGGCGTGGTGCATTATTGGATGATGGTCAAAGCCGATATCCGCCAGCCCATGCTGTACGCGGCGGTGCTGGCGGTGTTGCTGGGCTATCGGGTGGCGGCGGCTTGGTTGGAAAAAGCAAGGCGGCAGCGCCCGCGCGCCACCGCCTCCTGATTGGTTACTAATTGCCGCTGCTACCACCGCTCGGGGCTGGGGGCTGGCTGGCTGGAGGCTGGTTGGCCGGCGCCTGACTTTCCGGCGCCTGATTGGAGGGAGCGCTTGGCGTGGTGGTTGTGCTCCTCTCGGTCGTGGTGCTCTGCTGGCTTTCCTGGTTCTTTGGGGTCTGGGCCTGTTCCTGTCCGCCCTGGTCGCAGGCGGCCAGCCCGACGGCGAGCCCAAGGGCCGTAACGGCCAGAATACGGTTCAGCATTCATCGTCCTCCGAAATCAGGGGGAAACATGGTCACCTGAGTCGTCCAACGACCCGGCTTCGCATAGGTTCCCATTTCCCCACGGCGCGAGCACGGTCCATAATGGCCTATGCCCGTCACCATCGGTGGAACCCCATGCGAGACCTGTCCCGCCTTATCCTTGCCGCTGTTCTCGCAATTGCCGTCTGGCCGGGTGGGGCGCAGGCGCAGTTGGTCAAGTTCAAACGCTGCCTGAACACGGGGGAATTGCAGGTGGAGCAATTGGTCCGCCACGGCGTGTTCATGCGCGAGGCCGCCCGGCGCTGTAATGAATACATTCCCGGCATGGGAAAGAAGTGGATCGATTTCGACCAGAAATTCGGTGCGCGCCTGAAGCAGCAGACCGACCGCCGGGCCAAATTGTTCCTGCGCGAGTTCAAGGACGATGCGCTGAAGGTCCGGACCTATTTCGACGGGCGGCTGGTGACCTATCACCGCAACACCCCCATGACCGTGGCTTATTGTGAAAACATCGATGAAAAGATGGACGAACTGTCCAAGCGCGGTTGGGGCGCCTTCACCGCCCAGGCCAAGGTGCTGCAGAACGAGGTGTTGCTGGATTACAAGGCGTGCAGCAACTGACGGGGCAGGGCGGGAGGGCGCATCCGACCCTCCCGTGCTGGGTCCTCAATGTCGCGTGGTCTCGACCCGCTGCTGTATGGGGGCCGTCACCTCATCGGTGACGCCGCTCGACATCTCCAATAGCCGCGCGCTTTCCTGCAAGAAGGTGTTCACGCTTTGGCGCATGAAGTTGCGATGGATGTTCAGCATGTCCTCGATCGTGCGGCAGGTCATCAGATCGTTGGCGGTCTGCAGGCTGAGTTGCAGGGATTGCTGGGTGTAGTTCATCACCTCCCAGCTCATGCTCTGCACGCCCTTGGCCAGCCGCGCGCTGGTCTGCATCACCGTATCCACGTCATCGCGCGAAACCTCGCCCGGATCGGCATAAAGTCTCGTCCCGCTGCCCATCAGGGCGCGGACCTGCTCGGTCTGACGGTGGCTCACATCGCTGGCTTGGCTCATGCCGGCTTCGACCATGGATTCCGTGACGCGCCGGGTCTGGCGTCCGGCCTCGATCGCGGCTTCGCCCATCGGCTCACCCGGGTCTTTGTCGTCCTTTTTGGCTGCCATATGCCTGTCCCTCTGCTGGTTGCCCCTGAGAGAATCCATAGGACCACTGTATCCGTGTGTCCTAAGTCCGGTCTTTATGCGAGACGGGGGAGATGGCGGGATAATCGGGGGAGCGCCAAGGGCATGGGGTATGCCGCAAGTGGTGCAGGAACGCTGTCGAGTGGTCAATCTGGGGCGCAAAATGCGAGAAGGAAAAGAACGCAGATAGCGAGGTTCGGGAGGAACGGCGTGAGCGATCTTTCCTTTGCCGGTGGTTTGATGGCTTCCCCCGCCACTGCCGTGCGGGTCAGGCTGAAATGGTTCAACGCCGAGAAGGGGTTCGGCTTCGTCACCCCGTTGGACGGTCGGCCCGAGGCCTTCCTGCATGCCACCGTGCTGCCGCGCGGCGGCACCAGTCAGTTGGTGGAAGGCACCGAATTGCTGTGCGAGATTGCCTGTGGTGCCAAAGGCCCGCAAGTGTTGCGCATTACTGAGCTCTCGGCTCCGCCCACCCAGCCCGAGCCGGTGCCCCAGATGCCCGGCGTGGTCAAATGGTATCAGCCGGGAAAAGGCTTCGGCTTCATCACCGCCCAGGATGGCGGGCGCGACGTCTTCGTGCACCGCAGCGCGCTGAAACGCTCGAACCTGGACGGCTTGGTGGCGGGCCAAGCGGTGCTGATGGCGGTGATTGAGACGGTCAAGGGGCGCGAGGTCCGGGGGCTGCGGTTAGTCTGACCAGCCCCCCCAAACGACATCGCCCCGGCTTTCATGTGAAAGCCGGGGCGATGAATTTCCGCTCGAAGACGTTGAAGGGCTTACGCCTCTTCGCCGCCGCCGGTGGAGGCCAGGAACATCACGCCGGCCAAGAACACGGCGGTCAGAGCCAGACCGATGTAGACGGCGAAGCCCAGCGGGCTGGGGCTCACGCCCGGAGCAGCGACGCCGCCGAACAGGGCGCCGACCACCGACACCGACAGATACAACGCGATCACCAGCACACCGGCCACGGTCAGGCCGAGAACCTTCGGAAGGACGCTCATCGAACACGCTCCTTGAAATCTTTAATGCCGGCCCCAC